>PMDK01000314.1:174-15164 GCA_003154425.1 Ignavibacteriota bacterium
AGGAGGAGGTCCGTAACGACATTCTGAATGAAGATGACATCGGTGCGGAGCCCCTTGAACATCTTCATCTCGGCGTCAACGAGGAGCTTCATCAATGCGACTGTGTCCATGGTGGCAACGGCTTTGCCGCCGCGCATGAGCGTGCCGAGCATTGATCCCGGGATAAATTTCTTCAGTGCCCCGAGCATTCCGTCTTCCGTTACGGCATTCGCATATTTGTGTGCATACGGCATCCCCGGGTAGAAGACGAAGTCCTTGAACTCCGACGGATGTGCGCGCACGTACTCACAGACCTGCCCGATGCGGTCGTGAGTGGTGCACATGAACGNNAGGGCGCTCTCAAAGGAATTCACGTTCTCAGGGCGCTTCTCTGCGATGCAGCGGACAAAATACCACAGTTGAGCGGTGTACTCTTCGCCCCGGAGGTAGAAATCGACAGGAGGGGTAAGGTCGGTGGTATAGCGGATGTTCCACCCCTGCGTCAGAGCGAGTGATTCATTTTCTTCCCTCAGGTAGATGCGGCACTCCTGGCGGTCGGCATAGATCTTGCCGCGGTTCCCCCACAGGGACAGGCGGTTCGTCATTTTCCTGTACGTGTCATCACTCCAGTTCACGGAAAGCTGGCCGCTCCGGCCGTTTGCATAGGCTAGCGTGGCATAGACGGCGTCCTCCACGTCACGGGAAAACACCCGCTGCAAAACCGTGCCGGAAGCACCGGAAGGCATGCCGAAGAGGTAATTGACGAGATTAATGATGTGGGAGGCATAGTCGTAGAGGCATCCGCCCCCCTCTGAACGGCGGAATCGCCAGCTTGCCTTTGGCGGATGCATGACGACCGGCCCGTAAGCTTCCGCATGGAAGTGATACACCTCGCCGATGGCCCCCAGGTCCGCGAGACGTTTCACTTCGTTGAACGCTCCGATGAACCGGTTATGGTAGCCCACCTGATTGACGAGTCCCCGGCCCTGTGCGAGCCGGGTCAGCTCTTCCCCTTCAGAGAGAGTCAGGCAGAACGGCTTCTCTACGAAGACATGGATATTGCGTTCCAGGGCGTAGCGGACTATTGCCCCATGTGTCACGGTGGGTGTCGATACGACTACGCAGTCCAGGTTCTGTTCGTCGATCATCTTCCTGTAATCCGCGTAGAAGACCTGCCCCTTCGCATGGCGTTGAAGGACGGTGAGCATGAAGGGGGTCGAATCACACACGGCGGCGAGTCGGACCTCCGGATGTGTGTTGAGGATCGCATAGTGGGAGAGGCCCATCTTCCCGAGACCTATAATGCCGGCGTTGATCACAATACGCATCTCCTCGCATAGGGGATTGTGCAGATCGTCACGGTGTTTGAACCTCCTCAAGAAGAGTGTGCTTGACGAGGTCATAGGCCCGTCTTCCTTTGTCAAGGAGAGCGCGGTTGGGCCCCTTTCTCCCGGTATTCTCCAGGAAGCGCAAAACCCCTTCTCCCGTTATCTCCGGGGAATGCATCAACAGGCCATTGCTGATGAGATACCTGTCCACGTCGAGCAGCGCGGATTGATAGACCGAGATCGTGGGGATGCCCAGGACCGCCATCTCCCGCGTCATAGTGCCTCCGGCACCGAGGAACAGGTCGCAGGACGGGACAATGTCGGCAAGTCCCAGCGCGGCCTCGAGAACGGTGATTCCGTTAAATGCGTCTTTCCGGAAGTATTCGGCCTGCTCGCGCCCCCGGGGGAGGAGGACGACATTGACGTGTTCACGAAGCGAAAGGAGCAGCGGACCGAGGAAATTGACTCTGCCGGAATAGTACTGGGCGGCCCACGGTTCCGGGCGAACGAACACCGTTCTCCTTCCATCGGACCTGAAAAGCGGCGCGCGCGATGGAATATGGAGGTCCGAAGAGTTCCACAGGTAGATCCCTTCCTTCACGCCGGGGTACCGAACCACTTTCTTCCTTGTTGCGCCCTGGCGAAGAACCCGCCGGATATCAAGATACTCGGGGATCATGATCGTGTGCGCAGCGAGGAACGCCGGAACATTGCCGAGCGCGTGCTCATTGTCATTCATATAGATCGCCCGGATGCCAAGAAGCCGGGCGACAACCGGAGAATGAAAGGAGCTGTGAGAGATCGCCACGTCGGGCTTTCGGCCCCGAAGGTAGCCGTAAAGCTCCGCAACGCGGATGGGGTACCCGTATGCCTTCCTGAGCTTGCTCGCACCGTAATGTTTGCCGACTACGTCAAACTCAAACCCGTAACCCGTCAGGAGATCGATGGTGTTCGCCAGGGGACGGCATGTAATGATGATCTCGTGCTGCGTCCTTAGCTCCCGGATGAGAGATGCGAAGAGATTGATGTGGGGTGAGTTGGAAATATCAAACCAGATGTTCATCGATCTCCCGGCTGGTCGCTATTTCTGCATCACGAGGTTACTGAGCAGGGCCGCCAGTGCCGCAAACATCCACGCGTTGGACCACCGCATGTATGAGATTCTGTTGACGTAGAATCTGTGCTTCTGATAATAGAAGAAGCCGGCAGGGTCCTGCATGTGGCGTATCATCCACATCCCCACCCGCAATGCGGTGTCGGCCTCACCGAACCTGCAGAGCGTGAGAATGGATTGCGCCGCGGCGGTCGAATCGACCGGGTACGTGGAATTGTCATAATACCTCGGGATCTGCGCTTCTTCAAAGAAGTGGTCCCGGTAGTAGTGCCATCCACGGGCAAGAGACGGCTCGAACTCCCGGTCTCCCGACAGCCTCATGTATTCATCCAGGCAATCGAGCACATAGCCCGTATGGAAATTGTCTGTCCAGCGCCGTGCATCGCCGACCGCGTAGGGCCATGCGCCGCTCTCCCGCTGATGACGTATGACGAAGCGGACGGTTGCCCTGGCTTCCTCCTTCAGTGCGGGGTCCCGGGTCACCGAATACACCTGCGCGAGGAGCCGCGCCCCCTTCATCGTTGCATTCAGGACTGCCTGTGTGTCAAGCGGCGAGTACGAATAACAGAATGCGTCGTCGATCCGGGTCTTATGCAGGTCCTTCATCACGAACCGGGCCGCGCCACTGCAGAGATCGAGACAGCGTCTCTCACCCGTAGCCTGATAGTGTCTGAAGAGAGCATTGGAGATGAACCCTGTGGCGACAATTGTCGGCGTGAACGCCGGAATTCGGGCATAGCGTGCTTCCCAGTCAAAGTCATACCCCCAGCAGGCCCCGCTGTACGTGCGCGATTGGAGGGCCTCGATTTCATCTACACAGGCACGTGCCTTGTGATCGTACGCTCCCTTTTCCCGGGGAAAGGCAAGCGCCATTGCGGTATAGCCCTGAAGGCAAAGACCGAACGTCACGGGATTCCTGCCGGCAGGGACAAGCAAAAGCGGCCTGAGGTTAAACGGTGTTCGCCTCAGAATCTGCTGCGCGGCGAACCTGGGCAACTTCCGGTCTCTTAAAATCGGGAGCTTGAAGATGGCCGACTGCAGCGCGTCAAATGGATCGTAACCCTCATAGTTGGAGCCACAAATGTACTGTTCCAGGCGAGTCAGGCTGGCATGCAGCACCTCGAAGGACGGCGCATCAGAGATCAACTGGCATCCCCCTTAAGAGAGACTCGCCGATTGCGAGCGTGGCGCTCGATGTCTCAAGGATCGACTGCACAGTCAACAGCGGTTGTTGCGCGCCGGTTGTAACACCGATGAAATGCTCAACCTCTTCAGCATGTCCTTTGCCGCCGCCGTACGTGATTCTCTTCTTCTTCCCCGAGCGCCACAAAACAGTCTCTCTGAAATTGTTCATTGAGGCTGTGCCCCCCCCGCCGGAGACTTCACAGAACTCTTTCCCCACGGCCGGATCACCTCCGGTGAAGTAGAGCAGATTGCCCACGGAACCGTCCGAAAACCGGATGGTAACACTGACACTGTCCCGGGCCCCCGGCAACGTCGTGGCCGCCGCGGGAGCTTCTGCGAACACGCGCGTTGGGGAGGCATTTGTAAGGAAGGCCATGCAATCAATGAAATGGCATGCTTCGCCGAGTATCCTTCCCCCCTGGCCGGGCTCATACAGCCAGTGACCGGGGGGGAGTTCCCCGGCGTTGACGCGGTAGGTGATAACGAGAGGCGCCGGCTCTCCCGAAAAGAACTCCCGGATGTCCCGGAAGGGGGGGGAGAAACGCCTGTTGAAGCCGGTCATAAGAGCCAGCTTCCCGTCTGAGCGGGATTTATAGGTCCGCCGGATTTCGTCCACTTGTTCGCGGGTGACGGCGAGGGGTTTCTCCACGAACACATGCTTCCCGTGCTTGAGAGCCTCGATGACAAACCCGGCATGCGAGTCATGCCGCGTTGCGATAAAGACGGTATTTGTCTCCCTGTCATTGAGAATCTCGCCCGGGTCGGTTGCACAATACGCGAACCCGAATTTCACGGCAACCGATCGGGCGTTGACGGGAGTGGAGACTGCCACCCCGCGCAACTGTACGTTCATCCGCTTCAGCGGGGGGAGCAGGTAGGCCTGGGCGAAGTTGCCGGCGCCGATGAATGCCACGGCAGGCCTGGAGCTTTCCGTAGATATCCGTTTGGAGGGATCGAGTGTCACCCTGCTTGAATGTGCACTGGTGCCTCCCCCGGACGCCCTCTCAGGGTACTCAAGGAGTACGCCGACAGAAGGGGTCCTGCCCCTCCCCGTGATCAGGTCGTAGGCCTCAAGTCCCCTGCGGATGGGAAACCGGTGCGTGATGAGTGGCGTGACATCCAGGTCGCCGCGGGACATGAGGTCCAGAACCGCTTCCATGTTCCGATTCTCTGTCCAGCGCACATGGCCGATCGGGTAGTCTGCGCCCTGGTATTCATACGACGCGTCATATCTCCCCGGTCCGTAGGAGCAGGCGATGGTGAGCGCAAGTTCCTTTTCGTAGAACGGGGACCGCGGAATGCTCATGCCGACGGCCCCGACCACGACAACTGTCGATTTCTTTCGCGAAAACCGGCAGGCGAGCTCCACCGGTTCACTGGAAGATGTCCCCGCGGTGATGATCACGGCGTCCGTGCCGTACCCGCGGGTGAACGATTCAACACGTTTCAGCGCATCTCTCCCGCTCGGGAGGCACAGATCGCACCCGACTTTCCGCGCCGTCGTGAAGTTAGCGGACGAGATATCAAGACCGACCACCCTGCAGCCGTTCGCCTTGAGCAGCTGGACGGTAATAAGGCCGATGAGACCGAGCCCGATGACCGCGACGCTTTCGCCGATTCGCACATTCGCCTGTCGGACACCCTGCAGTGCAATCGCACTGACCGTCGTGAACGCGGCTTCCTCGAACGACACATTATCCGGCATCCGGGCCGCGAGGTGCTTCGGAATGACGACGACCTCAGCGTGATGGGCGTCTCCCGCGCATGCGACCCGGTCTCCGGGCTTGAATTGAGGGACGGAACTTTCAAGTACAATCCCGGCCGAGCTGTACCCCAGCTCCTTGTAGTTATCAAGACGGGTCTTCACCTTGCTGTAGGTCGCCCGGACACCTTCCCGCCTGGCATTGTCCATCACCTGTTTGACAAGGTCGGGGCGGGACCGTGCCTTTCCCAGAAGGGAAGCCCGTGCCGTCTCAACGGAGGTGCGCTCCGTTCCGACACTCAGAACCGAGAACATGTTCCGCACGAGGATCCCCCCTTGATAAAGCCGGGGCGAGGGGAGATCTTCGATGGACAGCTTCCCGGTCTTCTGGTATTGAATCACCTGGAGCATGAGGTTCCTCTTTCTCTAAAGGGATGCGCTGCCCACGGACTTAAGGATCGTGGAGATCTTCGCGATGGCGGATTCCTTGGTGTAGGCTGTCAGGGCGAGAAGAAAATTGCGCTCCGCGATCTGGATTCTTAACTGCTTGTCCTCAAGAAGAAGCCGGAGTTTTTCAAAGAGTGCATGCGCATCACGCGGCGTAACAAGGAAGCCGTTCGCTCCTTCCAGGACCATCTCCGGGATGGCTCCTACATTTGTGCTGACGACCGGCAACGCGGCCGCGAATGCCTCCACAATGGTCACAGGGAAAATCTCGTTCCGCGATGGAAGAACGAAGATGTCCGACTGTGCCATCAGCGCGCCCTTCTCCACCCCGGTCACTATCCCGTGGAATTGCACAATCGCGTCCAACCCCTTTGAGCTGACGAGCCCCCGGATGACTTCTTCTTCGATTTTTGTCTCACCGATGCCGACCAGATGCAGAAATGCCGGGATTCCATTTCTCACGAGCATCGCCATCGCCTCGATGAGCTCAAACGTCCCCTTTGCCTCGCTCAATCGTCCCACATAGACTATCTGATTCCCCGTTCTCTGGCTCAGGCGCGGGAGCGGCATGAGGCTCATGTCGACGAAATTTCCGACGACCTCGCCTTTCTTCGCCCCGAAGGCACTCACCAGCGATCGCTGAAGTCCGGGGGAAAGGAATATCATTCTGTCGAAGAGAGGCACGGTGAGACGGAGAAGGAAGTCCGTGATCGCATATCGTCCGCCAAAAAGAAAACCGCGTCGTCGTCCGTGAAAATGCGCAACCACGTGAGCCCCGCCCGCTCTCGCTGTAAGCATGAATATGGCGTCGCGAAGATAGCTGTAATCGGATGAACAGACCACATAGACGGTCTTCGGGCGGAAACGAACGAGCTGAACAAGAAGTCTGATCCATAGTACCTGGGGGAAATAGAAGCTTGTTATGCCGATTCTGCCGACTCTTTCCCGGATCTCGTGCGGCTTTGAGGTGTTGACAAGGACGATTTCGTATTCTTCAGCGAGTGTTGATTTGAATATCATCTCGGAGATCTGTGCCACGCCTCCATTGGGGGGAGGAAGTGGAGCAATCATGAGAAGTCGGGGCGCCGGGGGGAGCGTTGGCATTTGAGTACCGGTCAGGGCCTGCGCAAGATGCAACAAGTGTGACTGCCGCCGGTTGCCTGAGTGCTAAAAGGTGGCGGCTTCACCGGTTGCCTTAGCCAGTTGATCCATCGTCAATACATCCAGGACTCCCTCTTCCCTTTTTTCCGCGCAATACGCCAGAAGAGGGTACAGAATGTTCTGCATCTCGGGTTTGGGCATCGACGGGTGGAACCAGACGTGGGCTGCCAGTCCCCGTTGCGCGGCGAAATCCACGAGTCTTTTCAGCCGTGTGAGCCGCAAATGAGGCGTCCATCGTTGTTTGGAGTCAATGCCGGCGGAGACAGGAACTGCCCAGATGCCGTCTTCACGTTGATACGGGAGACTGACAGAGGCTGCCCCGGCTTGAGGCGGCCGGAATATCCGTATCCCTTTTTCAGCCAATACGGGGAAATGTCCCGGTTCGTTTCCAGGAAAGACGATCGTCGAAGGTTTCACGCCGAACGGGGCCATCGCTTCCACGCACGCATCCAGCTCGGCAGCGGCGACCTCCTCCGTGCAATACGGTCCAAATCCTGCATGGGAAAAGCTATGACAGGCCAGCTCATGCTTGACACCGGAGGAAAGAATGTCCCCGATCAGGTCCGGGGCATACCACGATGGATCACGCCTGACGTCCGTACAGGGGTCGAATTGAAACCAGTCGCCCTCTGTGAACCTCCAGTGCCTGGATTCAAATGGCTGCAGCCGGGGCATACCGGGATGTGCGAGCCCGCTCAAATCCCTGGAGCATCGACTCAGGAACAGATGGCCGACTGTCGCCCACGTCGCGGCTATGTGATATCTCTCAAACTGAGAAATCAAATCTGCGACCTGCTCCCGTTCACGCAGTCCTTTTGCGACGAAGGATTCATTGTGTACCCGCGCATATTGCCAGGCCCATGACAATTCAAAATCGATTGAAAAAGTGACTGCCCCCCGCCCCAGTCTTTGAACGGAATGAACCGGGCCCTCATGACGAACTGCCGGTGCGCCCTCCAGAGTGAATTCGAGATACGACAGGAGCCTCTTTGCCGGTGCGGGGAGTTTCTCGAAACCGAAAGTATAGACTGCCTTCAGAAGGTTCTTCATGATTCGAAAAGCAACTTTTCGTACGATTGCACACAGCGAGCCAGTGAGAATCGGCTCGCAATTGTCTCCCTGATTATCCCCGGAGAAAAATCGGCCTTCCTTCCCAGAACCCGCATCCAGGCATCGGCAAGCAGCCGCGGATTCTCCGGGCTCACGGTGTAACCGTTCGTCCCGTCGATCACCATTTCTCTTGCGCCCCCGACGTCGGTCAGGACGCACGGCAGCCCGGTTGACATTGCCTCCAGCGCTGCGATCGAAAACGTCTCAGTGTTGGAGGAAAGCGTGAACAGGTCCGAAACCCAGTAGAACGGCCGCACATCGCTTTGTTGTCCGCAGAACCTCACATGCGATGATAGTCCGTATTCGGCCGATTTCCCGCGGAGCCTTTCTTCGGTTTCCGTGCTCCCGGCGCCGACAAGCAACAGATGCGGCGTCAGGTCTGATTCGCCGTGCACTATCGCCAGCGCTCGAAGAGAATCCTCGTGACGTTTCTCTCTTCGGAACCCTGCCACCTGAACGATGACGTCGGCGGTCTCCCCCAGACCGAGACCTGCCCTGGCTTCTTTCCGGTCAAATCCCGCGGGGGGAAGCGTCCAATGGTCCTGATCGACCCCGTTGTAGATGACCATGAACCTTTCGAGGGGGATGCCGTACTTCCCGGAAAGATAGCTCACCTGATTGCGGCTGATTCCCAGCAAGACGTCATCTTTCCGCAAGAGTCGTGTATAGATCAACCACTGAATCTGTTCATAGACCGTCCGGCGCTTCGTGGAGTGCAGCGATACAAAGACGCGCGGTCGTCGTGCCGCTATCATCAAGGCCAACCGGACGTAGAAAAATGAATAAAGATCGAGTGCGAAAACCGTCGCAATGTCGTTGCGCTTGATGAGCGAAGCGATTCTTGCCGCGGGACTCAGATCGTACCTCCAGCGTCGCGGCATGTTTCGCAGACTGATTGAAGGGTCGAGTCTTTTTTCCAGATAGCCTGAACCGGAGAGAGAAACAAGGATAATCTCCCCGGGCTCCCGGTGAAAGTGATTGAGGAGATTCAACAGGAACATCTCCGATCCGCCCAGATTGAGACCGGGGGTAACGAAAAGTACCTTCCCTGGACTATCGGTCTTAAGCGTGGATTGCGCCATACCTCTTCATCCCTGTGCCGGACGTCCCTCTGCAGTAAGGCTCTGATACACGGAAAGGAGCTTCGCCGCCGAATTCTCCCAGCTGAGTGCACTGGCTGTAAATTGCCGAATGCTCCCGGCGACCTGTTCTCTAAAAGCCCGATCGCACAGCACAGACACAATCCCCGCCGCCAGCGCATGCGCATCACGGGGAGGCACGATGATGCCGGTCCGCCCTTCCCAGACATACTCACTCAGGCCGCCGACATCCGTGGCGATCACCGGCTTATCGAAGGCATACGCGATGGGGATGATCCCGCTTTGTGTTGCATCAGTGTATGGGCAAACGACTACCGTCGCTGCGTCAAAGAGGTCGGCCATTCGTTGGTCCGGGATCCGTTCATTGATGACCTCAAACCGGCAATTCCCGTCGAGATGCGGAAGGCCCGGAAGATCATAGCCTGCAATGGTCTTTCCCGCGATGGTGAACACACAATTGTCGATTTCTCGGGAGACGGTCCGGGCGGCGGCCAGGAAGTATTCAACTCCTTTGTAGGGAGACATTCTCCCCAGAAGGAGCACCCGGCGATCCCCGGTCGGGACCGGGCGAGTTCTTCCCCGGGCGAGCAGATCACAGGGCCCGAACGATATCGACGAAAGCTTGCTTTCGGGAATGGCAGGGTATCGTTGCCGGAACTGGTTCATGCTGAACCGGCTGTAGAAGACGAAGTGAGACGCCCGCCGGAACGTCAGCCATCGCGACAATGATTGCCGCCAGTTTCGCTCTCCCGTATGGGGTATGACGTCATGCACGTCGAGTACGACGGGGATATCGTTGATCCCCAGCAGCGCGGGCGCAAGCCGCATCTGGATGTCCTCAATGTGCAGGATGTCAGGTTTCAGGTTCCGGATATAACGGATTGCCTCGCGTGAGACGACCCAACTGGATGGATGCAGGCTCCTTTTCTGGGTATGGAGAACAAGGCCGAAGCTTGCGCAGCCGCGCAGCGAACGTCGAACCTCTCCGGGAAAGCACATGTCGACGGCCGCCGCGTCCGTCACTATCGTGTTCTGTAGCAGAGCAGATGGGAGGTTTCGCATTTCTCCGTTCCAGGTCTCGGGCGCGATTTCCTCCAATACGTGGACTTCCATGATTTTGCTTAAAGCAACCGCTCTCGGGAGAAAAGAGTCTATGTAATTGGGACGGCTGTAATACACTATTCTCATCGGCGCAATTCTCGCTCACAGTGCTCCTTCACTTGACCCAGCCTCTTTTCCCCATCATGCCAAACACGCCGCAGAATGCCCCGGCCCAGAGCGGGGTCACCAGGCGGTAATCCCCGTGATAGACATACGACAGGCACCGCCTGGGTATTTGCCAGATCGAGCGCAGGAGCAGTCTCGTCCATGCAAACCTGCGGCCATGTTTCCTGACCAGGTAAAACCTGTTCCTTGTCAGATAGAAGATCTCATGCTGCGGCGGTCCGTCTTCCCTGTGTTCTTTGCCAAAGTGCCATGCGAGCGCATCACGAACGGCCACCGTTCTGAAGCCCGATTTCCTCACACGGATGCAAATATCAGCATCTTCCCCGTACACGAACAACTCTTCATCAAACACCCCGGCCCTGTGAATCGCCTCCGCCTTCATCATCATCGTGCCGCCGTCAAGGTAACCGGCATCGCGCCAGGGTGGAAGCCCCGCCCGGCCGTGTACCCCCCTGTAGTCGTGATTTGCCCCGCCGGTATCCGGATCTATGCTGCAGCCGTATGATTGGACCTGGTCTCTGTCCCCGGAAAAAAAAAGGAGCGGGCACACGGCGCCGATGGTCTTGTCCGAAAAAAGGGTCGTCGCCAGTCTCAGGAGACAATCATCGGCCAATTCCACATCGGGATTCCAGATGCCGACGGCGTTGACTCCGCGGGACAGCAGCAATGCGATTCCCCGATTCCATGCACCCGATGTACCGATGTTGTCGTCCGTGTCTATGAACACACCGCCCGGGAAGGCACTCCGCAGTTCCTGCGATGCCGCGGATTCCAACTGGTTTATCACGTGGACGTGAACGAAACCGGGCTCACTGATTCTGCGATGATTGGCCACGAAGCGGCCGATATTCTCCGAGCCATGGTACCAGACGGTCACGACCCCCAACTCCAAGTTCATGCCTGAAGCCTCTGTGATTCCTCTGCCGGACCCTGAGACTCATTGATGCACAATGCGCTCCACCCCTGGAGAATCGGTCCACGGAAAGAGACTTATCGCCTCGTTGCGTAGATCACCTGCGCTACGGCCCCCGTGATGATCGCGGCCCCGACAACCACCGTGAATGTATCGCGGAACGATGACCAGCCGGTCTTATCGACCTGGATGATGTCCCCCGGTTGAAGCTTGAGTTCGCTGGATGTGAGCTTGGCCATTTCATCCAGGTTTAGGTGGATTTCGCGCATCCGGATTCGTCCCTCGGCGTCCACCACCCTCGTGAGCTTCACATCGTTCATTGCCCCGTCCGCGGTTGCTCCCCCCGCGAGCGCCATGAGGCTGATGAGGTCGATGGTGCTCGCGATCTCGTACCGCCCGGGACGCTGAACGAAGCCCACCACGTTCACAATGATCGTCAACTCGTTCGGTCTGGCGAAGTAGAAGTTCGTCGCGGACGTCACGCCCCCCTGGTTGAGCTGGGCAAATCCGGGGGCAAAGACGAAAAGAGAAAGGAAAAAAAGCCAGCCTCTGCGCGTATTCATTGCTCATTCCCCATGAATTGAATTCGAGATGATACGATCACGCAAATTGTCAATTATGTTGCGCCCCTTCATTCTTCCCCGTCTCTCAATTCCCCTGCTTCTTGCTTCCCATTCCCGGCTTCCGTGCCGATGCATACTGGCCGTACCCGTACCCGTATCCATAGCCGCGGCCCGAGACACCGGCATATCCGCCGTATGCCTTGCGCAGGTCGAACTTGTTGAGGAGAACGCCAACCACCCTGGCGCCGATGCCTTCCAGAGATTCGATCACGCGTTCGATCTCCCGTGCTCGTGTGTCGTCGTAGGAAACGACAAGGACCGTGCCATCCACTTCTGTGGCGAGAACGGATGCGTCCGTCGCGGCCAGGACGGGCGGGCTGTCGAGAAGCACGATGTCATAGATCTGCAGCGCCTGTTTGAAGAGGACCTTCATTTTCTGTGAACCGGGGATTTCGACGGGGTCGGGAGGCGCAGTCCCCGAGCAGATAATGTCCAGGTGGTCCAGAATGTTCTTCTGGACCACCTCCTCGAAGGTCGAATTTCCCAGGATGTAGTCGGAGAGGCCGGGGTTTCTGCGGATCTGAAAACAATCATGGAGAGTGGGCCGGTACATGTCAGCGTCCACCAGGAGGACTCTCTTCTCAGCCTGGGCAAATGCTATGGCAAGGTTGGCCACGGTGGTGGATTTCCCCTCCGAGGGATTGGCGCTTGTCACCATGATACTCTTCAGAGGCCGGTCGAGCTTCGCAAATTGAATGTTTGTCCGGAGATTCCGGTACGATTCCGCCGTGGCTGAAAGCGGTCCGTGGAACGATATCAGGTGGGGGTCAAACGCTCTGCCGCCGGGTTTGACCGGCGACTTCCGCTCATTCCCCTTCTCTCCCGCCATCCGCTCGACAAGGGAAACTGTCTTGAAGCCTAATCGTTTCAGGTCCTCGGGGGTCCGTATGCGGACATTGAGACGCTCCCTGACGACCACGACAACTACCCCCAGGACCAATCCAGCCAGAAGCCCGAGGATGAGATCACGTGCTACCTTCGGGCTTACCGGCCTGATGGGGACAAGCGCCGGATCGATGATGTCGACGTAACCGAACTCCGACTTCTCCGAGATTGCGGCTTCGTTGTATTTCTCCTCGATCAGGAGGTAGAGCTTTTCGCTGCTCAGCCTGGAACGCTGCAGCCTGGCAAGATCTATGCTTTTCTGCGGTATCCGGTTGAACTGTTTCTCGTAGTCGGCAATCACGGTGCTCAGCGCTCGCTCCCGTGCGGAGAGCCCTCCGAGTTCGATTTGCTGCTCGATGATCTTCTGCTTNNTTCTGCTTGGTCTGGGCCAGGTACGCGGCGCTCCCTTCGCCCGGGAGCGAGGGGACGAGGGACTTCAGGAATTCGGAGGTCCGGCTCTGCAGCTTCGCTTTGAGCGACGTTATCTGACTGTCTGTCTCCTGCAGCTTGTCCTGATAGAGCTTCTGCCCGATCATCTGGGGGTTCTGGGCGATTATCACGTCGCGCTGGACCTCGAGCTTCGCGAGCTGTTCCTGCAGGAGCCGGACGTAGCTGTCGTTCGATTCTCCGATGGAGCGCGCTACAGCCGGTTCCTGACGGGCCAGTTCTTCCTTGTATGAGGAAAGCGTCTTCTCCCGCGACCTCATATCCACCTGGATCGCGTCACGGTTCGCCTCGAGCTGCGAAAGCTGCTCGACCACCTTCTTGGTTTCCTCGTCAAGCGACACGGTTCCGGAGCTGTGCATATAGGCCTGCAGAGATGTCTCAGTCGTGTCGAGAGCCCGCTTCTTGGACTCGCCCTGGGCCTGGAGAAATTCGCGCAGGGCACGTGAGCGGGTCCGGCTCGTGGTCAGGTTTCTCTCGACGTATGCCTCCGCATAGACATTGGCGAGAAGGGCCGCTTCCCGCGGGTTCCTGCTCCGCGCGCTGATTCTTATGATATCTGATTCTCGGATTGGTGCGAAGTCGACCACCCTGTCGAGGCGTTCGATAATTTGCCCCGGCTGGGCGAGGATCAACGACGAATCGTCTTCTGCATGGAACCCGATAATCGGTATTCGGGTCCTGTCGTCGGGGGGGAGAGTCTTCAATTCCAGGAGTTTCTGTGCCACTGCCTGGGCCATTGAGCTGGACCTCAGAATTTCAAGCTCGTTGGTGATCTTGGTGAGCGTGGCCGCGCCGGTGATATCGAGGGAGAAAGGCATTGAGCCCTTAGACCCCTTCATATCGATCAGGACGAGGGAACTCGATTCATAGACCGGACTGGTAAATAGTGTGTAGACCATCGTTGTCCCGAAGACCACAATCAGGCAGATCAGGATGATCCACTTGCCGCGGAGGAACATGGTGATGTACTCTGCCAGGGTAGGCTCATTTCTGCGGGGTTTGCCGGTGTCGCCGTCGGAGCCTCGCTTCTTAAGGCCGATCGTGGACGTCATGGGTGGAGGCCTGAGCTAATGGCTAAAAGTGAGAGAACGATCGAGTGTCTTGTGCCAGACATTCCGGCGCACATAGTCCACGTAGCTTAGAATGATCCGAAGAACCTTTTCCGATACATTGCCGGTTTCATAGTCTTTGACGACGTTCAACGTCCGATCCGGACCCCGACCCTGACGGGAGAGTATCTCGATCCCCTGCAGTACCCGTTCCGGACTGAGTCCGGTCATCATCACGGACCCTTCCTCCATCCCTTCCGGGCGTTCATGTGCCTCACGGATGTTCAATGCCGGGAAATTCAGTATGGATGATTCCTCGGTGATCGTGCCGCTGTCGGATATAACCACCGACGCGTTTGTCTGCAATTTGACATAATCCAGGTAGCCAAAGGGCTTGTGAAGTTCGACGAGCTTCGGCAGAACGAGTTTTCCTGCTTCTATGGCTTTACGGGTCCGCGGATGGGTGGAGAACATGATGCGCTTTCCGTGCGTGCGGGCAAGCGCATCGAGAACCAGACCGAGGCGCCCCAACAATTCAGGTGAGTCGACGTTTTCTTCCCGGTGCGCGCTGACAAGGAAATATCCCTGTTCCTGCAGACCAAGGTCGGCAAGCACATTCGAAGCCTTTATGTCTTCCGCATAGTGCGAAAGGACCTCAAACATGGGGCTGCCCGTCTTGATTACTCTGTCCGGAGGAAACCCTTCGCGCAACAGGTACTC
>PMDK01000067.1 GCA_003154425.1 Ignavibacteriota bacterium
AATTTGTCCGTTAGCGAATGATATGCGTTCCGCCCCGCCCGGCGACGGCTTCGAAGAGATGTCCCGAATCAGTGATCAACGCTTCCCCGCCCCCGCGCTCGAGGAAGACCATCGCGGCCCTGATCTTCGGCCCCATGCTCCCTTCCGGAAACTGCCCCTCGGCAAGGTAGGTCCTGCACTGATCGACCGTCAGGAGGGGGACCTTCCTCTGTGACGGTTTCCTGTAGTTCAGGCACACCATCTCTTCGTCCGTATCGATCGCGAAGAAGTCGGCTCCCAGCTGTGAGGCGAGTATGGCGGATGTGTGGTCCTTGTCGATGACCGCTTCCACCCCTTTGGTGATGTCGTGATCGTTGAATACCGGCACCCCCCCGCCTCCGCCGGCGATCACCACGAGTCCCCGGTCGACGCAGGCACGGATTGCCTCCAGCTCCACGATCCCGCGCGGCTCCGGGGAGGCGACCACCCGGCGGAAACCCCTGGAGGAGTCCTCCACGATATCCCAGTTGAACAGGTCCCGGTACCGGTCAGCCTCGTCCCGTGTAAAAAACGGACCGATCGGCTTGGTGGGCCGTGCAAACGCCGGATCATTCTTGTCGACAAGCACCTGCGTCACGAGCGAGACGACGGGAGTTTCCAGTCCCTGCGCCTGAAGTGCCTGCCAGAGCGCGTACTGGAGCACATAGCCGATCTCCCCCTGTGTGGAGGCCACGCAGCAATCCAGCGGCATCCGGTAGGCATGCGCCGCGGCCAGCTCGGAGCGCACGAGCGCCGCGCCTACCTGCGGACCGTTCCCGTGCGTCAGGACGACGCGGTATCCCGCGCCGATCATCCTGACGACGACCCCCGCGGTGTCCACGGCGTTCTGGAACTGCTCCTGCGCAGTCCCTTTCTGACCGGCCCGGATGAGAGCGTTGCCCCCCACCGCGATCAGGATAAGCCCGCCCATATGTTCAGTCACGGAGCAATTCGAACATGATCGCCTTCTGGGCGTGCAGGCGGTTCTCCGCCTGCGTGAAGACCACTGAATTCGGCGAATCGATGATCTCGTCCGTCACCTCTTCCCCCCGGTGCGCGGGGAGGCAGTGCATGAAGAGCGCATCCCGTTTCGCCAGTGAGAAGAGCGCGCGGTTCACCTGGTACGGACTGAATATCCGGCGGCGGACTTCCGCCTCCCCCTCCTGCCCCATGCTCGCCCAGGTGTCGGTGTACACCATGTCGGCGTCCCGGACCGCCTCCGCGGGATCGGCGGTCCAGACGATCGTCGCACCGCTCTCCCCGGCCAGGTCCAGGCATCGCTCCATCACACGTGTCTCCGGCCGGTACCCGGGAGGTGTACCGAGAAACAGCGTCCCCCCGAGCTTTGCGGCCGCCAGCATCAGGGAGTGGGCGACGTTGTTCCCGTCTCCAACGTAGGCGAGCTTCAGCTTCCGCAGGTTCTTCTTGTATTCCATGACCGTGAGGAAATCGGCCATGGCCTGGCACGGGTGTTCATGGTCGGTCAGCCCGTTGATCACCGGAATTGACGCATGGTCGGCCATCGACGTACATATCCCGTGCCCGAAGGTCCGGATCATGATACCGTCGACCATCCGCTCGAGGTTTTTCGCAACGTCGTACACCGACTCCCGCTTTCCGAGGCTGATGTCGGCCGGCGTCAGCAGGAGAGAATCCCCCCCGAGCTGTTTGATGCCGACCGTGAATGTGGTCCGCGTGCGCAGAGAAGGTTTTTCGAATATCAACGCCATCATCTTCCCCTGGAGCGCCTTCCTGTATTTGTTCCGATCCGATTTCATCGCGGATGCGAGGGCGAAAATCGACCTGATTTCTCCTGCGGAGCAATCGTCGACGGAAACGAAGTCCCTTCCCCGCAGCCCTTTTCCTGCGGCGTGTGCGGCTTTCTTTTTCACGGGTTGACCCCCTGTGGATTCTGTCCGGCCGATCGTTGTATATTGGGAATGTACGGAGTTTTCGGCTCCGGTTCAATGAACCCGCCGGGCCGGGAGGCTTTTCCCCGGTCCGGCACACCCTTCCCATCGGGAGAGACCGAGATGAACGTGGCATTCCAGGGAGTCCACGGCGCCTACAGTGAAGCAGCCGCCCGCGCAATGCTGGGGAATGAGATCGCCACATCCCCCTGCGAGACATTCGGGGAAGTGTTCGACCGGGTGGAACGCCGGCGTTCAGACCGCGGCGTGATTCCGATCGAAAATTCACTCGCCGGGAGCATTCACGAAAACTACGACCTTCTCCTCTCACACTCGCTGCACATCGTGGGAGAGTCACACGAGAGGATCGAGCATGCGCTCCTGTGCCTCCCGCGCAGCACGCTCGGAGACCTGACCTCCGTCCGATCCCATCCGCAGGCCCTCGCCCAGTGCAGCAGGTTCCTCCTCGCCCACCCTGCGCTCCGCCCGGTCCCCTTTTTCGACACGGCCGGAGCAGCGTCAGCGCTCGCCCGGGACGCGCGTCCCGACACCGGCGCGATTGCCGGAGCTCACGCCGCCCGGCTCTACGGCCTCAAGATCCTGAAAAGAAACATCGAGAACAGCGCGAACAACTACACCCGGTTCCTCATCCTCTCGCGCACGCCCTTCGGGAAATTTGCGCGCGGCACGACAACGCGCTCGAGCATCGTGTTCACGCCGGCGGCGAACCGCCCGGGGATACTCTTTCATATACTCGGCGTTTTCGCCCTCCGCGACATCGACCTGCTCAAGATCGAGTCACGCCCGGACCCCCGCTCCCCGTTTGAATACCGCTTCTATGCCGACATCGCAGGAGGACCCCACGAGGAGCGCGTGGCCCGGGCATTCGAACACCTCAGTGAGATCGTCTCCCAGTTCCGGCTGCTCGGTACGTACCCGGCCGGGAAGCCGGCATGGAAGAGAACGCCATGAGGAGCGGAAGTGGGGGGCATGAGTTGTTCAATCATTGAATGTCAGGTGCCGTCTCCGTATTATGTTTTCTTATCCGTCGCCTTCAGAGGGAGATTCGATTCATGTCAGATGCCAATTTCGATCCAGTTCCATTTTCACGCCGCCACATCGGGCCGGGGGCCGTGTCCCGCCGGGAGATGCTTGAAGCGCTCGGAAGCCCGTCTCTTGAAGAGTTCATCGCCGGGGTTGTTCCGGCGGCCATCCGGAGTACGCGCCCGCTGGCCATAGGGGAGGGACGGACGGAAGAGGATGCCATCGCCGCACTCACCCGGATGGCGGCAGACAACCGGCTCTACCGCTCGTTCATCGGGATGGGGTATCACGATACCGTGACGCCCGCGGTGATAGTCCGCAACGTCCTCGAGAACCCCGGCTGGTATACAGCGTACACGCCGTACCAGGCCGAGGTGGCCCAGGGACGGCTCGAAGCGCTCCTGAATTACCAGACCATGGTGACGGACCTCACCGGGATGGACATCGCCAATGCGTCGCTCCTTGATGAGTCAACGGCCGCGGCCGAAGCGATGACGATGTTCCATGCGATCAAGGGGCATCCCTCAGGCGGTCTTTTTTTTGTGTCGGACGAATGTCATCCGCAGAACATCGAAGTCATCCGCACGAGGGCCAGGCCCCTGGGAATTCGTGTCCTTGTCGGATCCTGTGCCTCGTTCAAATTTTCCGGGGACGTTTTCGGCGCGCTCGTGCAGTACCCCGCGACGGACGGCGCGATACACGACTACCGTCCCTTCTGCCAGAGGGCTCACGCCGCCGGTGCGCTGGTCGTATGCGCCGCCGATCTCATGAGCCTGCTCCTGCTCGCTCCCCCTGCCGAGTTCGGCGCCGACGCAGCGGTGGGGTCCACACAACGGTTCGGCGTCCCTCTCGGGTACGGCGGCCCGCACGCCGCGTTCTTTGCGACGAGGGACGCACACAAACGCCACATGCCAGGGCGGATCATAGGGGTTTCCATCGACGCACAGGGAAACCGGGCTCTCCGGATGGCCTTGCAGACGCGGGAGCAGCACATCAGGAGGGAAAAAGCGACATCCAATGTCTGCACGTCGCAGGTCCTGCTGGCGGTCATGGCAGGCATGTATGCGGTCTATCACGGCCCGCAGGGACTCCGCCGGCTTGCCGAGCGGATGCACGGACTTGCACGCATGCTCTCCGCAGGCGCCCGCGCAATCGGGCACGATATCGTCAACGACGACTTCTTCGACACCGTGCGGATCAGCCCGAAGAAGGGTTCGCTCCCCTCCATTCTCCGGGCCGCGTCCGCCCGGTCGATGAACTTCAGGGAATTCTCCGACGGGACTCTCGGGATCGCTCTGGACGAACTGACGGACAGGAAGGAAGTCCTGGTCATCCTCGGGGCGCTCGCCGGCGGCGGCGGCATCCCGGGAGCGGAAACACTGCAGCCGGACACGGCGGGATATGCCGGGCTCCTCCACCGGTCTTCGCCGTATCTCAAGCACACTGTCTTCAACCACTATCACAGCGAGACCGGGATGCTCCGATATCTCCACGGCCTGGAGTCGAAGGACCTCGCGCTGAACGTCAGCATGATTCCGCTCGGGTCATGCACGATGAAACTGACCGCGACGACGGAGATGGTCCCTGTGACCTGGCCGGCTTTCGGAAGGCTCCATCCGTTTGCACCCCCGGAACAGGCCGCGGGGTATCACGCGATGTTCGCCGAGCTCGGCTCATGGCTCGGGGAGATCACAGGATTCCCGGCCGTTTCTCTGCAGCCGAACGCCGGCGCGCAGGGGGAATTCACCGGCCTGCTCGTCATCCGGGCATGGCACGAATCGCGGAACGACGGACACAGGAACGTCTGCCTCATCCCCTCGTCGGCGCACGGGACCAACCCCGCAAGCGCCGTCATGGCAGGAATGCAGGTCGTCGTCGTCCGTTGCGATGAATCCGGAAACATCGACGTCGGAGACCTGAAGGAAAAAGCGGCGGAGCACGCCGGCTCGCTCGGGGCGCTCATGGTCACCTATCCCTCGACGCACGGAGTGTTCGAGGAGTCGATACGGGAGATCTGCCTGGTCGTCCATGCGCACGGGGGACAGGTCTACATGGACGGGGCGAACATGAACGNNCACAAGACGTTCTGCATCCCGCACGGCGGAGGAGGCCCCGGGATGGGACCGATAGCGGTCGCCGAGCACCTGGCCCCCTTTCTCCCCGGCCACCCTGTGGTCGGCGTCGGCGGTCCCCGTGCCATCGGTCCGGTCTCCGCGGCCCCGTGGGGGAGCGCGAGCATACTCGCGATCTCCTGGGCCTACATTGCGATGATGGGGGGGAGGGGACTCACGGAAGCGACGGAGATCGCCATACTCAATGCCAACTACATGGCGAAGAAACTTGAAGGTCACTACCCGATACTGTACCGTGGCGCCGGGGGGCGCGTGGCTCACGAATTCATCGTCGATCTCCGCCGCTTCAAGGAGAGCGCCGGCGTCGAGGCGGAAGACGTGGCGAAGCGCCTGATGGACTACGGCTTCCACGCACCGACGGTGTCATTCCCCGTTCCGGGGACGCTCATGATCGAACCGACGGAGAGCGAATCGAAGGAGGAGCTTGACAGGTTCTGCGAAGCATTGATCTCGATCCGCGGAGAGATCCGGGAGATTGAACAGGGGACTGCCGACAGGACGCTTAACGTGCTGAAGAACGCGCCGCATACGGCCTCGGCCGTCGCGAGCGACACATGGGCGATGCCCTACGGAAGAGAGAAGGGGGCGTTTCCCACCCCGTACGTCCGGGCCCACAAGTTCTGGCCCGCAGTCGGACGGGTGAACAATGCCTACGGCGACAGGAACCTCATCTGCACCTGCCCGCCGGTGGAGGAATACGCTCTCGCCTGAACCTGCCTCCGGAGGCGGGACCGGACGTGCGCACTCCCCTATTTCCCGATCAGTGAACGATAGGCGGCTGCATCAAGGAGTTTCGCCGCCTCGCCGGAATTCGAGAGCTTCACCTTCACCAACCACCCCTTGCCGTACGGGTCTTTGTTCACCGCTTCTGGGGATGCCGCGACCGCTGCGTTCACATCCGTCACGGAGCCCGACATGGGGGCGTACAGGTCCGACACTGCCTTCACAGCTTCTATCGTGCCGAACGCCTCTTGCTGCTTCACGGCCTTTCCAACCGCGGGGAGTTCCACGAAGACCACGTCCCCGAGCTCTCCCTGTGCGTACTCGGTGATGCCGATCGTTCCCATCTCCCCCTCGATGCGGATCCATTCGTGGTCCCTGGTGTACTTCAGGTTGTCCGGGAAATTCATGACGTGAGGGTCCTTTCTTCAGGAGTGAGTGTTACTCGCCGCTTGCTGCGAAAACGAATGTGTCCAGGAAGCTTGTATCGAACCGGCCGCTGCGGAATTTCTCGTTCTGCATCACCTGGCGGTGAAATGGAATCGTCGTCCTGATCCCTTCGATGACAAACTCCTCAAGGGCTCCCGCCATTTTGCTGATCGCGCCTTCACGCGTTTGAGCATACACGATGAGCTTTGCGGTCAGTGAATCGTAGTACGGGGGGACGGAGTACCCGGCATACGCGTGCGTATCGACCCTCACGCCGAATCCTCCGGGCATATGGAAGTCGGTGATCTTTCCCGGCGAAGGACGGAAATCGTGGGCCGGGTCTTCCGCGTTGATGCGGCATTCCATCGCGCAGCCGCGCTGCACGATTTTTTTCTTGGGAAGGCGCTCCCCTGCGGCAACCCGGAGCTGAAGCTTGATCAGGTCGTGCCCCGTAACCTGCTCGGTGACCGGATGTTCGACCTGTATGCGGGTGTTCATTTCCATGAAATAGAAATTCTGCTCCCGGTCGACGAGGAACTCGACGGTCCCCGCGTTGACGTAATTCACAGCCTTGCATCCCTTGATCGCCGCTTCTCCCATCTTGGCGCGGAGTACATCGTCGACCACCGGGGAAGGTGATTCTTCGATCAGTTTCTGATGCCGCCGCTGCACCGAGCAGTCCCTCTCGCCGAAATGGATGACGTTCCCGTGCTCGTCGCCGAACACCTGGATCTCCACGTGGCGGGGCTGATCGATGTACTTCTCGAGATAGACATCGGGATTGCCGAACGCCTGCTCCGCCTCGTGCCGTGCCGTACTGAAGGAATTCTCCATCTCCCCCTCCTCGCGCACGATCCGCATCCCCCTCCCGCCTCCCCCTGCCGAGGCCTTGATGATCAGGGGGTACGCGATTGACCGCGCAATCTCACGTGCTTGCTCGACGGTCCCGACGACGCTTTCGCTCCCGGGGACCACGGGGACACCGGCTTTCCGCATCGTCTCCTTGGCGACGGCCTTGTCCCCCATCGCGCTGATCATCGCGGGGGTCGGGCCGATGAACTTGACTCCCGACGACGTGCAGATCTCGGCGAACCCCGCATTCTCGGCGAGGAAGCCGTACCCCGGGTGGATTGCGTCCGCCCCGGTGATTTCGGCTGCGGCGATGATGCGTGGGATTTTGAGGTAGCTTTCCCGTGCCGGCGGAGGCCCGATACATACCGCCTCGTCCGCGAACCGGACATGAAGCGAATCCCGGTCGGCCTGGGAATACACCGCCACGGTCTTGATCCCGAGCTGCTTGCACACGCGGATAATGCGGAGGGCGATCTCCCCCCGGTTCGCAATGAGGACCTTCTTGAACACCCCTGGTCTCCTCGATTTCAGGTCATGGTTCTAGGATTTCTCGACAAGGAAGAGGGTCTGGTCATATTCGACCGGCTGCCCGTTCTCGACCATGATCTTGACGATCCTTCCGGCGACGTCGGCCTCAATCTCGTTCATCAGCTTCATTGCCTCGACGATGCAGAGAACGGCTCCCGGGCGGATCACGCTCCCCACCTGGATGAAGGGGGCCGCGTCGGGAGCGGGAGAACGGTAAAACGTGCCGACGATGGGAGACTTGATCTCGTGAAGCGGGGTCGTGGTGACCGGAGGTGCGCCCTGGGCTCCGGCTTCAGGGAGGGACGTCGACGGGGGGGGGGGACTGCCGGGCCCGGGAGGAGGTGCGGCCGGGGGAGCATACGTCCCCGGAGAAGGAGGAACGGAGTGAGGGTTTTTTGCGACGCGGATCTTCTTCCCCTCCTCTTCAATCTCGATCTCGTCAACGGCGCTCTCGGAGAGGAGCTTCACCAGCTTCCTGACGTAGTTTAGGTCCATGCGGTCTCCGCCTTGGTCACATGATCCCGGTTGGACACACTCGCGCCCGTTTCCGCTTCTCCACCGGCCTCTCACGCACGGATTTCATGCCTTGACGCGCTCGATGTATTCACCCGTCCTTGTATCGATCTTGACGACATCCCCCTCGTTGAGGAACAGGGGAACGTTCACCGTTGCCCCGGTCTCCACCGTTGCGGGTTTCGTCCCCGCGTTAGCGCTGTCTCCCCGGACCCCCGGGCCCGTTTCCGTCACCTTCAACTCGACAGT
Organism: Ignavibacteriota bacterium; assembly: GCA_003154425.1. GTDB lineage: Bacteria > Bacteroidota > Ignavibacteria > UBA10030 > UBA6906 > Fen-1273. The sequence goes on from PMDK01000067.1 coordinate 8,396, forward strand.
GATCGGGAGCTCTATCCCGGTGATATCGCTCCCGTTGAACAATATGTCCACCGACTCTCCGTCTTTGAGGAATTTCGCGCCTTCCCCCATCTGTTCGCCGGAGACGGACAACTGTTCGTAGTTTTCCTTGTCCATGAAGACGTAACCTGTGCCGTCCCTGTAGAGGAACTGGAACTCTTTCCGCTCTATGCGGACCGTGTCGATCGACTCGCCGGCCCTGAACCGGTTCTCAATGACTTTGCCGCTTTTAAGGTTTTTCAGCTTCGTGCGGACGAATGCCCGCCAGTTCCCCGGATTGACGTGCTGAAATTCGATGATTGTCCAGAGCTCGTTGTTGTATTTGATGACCAGACCGGGCCGGAAATCTGAGGTCGAAGGCATAACCCCGCTGTACCAATGATGGGAAAATAGCGAAATGACAAGAAATATACAGACTGCCGTGCTGAAAGTCAACTTGACCGGCGCGGAAGCGTGTACCTTCGCGGCTGAT
>PMDK01000184.1 GCA_003154425.1 Ignavibacteriota bacterium
AAACGCCGCCATGAGCAACAGCGCCGCCCCGGCTATGAGGAGAGGGACCTTCATTTCGCGTGCGGATGCTCCAGGGCCAGCCGGAAGAGGCATGAGGATGTCCTGAGACCTGAGATCTGAGATCTGACCAGGTGAATGCAGCTATGCTTCGGCGGGTTTACACGCAGGGGGGAGCTCCGACCAGTCGGATGAGTCAAACGTGTCCTCGCCGGTCCTGAGAAGCTGCCCGAATTTCCTCACGGTCCCGGGCGACAGGACGTAATTGATCTCCGGCGCCTCCCATGCGTAGATGACTCTTGAAACCAGGGCTCCCGCAGCCGTTGAGGGATCCCAGATGAAGCGTTCGGACCTGACAAGGAGGGATGCAATGACTTCGAGATCGCACGCCTGAAGGTCATCGCACATGACCGCCTCGCAGAGCGACTCAAGGTGCCTCCCGGTCACGACGAAGTCCGCCGTCAGGTCGTCTGTCAGCACATCGTCCGCCTCATCCCGGACGTCATGGATTGTCCTTTCCGCCTCTCCGGCCAGAACAGTTGCATCGACCCGACCCTCGAAGAATTCTTTCAGTATCTCTGCCTTCATAGCGTGCCCCCGGCTTTGCGGTGAATGGGTATGTGAACCCGGGTGATGCTGACACCGCGAATCAAGGGAGCGTGGGAGAGTGCAGACGGAAACTCCGTGTGAATCGACCGGGAGTGTGGCGCGAAGCTGCGGGAGAAAGGAAGGAGGGATCCAGCGTCAGATTCAGCTTCTTCTGCACCTGCCCCCGGGCCAAACGGAGTGACGCAGTGTCAGCGTGGGAAAGAACCTGACCACTTACGCCGTAACCTACTCCGAAAACATGCGAAAGTCAAGGCACCGGGCGCTCCAATACCGGGGCATCTAATACCGGGGCATTTCGGGGTCAACCACCTCCGCCCACCTGTCAATCCCCCCCAGGAGGTTCTTTACCTTGCGGAATCCCAGCTGTTTCAGGGATTGAACGGCTATTCCGCTCCGTATGCCGCTGTGGCAATACACGACGATGTCCTGCGACGAGTCAAGCTCGTGTACCCTGCCGAAAAGGTCGTTTAAAGGAATCAGGTGGCCGCCGAGAGCGCCCCGCTCCTCTCCCCTTCCCGAATCATACTGAGCGCAGCTCTGTCCTTGACAGACCCGCCGGGGTTGTACCATTCCGCCTTGGCAAATATCTCGACCTGCGGCGAGATCCCCGTGAACCGGGGGAGCCTCAGGAGGGGTGTATTCCCTATCCGCTCGATGAGCGTCGGGGCGGCGACTTCGGGATATGTCAATGAACCAGGCATCATCACACAGAGCAAACTGACTATGTACAGAACAACGAGTTTGGAGGTTGCGTTTCAGTCAACAGGAAAGGCGCACCGCGTCAACAGAGGCGACAACAACAACAGTGAGTGAGGGGGGAGGATCCGGGCCCTCTTCCAGGGGATCCCTCTGATTTGCCTTCAAAAACAACCGATTTCGCCACTTTGTACCTTTGAGATGAAACAAGGGGTGACATCTGCCTTCTGTGGATCGATCCGGATCAGCGTTGCACGAACTCAGCCCTGTCCCCCCGTGTTGACATCATAGGATCAACTACAAGAGAAAACACACCATGAGGTTGCCAGGTTCCATCCGAGGCCCGGAAAAAGCTCCCCGGCCACCGGCGTCGAGGAAAACAGCGGTGGCAGGGGAACAGGCGCTTATCATCTTCGCCACGCTCCCGAAGCCCGGCGACGTGAAAAAACGGCTTGCCCGGGAGATCGGGGTGCAACCCGCAACGACGGTCTACAACGAGCTCGCGCTCCACACGTTCAGGACCGGGCAGGATGCTCATGAACACGGATGGATGGTATATCTCTTCCATGACCCCAGAGTGAAAGAGGAGGAAGTGCGTCAGTGGGTCCAGAAATATTTCCAGTACGTCGCGGAACGAGGAGAGAACCCGGGCGCACGCATACAGCACGCATTCGACTATGCTTTTCATCACCACGCCGGGAAAGCGGTGGTCATCAGCAGCGATATACCGGGGATGGAATATTCGCTCCTCGAGGAGGCATCCAGCAGGCTTGACAGAGACGACGTGGTCATCGGACCGGCCACCGACGGCGGCTGCTACCTTCTCGGCATGAAACCCCCGACGAAGGGGATCTTCCGGGATCTCCCCTGGGGGACGGCGATGGTCTACAGGGAGGCGTCAGAGCGGGTCCGGCGGCTCGGCCTTTCACAATCGAACCTCCCCCCGCTCAGCGACGTGGACACTGCAGCGGCGTACAGGAAGTACCTCATGAAGAAACAGAAGGGCTAGCGGCCCGCACACTTTTCGCGAAAGGAGTATCTCCAGTGGGAATAGAAGAAATCAAATCGGCAATCAAGGGTCTCTCGGCGGAAGACCGGAGAAAGGTCGCGGTGTATATTCTCGAGCTTGAGAGGGACCACGTCAAGGATACCATCGGACCCCAGATTGCGGAAGACCTCGAGGCCTTCTCCAGGATTGTCCAGGAATCGGTCGAGAAGATCAAGAAGGCGGTGAATAAGCGGTGATGACCGCATAGCGAACGGCACTGTTGAGCTTCATTCGACCCCCACCAGCGTGTATGGGCCTTTCGGGATGACGGCGACGGAGGCGCCGGTTCCGAATTTCCTGAAACCCTCGGCCAGCGCCTCCTCCACCGTGGAAACGGTCTTGATGAAAAGCCTGTTCCCGTAACTCGAGGCGATATTCGGGGATACAAGCACGACATCGGCGTGCCGGGCGGCCTTCGCACATTCCTCCAGCTGCCACTGATCGATAAGAACCGGGTTCGCCGTGATAGTCTCGACAAACGCATCCACCGTCCTGTAGCCGGTCGCCATCGAAGTGAACTCGGGACTCCCCAGGCCTTCCTCACACTTGGCCGCGACGATCAACATCCCTCCTTTTTTCACGACGGGGAGGGCCGCGGTGATCCCTTTCACCGATTGATAATACGTCAGATCCAGCGGATAGCCCGCGCTCGTCGTGATCACGATGTCCGCCGGCCGGGGTGCGGTTGCCCTGACGGAGTTACGGACAAAAGCAATCCCCTTCGCGTGCGCGTGGTCCGGATCTCCCGCAAACATTCCTGTGATTGCGCCGTCCACATCAAGCGACACGTTGGCGATGAAGTCATGGCCTGCCATGTGGGCGATCTCAAGGAGCTCATGATGGAGAGGATTGGCGTCGATGGAGCCCTCGCAGCAGGCAGGATTCTCCAGGAAGGAGGGGCTGTGAAGAGCCTTGATTGTCAGCTCGCCTGCGCATCCCGGAGCGACGAGTTTCCGCCCCCCCGAAAATCCGGCCATCAGATGGGGCTCGATAAACCCGGTGGTGATCTTCAGATCCGATTCACAATACTCCCTGTCGATGTAGACGGGAGTGTTGCGCGATGTGAGCCCGAGGTAGTGCTGTTCCCCCGGCACCCTGGCATGATGATCGACCACCCGGTAGTCCTCCAGTATCTCTTTCCCCACCATAACCACAAGCTCGTCGAGCGTGCTCGAGCGGTGAAGGCCCGTGGCAACCAGTATCGTCATGTCTCCCCGGCGGATGCCATTCTCCTCGAGTGTCCTGAGAATCGGAGGAAGGAGAACCTTGTTGGGGACGGGGCGCGTGATGTCGCTGATGACGACGCAGGCCGACTCCGCTTCTCCTGCAAGGGCCGCCAGGGCGCGGCCACCGATCGGTTCTTCAAGCTGGTTCTCCAGCTCTGCCGCGGGATCGGGAAGCGGGACCGTCCGCTGCATCGTCAGCACTTTCAGGAGATTGCGGTCGGGGATTTCAATATCCATCCCCTCCCTTCCGAAGGCCAGATGGATCTTCATGCGGTCACTCCGGGGGTTGTGCACCTGTCGACGAGATACACGATGGACTTGTAGCTGAGACCGCTGTGGAGCGAGAGTCCGATTTCGCACGTCCTGCTTGTCGAATACCCCCCGCTGCACTCTCCGGGAATGCCCGATCTGAGTCCGGCGAGAGCAGACGCATTCAATTCCGGAAACGTGAACCCCCTGTCCCCCGCCCACCCGCAGCACCCGACGCCATCGGGGACGACGACACGCTCCGCGCACATTTCAGCCAGATCCCTGAACCGGGAAGAGAGGCCCATCTTGGCGGAGCTGCATGTCGTGTGTATCGCCACCGTCTCCGGGAGTTTCCTGAACTTCAGCCGCTCCGGAAAGAACGCCAGCATGAACTCAATGGGCTCATAGAGGCGGAGACGCCTGTCGAGCGTCTCCTTCATTCGATAGAGGCATGGACTCATGTCCACATAGACAGGCAGCTCTCCGTCGTTGGACACCTCCCGGAGCGCCCGGTTCAATTCATCCGCCTTCATCGCCCCTTCCTCCCTGAATCCTTTGCTGTCGAACGCCATCCCGCAGCAGAGATCCCGGAGGTTCTCCGGAAACAGGACCTCATAGCCGGCCTTCTCAAGAAGCGCGACCGTCTTGTGCGCAAGCCCGACCTCCTCATCATAGTCGCGCGAAGCCCCCATCGCACGATTGATGCAGCTCGGGAAGTAGACGACCTTCCCGGATGGCATGCCTCCGATGCCGCGTGAGGGGGGGATGCGCCCCGCCCCGCGCGGCATGTATTCATTCCAGAGTGGGATCCTGTTGCCGGAAATTCCGCGGAGCGCCAGCGCGGCCCTCCTCATCAAGCTCGTGCCGAGCAACGCATGGGAGACACCGACGACGGAGAGCATCGCGCTCACCGCCGCGGTGACTGCTGACATGTTCCCCGCGAACGCCCTGGCGACTGCGTGGGGGAGCCGCCCCGTTTCACGCCACCGGATGTGCTTTATCATCTTCCCGGTGTCGATGCCCACGGGGCATGCCGTCGAGCAGAGTCCGTCCGTCGCACAGGTCTCAACGCCCTCGTAGCGGTATGCCCCGCCAAGTGCCGCGAGCCGGCCTGAAGATTCACCCGAAGCGGTAAGCCTTGACATCTCCCTGTACACGACTATTCTCTGCCGCGGAGTGAGCGTGAGGTCCTTCGAAGGACACTGGACTTCGCAGAACCCGCATTCGATGCACTTGTCTATGATCTCATGAGCAGCCGGGAGGGGCTTGAGATTACGCAGGTGCGCCCCCGGGTCGTCGTTGATCACCACGCCGGGATTGAGGAGATTCTCCGGGTCGAATACCGACTTGATCTCCTTCATCAGCGCGTAGGCCTCGGCGCCCCACTCGAGCTCGACAAAGGGGGCCATGTTCCTGCCGGTCCCGTGTTCCGCCTTCAGTGAGCCGTCGTATTTTCTGACCACCATCGCGGTAAGTTCGTCGATGAAGTCCCCGTAGCGGCCCACCTCGGAGGGGACATTGAAATCCTGCTTGAACACAAAATGCAGGTTCCCCTCCAGAGCGTGTCCAAAGAGTATTGCGTCCCCGTAGCCGTGCCTGACGAAGAGATTCCGGAGATCCAGGGAAGCCTCAGCGAGCCGGGGGAGAGGGAACGCAACATCCTCTATGATCACCGTCGTACCGGTTCTGCGCACCGCCCCCACGGAGGGAAAGAGGCCTTTCCGGATATTCCAGAGCTTCTCATATTCGGCGGGGATGCCCGTGAACTCAAGCGGACGGACTTTCGGAAAACGGTCGAGGGCGCGCCGGATCTCTTCAACACGCGCGGCAAGGCCGGAGGGATCGGAGGCACGGGCCTCGACCAGAAGCGCTGCGACGCTTTCGCCCAGTCCGGACAGGTATTCCGGCATCCCCTCCTTCCCTTCCACCGAACGGAGCGACGCCCTGTCCATCAGTTCCGCGGCATCCACGCTGCAGGACTTCAACGCGGGAACTGCACCGCAGGCGGCCTCGATATCGTGAAACAGGATCAGCGCGGTCGCCTTGCAGGGGAGATCGGGAACGGTGTTGTAGGTAACCTCGGCGATGAATCCCAGTGTCCCTTCCGAACCGATCATCAGGTGCTCTATGATCTCGACCGGATCATCAAAATCCACAAGGGCGTTGAGGCTGTAGCCCGTGGTATTCTTCATCCTGTACTTGTCGCGTATCCTGGAGGCGAGGGTTCCGTTGGACTTCGTCCGACCGGCTATTTCAGCGATCCGACCGAGGAGTTTTCCGTGTGTCCCGGCAAATCTCTCCCTGCTCTCCGGATCACCGGTGTCCAGAACGGACCCGTCACCGAAGATGATCCTCATCGAGGCAATCGTCCTGTAGCTGTTCTGCGCCGTGCCGCAGCACATGCCGCTGGCGTTGTTTGCGGCGATACCCTCCTATCATCGCAGAGTTGATCGACGCGGGATCGGGACCGATTTTTTTCCGGTAAGGTGCGAGGTAAACGTTTGCATGCGCGCCGACGACGCCGGGCTGGAGCGTGATCCGGGAGGCGTCTTCGTTGATGCGGTAGCGTTTCCACGCACCGGCAAGGACGATCAGGACCGAATCAGAGAGCGACTGGCCGGAGAGGCTGGTGCCCGCGGCGCGGAATGTGACGGGGAGCCGAAGACGGCACGATTCGGCGAGCACGCGGATGATCTCCTCCTCCGACACGACCTTGACGACAAGGTTCGGAATGAGCCGGTAGAAACTCGCATCAGTTCCGTAGGCAAGCCTGCTCAGCTCGTCGTGGAGGAGGCGGGATGGCGGGAGGAATGCTCGTAGGGAAGAAAAAAACTCGGAATACCCGCCGGGAAGCATGGGACGACGTGGCGGGACGGCGAACGCGCTCACGTGTTCCCTGGCGGAGGAGGAGGCGGCGGGGGATCTTTCATGGATTTCTCGACCCCTTCCTGGATATCCCTCATCGCATTTTTGAACTCGCGAATCCCTTTTCCCAGATTCTTACCGAGCTCAGGCATCTTCTTCGGACCGAAGAAAATCAGGATCACAAAGAGGATAACCAGGAGCTCTCCGCCGCCCACGTTTTCGAACATCGTCTTCCCTCCGCTTGATACTGCATCCACATATGGTAGTAGACGAATATATTGCAGTTTCGGTTTATTTGCAAGAAATTGACCGTAACGACCGGGAATGGCAATGAAATCAGGAGTCGTGTTTCTCTTCATCCTCGCCTGCACGGCGAAGGCCTTCGCCCAGAACCCCGGAGTCACCACGGGAATCGAGGTCCTGCGTAATGAGAGGTTTGCACCGTTGAAAGGGAAAAGGGCGGGTTTGATTACAAACCCGACAGGAGTCGATTCCAGATGGCGGTCCACGATTGACATACTCAAGTCCGCCCCCGGGGTGAACCTGGTGGCCCTTTTCGGGCCGGAACACGGAGTGCGCGGGGACCGCGCCGCAGGAGCCAGGGTTGATTCGTACACGGACAAGGAGACTGGACTGCCGGTTTGGTCCCTGTACGGCAAAACAAAGAAAGCGACACCGCAGATGCTGAAGGGGATAGACGTGCTGGTGTACGACATACAGGATATCGGGTGCAGATCGTACACGTTCATAAGCACGATGGGGCTCGCAATGGAAGCGGCCGCAGAGAACAGGATCCCGTTCGTCGTACTCGACAGGCCGGACCCGCTCGGGGGACTGAGGGTGGAAGGGAACCTGGTTGAAAAGGGGTTTGAGTCATTCGTCAGCCAGTACCCCGTCCCCTATGTCTATGGCCTTACATGCGGAGAGCTCGCCAGGTATCTGAATGATGAAGGTCTGCTTACAGGCGGCGTGCGTTGCCTTCTGACGGTCATACCGATGAAGGGATGGAAACGCGGGATGACATTCACGGACACCGGGCTCCCCTGGGTACCCACATCGCCGCATGTCCCGGACGCCCGCTCTCCCCAATACTACGTCTGCTCGGGAATGATGGGGGAGCTGGGGGTGATTTCTGAAGGAGTGGGGTATACAGTGCCGTTCCAGGTATTCGCAGCAGAGTGGATCGACCCGACAAAGATCGCCGGCAGGTTGAACCAGATGGGACTTCCCGGCGTGCTCTTCCGGCCGGTCATATTCAACCCGTTCTACGGGAATTTCAAGGACAGGGAGCTGCACGGGGTACAGGTCCACATCGACCCTTCCACCGCTGTAAACCTGATGAGCATACAGTTTCTGGTTATGCAGGCCAACAACGAGCTGAATCCTGAAAAGAACCCGTTTTCGCTCGCTGATCCCGCGCGGCTCACGTCATTCGACAGAGTTGCCGGGAGCGACAGCGTGAGACTTCTCTTCACCAGACGGATGAGGTATGAAGATGTGAAGCCGTTCCTGGAGAAAGACCTGGACCGGTTCAAGGAAAAAGCGAAGAAGTATTTGCTCTACTGACTGGGGGAGGGGGTGACGAATATAACGCTGATCCCCCCTGCGATGACCACCACGGTGAGAAGGACCACCCACCAGTTGACGACGCGCGAAGTCATCCAGAGCTCGTAATCGGCGGCATAGCTCATATCGTCCACCCCCTTCCACGAGCCCCGGTTCTTCTCGACATTCGGCGCGTTGGAGTCAATGAAAACCCCCGGCATCTCGATATTCACCTGCTTCAGCTTCCCCATCACTTTCGCAACGAGAGAGAGCCTGGCGCCGTGCCGGGCGAACCCCATGGCGTTGGACTGTATCGCGTCCCTGGTCCTGGGATTCCTGAGAATCGATTGAATGATGGCGCCGATCGTGTCCATGGATACGGGGGAAGCCCACAACTTCCCGCACCTGCGGCAGATCTCTTCCTTGTGCCCGGCGACCGCTGCCGGCGTGAGGGACGGGTCGTTCAGCAATCTCACGCCCGTGACGAATTCCGCGTAGTACGCTTCAAACATATCCCGGTACATCCACTCCGTCCATTTCTGGCCGACCCTTTCCTGGGCCAGACTGTCCTCCCGGGTCGGGATGCGACCACCGGCAGCGAGATTCATGCTCCGCGCGAGATCTGCAGCCGAGACATATTCCGCCAGGGGGATGAGTCCGAAGGGATTCCACTTCAGGTATCTCTCCCGGTAGGTGATGTCGGTGTAGAACCAGATGAACCGGCGTTCCACCCGGGCGCGGACTGGAAGCGTCCTCCAGGCGGTGTCCCGGGTCGCGGCACTCAACTCATCCGGACTCACAAAGAGCTTCGTGGCTTTTCGCCCGAAGGTACGTTCGTTCGGACTCTCCGGCGTCACCTTCCAGGTAGAGTCGACCGGCGAGATAAAACCGTGCGAGAGGACTTCGACGGAGTCCCCTGAGACCATTTCGCTCCGGAGAAGGCTTCCGTCCCGGCTGACCTGTGTGGTGATCTCTATTTCGAGGCAACCGCAGGGGACAAGTGAAAGGTAGAGCAGGGCGAACGAACGGGCGACATTCTGAAGTGTCGTCATGGGGCACACTCCTTTGCTTTCAGGATCGGGGGCGTGGAATGATATCAAATGAAGAACGGAGGGAGGCGGGGGAATATAGCAATATTCGGAGATGAAGGGAACGAGGGAATCATCGGATAAATCTGTCATTAGGGAGCAAAAGTTGCGTTTTCGGACATGCGTTGGTATCTTCTCCGGGGAATTACACACCGGAAAGGGACAGATCCCATCCTTAAGAGGCAAACATGAAAAGCATGAAGTTCGCACTCCTCATGGCACTTGCCGGGCTGGTCGCCGCCGGCTGCAGCAAGAAGGCGGAAGAAAAGAAGGGGGGAACGGGGTCTGATTCGACGGCGGAGATGGCGTACGATACCGCGCTTTCCGCCGGGAGCAAACCCGTGATCATCAAGTACATCACATGGCCGGATTCCCTTACGCCGCAGCCGGGGGACCTCCCCTCTTCGCTCACGTGGAACTACTTCGATTCAACTTCAAGGCAGAACTTCTCCCCTGCCGAGATGGATGTGCTCTCCCGTGAAGGATTCTTCGTCCAGGACGTCCCCCCCCAGGGCGTCTCCACAGACGACATGGTGGACCGCTACAGCGAGCTCTACGTGTTCAACTACGGGCAAAGCTACAGCACAGTCCCCGTGTTCATCTCCTCCGACCTCCTGACGCACGTATTCCACGTGCTGTTCGACCGGATGTTCCAGAGCGTCGAACAGAAGCGGTTCCTCCCGCTCCTGGAAGAACTTACTTCGAATCTGCTCCGGCTGAGCACGGAACAGATGCAGAAGGCTCCAACACCGTTCATGCGGCGCGCCTCATCGAAAAATGTGGCCTACCTGTCGGTCGCCGCAAAGCTCCTCAACGATTCAGCGGACGTCCCGCAGGAAGCGAAAGACCTGACGGCGTGGGAACTCCGTCTCATCAACGACGCATCGGGATTCCACGACTCTCCGCTGATGGGGTTCCAGGAAGACTACACACAGTACAAACCCCGGGGGCATTATACAATCAACAGGGACCTGACGCGCTATTTCAAGGCGATGATGTGGTACGGGAGAAGGTCGTTTACCACACGGTCCGACACGCTCACCCTCCAGGCGCTGCTCCTGACGCAACTTTTGAACAGGCCCGAGAACCAGTCCGTGTGGGAAAGGATATACAAACCGACGGAGTTCGTGGCCGGTCAATCGGATGATCTGACATTCTATGACTACACAGAAATAATGAGGAAGATATACGGGGAGATACTTAACCCTGCCGAACTGTCGGATACGACGAAGCTTCACCGGTTCATGGATGAAGCCTCACACCGCGCAACGCCGGGGATCTCGGGAAACAGGGTGCGCAACCGGCCCGATCCCGCGTCGATTGAAAGGGGATTCCGCTTCATGGGCCAGCGGACCGTCCCGGACGCCTATATTTTCTCAGAAGTAACATCCCCCCGTGTCGGCACGGACGATCACCCGCGGAACATGCCGACCGACCTTGATGTCATGAGCATACTGGGGTCTCCCATCGCCGACGAACTCGTGCAGAGGGACGCTTCCATCCCCGGCTACGCGGAGCGGATGCAGAAGCTGAAGGCTGAATTCAGCGATTACCCTCCACAGGTGTGGACGTCGAACCTCTACTGGTGCTGGATCAACGCCCTTCGGCCGCTCATACAGGAGAAAGGTCCGGGATACCCCTATTTCATGAGAGGGAGGAAATGGGCCACCAAGGGTCTGCTGACCGCCGTCGGATCGTGGACTGAACTGAAGCACGACACGTTCCTCCTCTCCAAGCAAAGTTACGCAGAGATGGGAGAGGGAGAGGACGAGGAGATACCGAAACCGCCCCCGCAACCGAAGAGCTATGTCGAACCGGACGTCGAGTTCTTCAACAGGCTGGTGTATCTTGTCGACAGAACGAGGACGCGGTTTGCGGGGATGGGCCTTCTCCCGGCTGAATACGAAAAGAAGCTCGGCATATTCTACGACCAGCTGGTTAACCTCCGCTCAATCGCCCAGAAGGAGCTCCTGAACGCCGGCATAACGGTGGAGGAATACGAATCAATGCTCCTGTTCGCCCAGAAGATTTCCCCGATTATTCTCCCCGAAGATGCCGGGGATATCATCGACGAGCAGTACAAACAGATGGCCCTGGTCACCGACACACATACCGACGCCTTCCCCGCAGATATGAAAGTCCTGGAGGATGCCGTGGGAGCGCCGCAGCGGATCTATGTCGACGTGAAGGACAATTCCGGCGGTGCACGCATATGCGTCGGCTACGTCTACAGTGTATATGAATTCACGCAGCCCGTGCGCAACCGCCTCACGGACGAGCAGTGGAGATCTGTGGTGTACGCAAAGCACCGGAAGGGACTGGAGTCGAAGGAGCCTGCCTGGGCCCGGGGGCTCAGATCGATCGCTCGGCATTGAGGAGGATTCTTCTGATATTCGTCGCCGGATCAGCGTTCTGCCTGAGGGGGCTTGCTGCGATCGCCCCCGGGGGAGGCGATCCGGGTGAATCGCGCCCCTTCTACCTGCGGTGGCAGTACTCGTCGTTTGCCGATGATACTGCGATGTACTCGGCTGCGTACAGGAACGCGGGAAGATTCACGGGGGGTGAGAGGGCAAGGGGAGGGACCGGTGGCACCGCGAGGGGCCGGAACGGCCGGAGTGACATGATCGTGGCGGGAACAATTTCACACCACCTGTTTGCCAGGGATCTGATTGCCCGCTATTTCATTGAGCTTGCCCGGCGCGCGCATCCGAGGACGGTCATCGTCCTCGGGCCCAATCACCACGCACGGGGACATTCCTCTATTGCAGTCTCAGCCCTCCGGTGGAGGACGCCGTTCGGGTTCGTCGAACCTGACTCAGAAACGATCGGGAAAATATCACAAACCGGCCTCGCCCGCGTGGAGGAGGAGCCGTTCGTCAACGAACACTCGATCGGGGCACTTGTCCCGTTCATCCGGAAGTCGTTCCCCGACGCCAGGATAGTCCCGGTGATATTCAAGAAGGTTGCACACAGACGGGATTGCGTGAACCTGGCCGGCGTACTCTCCGCTCTGATGGACAGCACGCTGGTACTGGCGAGCCTGGACTTCTCTCACTACAGGACGAGCAGGGAGGCGGAGAAAGAAGATGTCGCAAGCCTCGGCGTCCTCCGATCCCTGTCGACAGAGAAGGTCGATGACGCGTTCGTAGATTCAAGACCGGCGCTGCTGACGCTGATGCAACTGTGCACAATGGTCGGCGCGACAGACGTCGAAGTGGTGCAACACACAAATTCCGGGATCATGTCGCACAACCTCCGCGCCCCCTGCACGAGCTATATAAATACGTACATAGAGAAAGAGGTAAAATGAAACCCGCCGGCCTGTTGCTTTTCGCTGTCCTCCTCACCGGGTGCAACGACATTCCCCCTTTCGAACCTCCCTCCACGTCCAGCCTGATCGTCGTCAACGTCCACTGGCAGGGGCAGGGCGTCGCGGGCATCCCTGTTGTACTGGTACAGACGCGCGATTCGGTCCTCACGGGAACCAGCGGGGTGGTGGTGTATTCCGTCCCCGGAGGACACTACGTTGTACGCGTCTACGGGATCAACAGGGGCGGCCCTGTTCTTCTCACTTCCGACTACGAGGTCGACGCCAAGCCGGGAGATGTGGCTATTGTCGATATCGTCGACTGCCTTCCCTGCCTGTGAATCAGAGGTAACGTACACATGGCGTTTTGACCTGGTACGCCGAGCAATGGATCTTATCATGCGCTGGTTTGACGTATTGCTGATTGTTGTATGCGTGTCGCAGGCGGGAATTGCCGGCCCCCCCTTCAAGACAGACGATCCCCAGCCGGTGGATTTTCGCCACTGGGAATTCTACCTCGCGTCCGAGCAGGAGTTCTCAAGGGACGCAACCAACGCGACACTGCCGCACATCGAAATCAACTTCGGCGCGTTCCGGAATGTCCAGCTCCATTTCGTGGCCCCGATGGGGTTCGTCAGGACAGGCGGCGGTGTAGCGTACGGATATTCAGACACCGAGTTGGGCGTGAAATACAGATTCCTCGAAGAATCAGACGATGCTCCCCAGATCGGCATATTCCCGTTGATCGAGATTCCCACGGGGAATGCTGCCAGGCAGCTTGGACAGGGGAGCGTCCAGGCCTATCTGCCAATCTGGCTTCAGAAGAGCTGGGGAAAATTCACGACGTACTCAGGCGGGGGATTCTGGTACAATCCAGGGACCGATAACCAGAATTGGCTGTTCGCAGGGTGGGAGGCGCAGTACGATATTTCGAATACGGTGACAGTGGGGGGGGAACTCTATTACCACACCGCGGATAAGAGGGACGGCGCTTCCGGGGCCGGATTCGATTTTGGCGGCTTCATCAACCTGAGCGAAAACGACCACATACTCGTTTCCCTCGGGCGCAGCTTCCGTGGCGACAACGTCGTCACGGGGTATCTGGGATTTCAGTACACTCTCTGACAATTCTGCGGCGGCTACCCGCCGTGGTGCGCGAGTGACATGATCTCGTCATCGCTCAGCGCGCGGTCATAGATCCGGACGTCACCAATCCTTCCGTCCCAGTTTGACACACCGAGCCGCTTTCCATGTTCGGGATGCTCCGGCGCGTACGCCCCTATGCCCGACGAATACTCCGGTAATCCGGAGCGGAGGGGGAGGTCAGGGAGCGGAGCTTCGGATTTCCGCTCCCCGTTGACATAGAGCCGGACCGACTTTCCCCGGACGTACACTGCCGCCACGTGCACAAACGTGTTCTCCCGCAGGGGAGAGGTCACCGCATGCCACTGGCGGTCGACAAGCCCGACTCCGAATCCAATCTGCCCACGCTCGGCCGCTATGCTGATTTCGGCCGTCGCCGCGCCGATATAGAGCGCCTCCCGGCGGGTCCGGGAGTCCCTCGCGAGCACCCACAGTGAGAATGTACAGGCCGCGCAGCCGGGGTCAATGATCCCTTCGGGGAGGTTTATGTGGGCCTCAGTCCCGTCGAATTCATATGCGTGCCCCCGAGTCCCGAACCGGTCCGGCGCCGGGACGGCACCGTGGTTAACTGCGTCGTGTCCGCGCCCGGTGGCGTCCGCCGTACTTCCCTTGAGCGGATAGTGCGCGATCAGACCTTCGGCGAGATTGTCATCCGCAGAAACCGTCGCTAGGCGGAGGATCGCAGAAACCGGCAGGTCCATCCTCCCGGCGGCAAACTGCACCGGCAATGAGTCCAAGTGCAGGGTGCCGCGGAGCACATCCCCGTTGCGAAACTCGACCCTCACTCCCCCGGCGCTGTCCGAGAATGAAATCGATGTGACCTGTTCCAGCGGGAACTCAACGGCGCCGTACGAGGATCCGAGCGTGAGCCTTTTCACAAGTGGTGTGCCGATGATGCGTGATCCATCACGGAGATCAACTGCGACCGACATGGCGGGTCCATCTCCGCGGCCCTGCACGGCTCCAGGGGCGAGGTCCGCCCCGGTGGGACGAGGGGGAAGGTCCGTGCTTTTCGGTGACGTGCAGGAAAGCACCGCCAGTGCAATGAGCGAAAGTGCAAGTCCGGGTCGCCGTGTGAACATTGGAATGACTCCTTTCAATAACTCACTTTCCCGGCCCCGCCCTGTTCTTTCCGCCAGTCGGGTGAAGTGTGGACGTCGCATTTTCCCGGGCGGGTCTTGTCGGTGAAATACTCGATGGCCCTGTCCGGGCAGTACGGCGTGGCGAGTTTCTTCGTCACGGTGCAGATTGAGTCGGCGTACACATTTGCCGGGCGCTCGAAGTACTCAAGGGGCATGGCGATCGATGTGTCATCATAGACATACCTCATGAACCGGCCCCAGACGGGCGCCGCGGCCCTCCCCCCCTGTCCGTCCCACGTTGTAAAATGCACGCTGGGCTCGTCAAACCCCACCCAGACCGCGGCAGAGATCCGTGGAGTGTACCCCACGAACCACGCATCCGCGAAATCCGTCGTCGTCCCCGTCTTGCCCGCGGCGGGCAACTGGAAGTAATCGCGCACCCGGCCGCCTGTCCCTCCGTTGACGACCCCCTCCAGCATGGATGTCATGATGAAGGCGGTCGCATCGCTGAGGACCTCCTGACGTGCGGGTGAATTCTCTTCCAGGACGTTGCCGTCCTTGTCCTCGATCCGGACGATCGAAAACGGCTCGACGCGGACCCCTCCCCGGGCAAAGACGCTGAACGCCGCGGCCATTTCGAGCGGTGAGACGTCGCCGACCCCGAGCGCGAGAGATGCGACAGCCGGCAGCGGGGATGTTATCCCCATCCTCTGCGCGTAGCCGATCACCTGTTCGACGGGGGCGATCTCGAGCATCGCACGGACCGCGACGAGGTTGATGGAGTGCTTGATCGCCTCGCGTATGGTGCTCTTTCCCCCGAACGACCCGTCGAAATTGGAGGGAGTCCAGCGCTTCCCGTCGGGCATCATGATCGTGACGGGCTGGTTGAGGAGCTCGTACACCGGGGAATAGCCGTTGTCTATCGCAGCCGTGTACACGAACGGCTTGAACGCGGAGCCGGCCTGGCGCCGTATCTGCGTGACGTGGTTGAGTCCGTACCGAAACGTCCTGAAATCCCCGCCGCCGACCATCGCCAGGATTGCGCCGGTCTTCGCATCGAGCGCCACGAAGCCGGTCTCAATTGTCGAGGCGACCCGCCTGACGGAATCCTCGAAGGCCCTGTTCCTCAGGAGCTGCCTCCTGATGTTATCGCGCTCGTCGGCCGTCGCCGACATCCTGAACCCGGGGGAGGAGGCAATGGCCTGATCGAGCACGCGGACCGCCGCTTCATGCTGCTTCGACCAGTTCCATTGCTTGTTAAAGAGCTTCTGGTATCCGGCGAGGTGTTCTTCAACGGCGCGGTTCGCATGCCGCTGCATGCGGCTGTCGAGCGTCGTGAACACCGAGAGCCCGTCCCGGTAAAGGTCGAACCCGTATCTCTCCGCCTTCTTTGCCATCTGCTGGCGGACGTATTCGACGAAATGCGGGGCGATCCCCGCTACGCCGGCTGCATCAGGCAGGCGGACCTGGAGCTTCTCGGCCTTCCCCGCTTTTGCCTGCGCCGGGGTGATGTAGCTGTACTTGAGCATCTGCGCGATGACCGTATTCCGTCTCTGCAGGACGCGCTCCGGATGCTTCCCCGCGGGATCGTAATAGCCGGGACCCTTCAGGAGCGCAATGAGCGTGGCGGTCTCACCGATCGAAAGTCCGGCGGGCATCTTGCCGAAGTACACCTGGGAGGCCGAGGCGATCCCGTACGAGCCGTGACCGAAATAGACGACATTCAGGTAGAACTCGAGTATCTCGTCCTTCGTGAACGTCCGCTCGAGCTCAATCGAAGTGAGAAACTCACGGATCTTGCGCGTGGCCGTATCGAACACGCTCCTGTCGTCGCGGCCGAGGTAGAGGTTCCGCGCGAGCTGCTGTGTGATCGTGCTGGCCCCTTCTTTCAGGCGGAGGGCGAACACGTTCTTTATCATCGCCTTGACGAACCGGACGAGGTCAACCCCCCAGTGGCTGTAAAAGTCCTTGTCCTCGGTGGCGATCAGGGCGTTCACGACCACGGGGGGGATTTCGGCGAGGGAAAGATGGGTCCTGTTCTTGACGAAAAACTCGCCGAGGACTTCGCCGTCCGAGGAGATGACCTTCGTGGCGAGTTCTGCGCGCGGGTTCTCGATGCGCGCCAGGGAAGGGAGGCCGGAGAGGAGGTAGCTGGAGTACATACCCGCGAGGATGAGAAGGAGGAGAGCGGCGCCGGCGATGACCTGCATCCTGCGCGAGAACCGGGCACGGAGCCGGTTCTTCAGCCGCCGGTAAAGGGGATTGTTGAAATGTCTCGAACGATCCATATCAGTCGTCATTCCTTAACGACAGATGCCCGTTTCGAGAAGAATGTGTACATGGCAGGGATGACGAAGAGCGTCAGGACGAGAGAGAAGAACAGGCCGCCAATGACCACGACCCCCATCGAGACCCGGCTTTTTGCGCTCCCTCCGAGCGCGAGCGCGATCGGAAGAGCCCCCAGCATGGTGGCAAGACTTGTCATAAGAATGGGGCGGAAACGGGAAGCCGCCGCATGCCGGACCGCCTGCAACAGCGGGGTCCCTTTTTCCTTCTGCTGGTTCGCGAATTCGACGATAAGTATGCCGTTTTTCGTCACGAGCCCGATCAGCATGATGATCCCGATCTCGCTGAATATGTTCAGCGTCTTCCCGAGAAGCCACAGGGAGAGGAGCGCCCCCGCCAGCGCAAGCGGAACGGTAAGCATGATCGTAAACGGATCCCTGAAGCTCTCGAACTGTGCGGCAAGGACCAGGTAGATGAGGACGAGCGCCAGAAGGAACGCGAAGACGATGTTGGAAGAACTCTCGGCGTAGTCCCGCGATGCCCCGGCGAGCGTCGTGGCAAACGATTCATCAAGGACCTTTTTCGCAATGCGGTCCATTTCCGCGATCCCGTCGCCGACGGTCCTCCCGGGTGCGAGGCCAGCGGTGACCGTCGCCGCCTTGAACCGGTTGAAGTGGTAGAGCTGCGGGGGAGCGCTCGACTCTTTCATCTCGACGAGGTTGTCCAGCTGGACAAGCTGTCCGCGGTCGTTCCGGACGCCGAGCGACTTCAGATCGAGCGGCTCGTCACGGTCCTCCCGGTTCACCTGGCCGATCACCTGGTACTGGAAGCCGTTCATCTCGAAATACGAAAGTCGTCCGCCGCTCAGCGCAAGCTGGAGCGTCTGGGCGATGTCCAGCACGCTGACTCCGAGACTCCGGGCGCGGTCCCGGTCGATCGTGAGGTCGATCTGCGGCTTGTTGAACTTCAGGTTGACATCGGGGGTCTGGAACACGGGGCTCCTGTTCACCTCCTCAAGAAAGCGCGGGAGCGAGCCACGAATCTTCTCGAAGCTCTGATTCTGGAGCACGTACTGGACAGGGAGGCCGCTGCGCGCACCCCCCCCGCTCGCCGAAATGGTCTGCTCCTGGCTGACGAAGACGCGGGCTTCAGTCATGCTGCGTGTCCGCGCGATAAGGAAGTCCGCAACCTCCTGCTGCGAGCGGCGGCGCTCCTCGGGCCCCGAAAGGAGAAGCCGTACCCCCCCCGCGTTCACAACCGAGCCGAAGGCTGTCACGCTCAGGCAGACGCGCTTTTCCGGCACCGAATCGCCCACGAACGCCGAGAGGCGGTCCATGAACGCGTCGGTGTACTCGAAGGAGGCGCCTTCAGGCGCCGCCACGTTCAACCGGAGGTAGCTCCTGTCATCCAGAGGCGCAAGCTCCGACTGCAGTGTCCTCCCGAACAGGAAGATGAGAGCAAGCGCCACGACGATGATCGCCCCCGCCCACCACCGGTGATTCATGAACCGGCCGAGCAGGCTCTCGTAGAACGCGTTCAGTTTCTGGAAGTAGGGCTCCGTCGCAAGGTAGAAGCGACTGTGCCTGCGTGATTTCCGTATCAGCCGGGCGTTGAGCATCGGGGTGAGCGACAGGGAGACAAATGCAGAGATGAGCACCGCCCCGGCGATGATGACGCCGAACTCACGGAAGAGCCGGCCGACAAAACCCTGCAGAAATATTATAGGTAAGAAAACCGCGGCAAGCGTAATGGACGTGGAGATGACGGCAAAGAAAATCTCTTTGGACCCGGCGAACGCCGCTTCCATCGGCGTAAGCCCCTGTTCCACCTTCTTGAAGATGTTCTCCGTGACAACGATGCCGTCGTCCACGACGAGACCCGTGGCGAGGACAATCGCCAAAAGGGTCAGTATGTTGATCGAGAACCCCATCACGTACATGATGAAGAACGCCCCGATGAGCGACACCGGGATGTCGATCAACGGGCGGAAAGCGATGATCCACTCGCGGAAGAAGAGATAAATGATGAGTATGACGAGGAGGAGCGCGATGAATATGGTCTCCTCGACCTCCTTCACCGATTGCCTGATGAAACGCGTGTTGTCCACCGCCGCATCAATTTTGTAGCCAGGCGGGAGGTCCTTCCTGATCTGCTCGAACCGCCTGTAGAATTCATCGGCAATATCGACATAGTTGCTCCCGGGCTGTGGGACGATCCAGACGCCGATCATCGGGATCCCGGACTGCTTGAGCATGGTCTCTTCATTCTCGGGGCCCAGGTTGGCAAAGCCGACGTCGCTGAACCGCACCGTGCTCTTCCCCTCCGCCTTGATTATGAGGTTGTTGAACTCCTCCGGCGTGCGCATCCGCCCTTTCGTGTTCACGATCAGCTCGGTCTGATTCCCGGAGAGTTTCCCGGAGGGAAGATCCACGTTCTCCCTGTTGAGCGCATCCCGGACATCCAGGGGGGTCAGGCTGTATGCCGTCAGCTTCGCCGGGTTCATCCAGAGGCGCATTGCGTAGCGTTTCTGCCCCTGTATCTNNGTATCTGCGTGGCGCTCACGCCGGGGATCGTTTGGAGGTTTTGCGCAATGACGTTCTCCGCGAAATCGCTCACCTCCATCGCGCTTTTTGTATCGCTCTGCACTGTGAGGGAGATGATAGCGTCCGCGTTTGCGTCAGCCTTCGTCACCACGGGGGGGGCATCAATGTCCTGCGGAAGGGATCGCACCGCGCCGGAGACCTTGTCGCGAACATCGTTCGCGGCAGCCTCAAGGTCGGCGTCGAGGTTGAATTCCACGGTGATGCTGCTCGACCCCTGGCTGCTCGCCGACGATATGTTCCGGATGCCGGGGATGCCGTTGAGCGCCTTTTCGAGGGGTTCCGTGATCTGCGACTCGACGACTTCGGCGTTGGCCCCCGCGTAGCTTGTCCGGACGCTGATGATAGGGGGATCGATAGCGGGATACTCCCGGACGCCGAGAAACTTAAAGCTGATGGCCCCGAACAGGATTATCACAAGGGACATGACGATTGCCAGCACGGGACGCTTGATGCTTATGGAGGCAAGGCTCATGTCGGGGAGATCCTCGTTGCGGAGGGAGTGAAACCCGGGAAGGACACCGTCACTGCACGGTGACCCGGACAGGCATGCCGGGCCGGAGCTGGAGCATGCCGGTCGTAATCACCGTGTCTCCGGCGGAGATCCCGTCCGTGATCTGGACGCTCGCCGCGGTGCGTATGCCCGTCCTGACGGGAACGGAGACAACGACCCCACTGCGCTGCAAAAGGAGCGTCTGCCCTTTGAACACCGGGATGATCGCCTGCGTGGGAACCATCAATGCGTCCCCGATCTCCCGGAGCCGGAGATCGATGTGGACGAAGGCGCCCGGGAATATCTTTTCGGCGGGGTTGTCGCACATCGCGCGGAGCTGGAGCGTCCCCATCGAAGGGTCGATCTTCGGTTCGATGGCATAGAGCTTCCCCGTGAAACGAAGCTTCGTTTCATCGCTGCTGAATTCCACCAGGTCACCCACGGCAACCTGGCCGGCATATTTCTCGGGAATCGCGAAATCCACCTTCAGGGGGTTCAGTTTCT
Source organism: Ignavibacteriota bacterium (assembly GCA_003154425.1). GTDB lineage: Bacteria > Bacteroidota > Ignavibacteria > UBA10030 > UBA6906 > Fen-1273. The sequence goes on from PMDK01000184.1 coordinate 20,739, forward strand.
GGAGCGAAGCGATCCTGGTGGACTGGGTCACATATCCTCCTTCGCTCACGTAACGGAGCCCCGCCACGCCGTCGAACGGCGCCCGCACCTCCCGTTTGCGGATTGAGGCAATGAGATTGTCCCGGTCCGCTTTGAGCGTGTTCACCAGGTTCAGGGCGATGTCGTATTGCTCCCTGCTTACGGCGCTCTTCTCGAACAGTTGTTTCTGGCGTTCCTCCTGGTCGGAGGCGAGCTGTATCTGGAGCGCCGTCTTGCGGAGCTGCGCCTGAAGATCGTCGTCGTTGATCTTCACGAGAAGCTGATTCTTCCTGACATGCCCTCCTTCGCGAAACGCAATCTTCTCCACCCGCCCTGCGGATTCCGCGACGAGGTCCACGGACTCCGAGGCCACGACTGTGCCTGAAGACCGGACGACGTTCTCAAGCGGAAGGGGCCGGACGACCACGCCGCTCACAGACATCAGATCCGCCGGGGCGGGGCCGGCCGGCCGGGTGTCGTTCACTTTCGAACCGCAGGATACAAGCAGAACGGAACAGAGGATCAGCAGCGCGGCGAACGCGCGATGTTCATGTATTCCCGATATCACAACGTCTCTTTGCTCATGTTCCGGATTGACGCTCACGAAAAGGACACAATCGTGCAGAACGCGATGCCGAGCGTCCCGCAATATACGAGGAAAAGTGCGTTAAAGTGTACCGCGAAACAGTAAATCACAAACGTGTAGAAGACGTAGAGAAGGGAGCCCAGGAATATGAACAGCGCAGGGCGGTACCCTCTCCGCGCGAAGGATGCGGCAAAAAGGAGCACAGGAGCGAGTATCACGACGTCAAATATGTCCTGCGCAATCCCCTGAGCGGTCCATGACCGGGTTTCCTTCGCGTATATCGGCCCGCAGAGCATGCCGACGAGGCCTGAGGCGAGTATCAGAAGGGCCAGGGGGATGACAAATGCAAGGATTGTTTTTCCGGCGACAGGAGACCCGGCCATGGGGGGGCCTTTCGATATTCCCGGCTGCGAGGTATCCTGTGGAGAAGTCATACGAAGCGCCCGAGGCAGCCGGGAATCATGGAGAGGAGTGTCCAGACCGCGACAAGCAGCATGCGAACACGTATCCGATCTGAGATTATCATCACGCATACTCCAGAACAGTGCTCAGAGGCTTCGTTGGCCCGGGGAAAAGAACACGCAAGCCGTCAAACGAGAGAACCATTCAGTGAACGGGTTCCCACCGGGTGCGGATAGTGACGCATCACGGGGGGGGGAGCAGCGCACACACGATGATCGCCACCCCCGCCAACGCGCAACACGCGAGCGTACGGAGTCAAGAAAAAGGCCTCTCATCCGTCGGGACAAGAGGCCATTGAGAGAACATGAACTTCAGTGGATAATTTACAGAACCCCGCCAAGAAACGCAATGGCGGATCGTTCATTTTCCTGCCACGAATTTCCTGTAGAACAGCAAAAGGATCCAGGCCGTCAGCGTCCCTTCATAGTGCTTTCACGTTCGGCTGGTGGCACGGTTTACGGAACCTCCAGTGGCAAATCAATCCATGCCAGGCCGATGTCACGTCCCATGTGCGAAGTGCTCTCCCCTTCCCGCCCATCGTACAGCAATGCAAGTTTCGCCCCGACTGCGACCACCGAGGGCATGCCGATGGTTCCCTTCGCCCAGGTGCAGTTCTGCGGGTCGAGGACGATTGCCTTGTCCTTCACATTCCACCTGTTCAGGTCCTTCGACCAGTACACCCATACGGCGTCTGTGTACTCCACTCCCTTCTCATCGAGGCCGATATGGTTCGTGAAGAGGAACCAGGTACTGATCTTCGGCTCGAAATAAAGAGAAGAATTCTCGACCTGTTCCGCCAGGGGGACGATCGGCGACGGATCCGGCGTCCAGGGGCCGTTCAGGTCCTTTGTGCGGGCTATGCCGAGAGTCCGTTTCGTGTCGTGGCGCTCGTCGAAGATCGACGCACTGAAGAACTGGAGGAACTCTCCGCCTGACTTCACGATGAATCCGGGACTGGCTGTTATCGTATAGTATGTCCCTTCGGTCGGCTTGAACGGGACGACTTCGTACTGCTTTTCCCACGGTCCCTCCGGTGATGCAGAACGGGCCTTCAACGTCATGTATGGAAACGAGGGGACCCTGTCCGGAGGCGGCGAGGTGTGCGGTGTTCCCAGGTAGAACATGTGCCATGTGTCTCCATCCTTGTATACCCACGGGGCGGAGGCGCTCTTCGAGTCCGGTCCCTCCGGCCCACCGAGACGGAGGACGGGGCCCCGCTTCGTCCAGTGAGTCAGGTCGTTGCTCGTTGCCAGGCAGGCAAGCCATCCGAGGGAGCCTGCGCCGTCATAGTGCATATAATAGACGCCGTTGTATTCGAACGCGATAGCCTCCCGGGCGCCGTAGATATCGCAGCTGTCTGGCCCGTCCCCATGCCGGAGGACGATACCTTCGTCCCGCACAACCATCCGTTTTGACGCATTCGGGCGACCGTCGGCGTACTTCTTGAAGACATTTGCGGCGGGATGAGCTCCGCCGGATCCCCGATTTGACTGCCCGCAGGAGAAAAAGAGGACCGATGCCATCACGAGAAAAGCAAGGCTGTTCTTCATGACACGTTCCCTCGATTGTCGGGATTGAGAAAAGATGCCGGCCGTGTCTGCGCGCACCGTCAGAATACTACAACAGTCTGGCATATCCACGGGGCCGACGGGGGAAAGAGATGGTGCCCGGCAGCCTTCCCGGAGGCTTCCACGCAGTACTCGATGTCGTCCGGGATCCTCTCCGCAGGAATGGACACCCTGTAAACGTTTCTTGCAGCGTGCGTAAAATCCAGGTTTTGGAATTTACGCTCTCCCAGTCTTCTCCATTTCACTGCAACCCTTTCGGGAGGCGGCCCGTAGAACAGGGCTTCCAGGGTGAGGGACTCCCCCTTCCGGAGCGTGTTCCGGACAGTGGGGATTATCATTCGCCTGACGTCCAGAATCCTGTCTGTCGGCCGGCATTCGCCCGGAAGGGGCTTCCCCATCAGCTTCTCGATCCGGGAGGCCGGCCGATCGAGGGAAACGTCGCGGATATGCTGCTGCCAGTTCGCGATGGTTCCGAGCTCTCCTTTCGTGCTGATCGTTCTGAGAAGGAGCGTGAAGGCCTCCTCAAGCTCGCCGATCTGTCGTTTCCGGAGAGACACAAACCGGTCCCAGTAGGACGATCGTTTTTCGGAAAGCTCCTTTTCCACAGCGTCACTCAACCGCTGTATTTCACCCCCGGTACACGAGAACCGGCCGACGGCCCTGAGATACCGGAAGACGTTGAGCCAGTACTGAAACCGGTCCTGTGCGCCGACAGTCACAACCGTCTTTTCGAGCGCTTCAAGCGAATCGACGAAATGATAGTCGTTCCTGCGCTGCTCCCAGGCGAGCGTGTCGGGCCTGATCCCCCCGGGGCCGTCCATCCAGTCGGCGGGGCGCGGGAGCCAGGTGCGATATCCAGCTCCTGATGCGAACACCGGGCCACCATCAAGCCTGGAGAAAATCGCGGCGATGGCATCCGATGAATTTCCGCCGAAATTGAACTTCGCCCAGTCCTTGTAGAAGTCGCCGACGGGAAAATCCAGGTTCATCGTCTTCTTCCGTTCCGAGGCCGCAGCCGGCGAAGACCTGACGCCCAGATCGGGATTCCAGGGCTGATCCCATGCTGCGGAAGCGAGTGCCGAGATGTTGGGCCCCAGTATGCGCGTCCGCCAGTGTATGCCGATCAACCCCGTGCATCCGTACGCCGCAGCGTCCACCGCATCACGCCGCATTCGGCCGGCCCAGAGCTGAGGGACCGAAAGTCCCGGATCGTCTTCCAGCCAGGGGATCGCCCACAGGGGCCTCCCTTGTGTCCGGGCAAACCCCTCTTCGATCGGCTCAAAACCGACGTAGCGGTTGATGCAGCTCATGGGCCATGTCCTGGGGAGGAACCGGTCGAAATATGAGCGGTCCCCCACCGGCCCCAGGACCCAGCCGCAGGTTGCGAGTGTGAAGGGGGCATTGACAGCGCGCGCTGCGCGCATCGCCGATTCAAGGTCCATCCTGGTCTTCAGAAGCTCCTCGGGTGTGTTCTCCCGCCATGTCCAGTCCTCGGGCGTCCAGAACCAGTAGTAGTCCACCGGGTAGTGTTTCTTCACCCATTCAAACATCCCCTCGTACAGGATCTGAGTCGTCGAAGAATCCCCCGGGGGTATCCCCCTTGCAGCCAGCCGTTCCTTCACACGAGCCGGGACGACCAGCGGCGTCTCTGTCCCGACACATGTCCTGATCCCGAGGTCCCCTGCAAAGGCGAATGCGTCGGAGAAGAAACCGGACACCGTATCGGACAGAGCGTTTTCACGCATGACGCCCGCCGGCCACCCATCGATCCCCTTCATATACGTTGTGCCGTACATATCCCCGTCGAAGAGATCCCCCATCCTGTTCGAGTAGGCAGAAGTAAGACGCTTCGTGTAGCCCCACGTCCCGTTCACATTTGTGAAATGCCGGGCGGGGTATGCATCTTTGACGTTCCCGCGGAGTCCGAGATCCTCCTTCGCCCCGATCCAGACGAGGGGTTCAGGCCCGATTCCTCCCTCCGGGTAAGTGTGAAGGCCGATGAAGTTCATCTTGAGGCGGAGGAGCTGCGAGAGGACCGACTTGTAGTCATCACGGGTCCACCAGTCCGGGCCCTCGGGAAAATCATGGAACGGCTGTATCCCGCGCACGTCGAAGAGAGGGGCCCCCTTCTTCTCCTCCACCGAGACGCGCCGCGCCACGACATGCCGGTCGGGGATGACATCCCCGTCGAGGTAGAACCGGACTCCGAGCTGTTCTGCAAACGCGAAAGCCCCATAGAGGAGTCCGTTTTCGTCGCCGCCTGCGATAAGATGAGTCTTCTTCCCTTCCTGCGACACTGTTTTGACCCAATAGCTGTCTTTGCCTAAACGCCATACTGGATCGGGGACCATCACACCATGGGGAAAGACCCTGGAGCTTTCAGCAGATGTGAAGAGGAAGAACGATACGTCAGCGGCGGCCGTGCCTGGTTTCCATGATCTGATTTCAGACAGCGTGCCGGTTGCGAGGTAAAAATACCGGCGGACCTCCCGCGCAGCGAGTTGAACTTTTGGCGGTGGGTTCGGGGAGATGTAGATCGTTGCTTTCGTGCCGGCGTACGACGCCGCGAACAGGAGTGTCAGGCAGCCGACAAGGAAAAACTTCCTCATAGAGAGTGTCATGTTTGCCCCAGCGGTATCGACGTACGGTTCGTTCCTTTATCACACCGGCGCTCCGTCAGACCGGTTGGATCACTCGGAATCTGCAAATTCCCGTCTGCGTAAGTATGAGCGGGAGCTCCGTGCAGGCGAGCATCACGCCTTCAACTGCTCCGACAATGGCGCCTTGGTCAACGCGGAGTAAGGTTGCTGGCAAGGTTCGCACGGGCCGCCTGAAACACCTCAACCGAAAGGAAGATCTCGCCGAATATCTCGCGGACACGGTCCGCCGTCAGGCGCCCGAAGTCCCTTTCCAGCGGGGTTGTGAGTACGCCACCGCAGTCTGTCGCAGCCGGACTGATGAGAATCTTCTCGTCCCCCTGCGCGAAGTACATGGAGGGCCTGTGCTTCGACCGCGGAAAAATCAACACGATCCAGGACCCCCGATCGAACCAGGCCAGGATGTTCATCATAGGTTCGTCCTTTTCCCCCGTGACTCCCGCGAGAGCCGACTCGAGGACACGGAGCGCCCCGATGAGCGATTCCCGTTCGCCGGACCTGAGCACGAAGAACCGCCGGAGCCCGGCGTCCACAGCGACCACCCGCATCGCTTTCGTATCGGAGAGCACCTCCCCCTCCGCCACAAGACGCGTGATCTCTTTTTCTATCGGGAGGAATCCTTTTTCGCCCGCCTGGAAGTGGAGATGGTCCGGCGCCGAGGCGCCGCTCTTCGGACCGTTATATGTCAGCATGTACCGCTTCTGCATTGCGTGCGCCAGGTCGAGCATTGTCCCGAAGGAAGCCCCTATCCGCTGGAGCGTGTGGGTCGTGTGGGGGATCGTGAAATGCTCAGTGAATATCGGGAAGGGGTTGCAGAGGACGATGTGACTGCCGGCGAACAGTATCCCCCGCTGGTCTCCAGGAAGATTGGCCGCGCAAAGAAAACACTTCCTCTGGCGGATCGATTCGTCGTCCACTTTGGCCGAGGATGAAACAATCCGGGCGGGATTCCACTGGACGCGGATCGTGAACCCGTCCACGTCCATTGTCCGTGTCCGGACCCCAGAGAGGCCGGCATACCCGGTGCTCAGGAGCGGCCACGTCTCCTTCTGCTGACGGAGAAGGACGTGCGCGCGGGAGGCGAGATCACTTCCGCCGCGGAGATGGATCTCGCGGTCGGACAGGAGAATACGCTGGATTGAGGGTTCCATACTAGTCGATTAACGGTTGAGAACAGTTGACGGTTCCGTGGAAAGCGGTCATGCTATTTCGCGCTCCCGAGCCGGCGGGCGCGGATCTCGATGGTGCGAACCTTGTCCTTGTACCAGTTGTTCAGGTTCATCTCTGCGATTCCGGGATCCGCGTCCGTATTTCCCTCCCACCTGCGACACAGGTATATCGGCTCGTAAATCCGCCCGACAGGATAGCGGCGCGACACCGCCAGTCCGACCGCGTAGTCCTCGCCGTAACTCACGTTCGGGAGCTTCACACGTCGCAGCACCGGCGTGAAGAATGCCCTGGGGGCGCCGAACCCGTTGACGCGCAGCGCGTTGTTCGGTCCGTTGCCCGCGGTCCATTCCCTGTGATCGATGACACCCGGGGGGATCTCACGGAGATGCAGGTCCGTCAAGCGGTACGTCCCGACCACCATGGCACACCGGTCCGTGTGGAACCTGTCGACGATCCGGCGCAACGTCGATTCATCGAGGTAGAGGTCATCGCTGTCCAGCTGCGCGGCAAACCGGCCGCACGATGGATTGTGCACCGCTTCATTCCAGCAGCCGCCTATCCCCAGATCCGTCCTGGAAGGAACGATGTGGAGGAGGCGCGGGTCCTGCGAGGCAAGCGTCCGGAGTATGTCCGTCGTCCCGTCCGTCGAATGATTGTCGACGACGATGACGTTGAATGCGAACGACGCCTGCTGACTCAGGGCGGAGGCCACAGCATCGCCGATCGTGCCGGCGCGGTTGCGGACGGGGATGATGACCGAGGCAGTGACGGGAAATTTTCCCTCATCCAGATCCACGGACGCCCGGACCGGCTTCAGGTACGCGCCGATCTTCTTCAAATGCACCGTCGCCGCCTTCTCCATTTCCAGCTGCACAGCCCGGTTCCGGGAGTCAACGTAATCGAAAACTTTCGCCCCCCCGGGCCGGGTGTCCGGTTCACTCCGCGTGTAGAGTGTCTCGGCGATCCGGAATATCCCCTTTCCCCGCCCGATGGCGAGCCTGAGCGAGTAGAAACCGGCATGGCGGGAGTTGCCGGTCTCCTTCACGGCCCTCCTGAGCGCAGAGGACTCCAGCGCTACAACCGAGCCGAAATCAAAGTCGTCCCGTATGCTCCCCTCCTGGCAGTCAATCAGAGGGTGAGGCACCGGAACGGAGCCCCTCAACTCGAGATAGTCGCTGTACATCATCCCCGCTTTCGTGGCGCGGGCCACCCAGGCGATCCGTTCCAGGGCAAACCGGCCAAACTCGATCGCGACGTCATGAAGAACAAGGAGCGCGTACGGGGTAGTGGTCTTCGCCGCAATTCTCCTCATTGTCGCGCCGGCGTCCGGCGACTTCACCGCGAGGGGGGCACAGCCCTTGAAAGGGAGGGGCCCAATCCCGGGGTTGAGAAGGTAGATCTTCCCCACAAGAGCGGAACCGGCGAGCTCCGCGACCGTCCTCTCCGCGGCGGAGTTCCCGCTGTAAGGAACGAATGCCGTGAACTGAGGGCTCTCCACCGCAGAGGCGTTATCCCGTGGACGTTTCATCCTGGCTCTCCCGGGGTCTCTTCCCGAAGTCGTTGTCGATTTTTATCAATGCCGTCACGATGAATCCAGGGATCGTTGAGAGCATGACCCACAGATAGAACTTCGGATACCCGAGCCATTCCTGCAACGCCCCGCTGGCCATTCCCGGGAGCATCATCCCGAGGGCCATGATCCCCGTGCAAATGGCATAGTGCGCCGTTCTGTGATCCCCTTCGGAAACCATGATCATGTACAGCGCGTAGGCCGTGAAGCCGAACCCGTAACCGAATTGCTCGGTTGCCACGGCCACGTTGATCAAGATGAAATTCGAAGGCTGTGCCTGAGAGAGATACACAAACATGAGGTCCGGCAGGTGCATGATGACGACCATCGGCCAGAGCCAGAACTTCAGTCCGCGCCTGGGGATGACAAAGCCGCCGACGAGCCCGCCGAGAGTCAACGCGATGATCCCGACGGTCCCGTAGACGATACCCACCTCGCTTGTGGTAAGGCCGAGACCTCCTTCGTTTCTGGGGTCAAGCAGGAACGGGGAGACGAGCTTGATCAGCTGCGATTCGGCAAACCGGTAGAGCAGGAGAAAGGCGATGATCGAGTAAATGCGCGGCTTCCTGAAGAAGGCGGCAAAGACCTCAAAGAACTCCGCAACCGGGCTCCGCTCATGCCCGCTTCGCACCTGAGCGTCGGACGCGGGAAAGGGAAGCATGAATTTGTGATACACGCCGAAGACGATGAACATGGCGGCAAGTATGCCGAACGTCACCGACCAGGCGAACTTCGTGTCTCCGGTATACGTCTCGAGCGTCCCCGCAACAACCACGAGAACACCCTGGCCGGTGACCATCGCGATCCGGTAGAACGTGCTCCTGACTCCCACGAAGGCCGCCTGCTCGTGCTCCCTGAGACCCAGCATGTAAAACCCGTCGGCGGCGATGTCATGCGTGGCGGAACTGAATGCCATGAGCCACAGGACGGCCAGCGTGGCCCGGAAGAACCCCGGCACGGGGATCGTGAGCGCGACTGAGGCAAGCGAGGCCCCGATGACGAGCTGGAGGACGATGATCCAGAGTCTCTTTGTGCGGACCAGGTCGACCACCGGCCCCCAGAGCGGCTTGATGACCCAGGGGAAGTAGAGCCAGCTCGTGTAAAGGGCTATATCGGTGTTCGATATGCCGAGTCGCTTGTACATGATGACCGAAACGGTCAGGACGACAACGTACGGGAGTCCTTCAGCAAAATAGAGGGACGGGATCCAGGCCCAGGGGTTGCGTCTTTCAGGTCGGTTCATACGCCGGTGATGTGAGGAGCTTGAAACCGATGAAGTGCCTGACGGTGGTTTTCCCCATCGTGAACGGGGCCTCTTCGACAAAGCTGAAGCCGAGGGAGTGATACCACGCAATCGTCCGCGAATTCTCCGACATGACGCCGAGCCAGACTCTGTCGTAGTTCGCTTCCCGCGCCGCGCGGAATGCCTCCTGCATGAGCATGGAACCAAGCCCGTATCCCTGGCTCTCCGGAAGAACGTAGACGGAGGCGACATTGCACCGCGCGGACTCCGCGTTGAACGACATGATCAGATACCCAGCGGGCTTTCCCCGGAGGAGCGCCATATAGCCCCGCGTGGAGGGGCGGTGGAAATTCCGGGTGAGCGCTTCGGTCGAATAGTGCTCGTCGTGGTACGCGCGAAGGTCTTCCTCCGGAATGAACCTGCCATACGTGGCCTTCCACGTCTCCCACCCGATCCTCCGGACATCGGCGATGTCCCCGAGGGTCCAGGGGCGGATCGATGCCGGGGGGGCTGCGACCCGCTGCTCATTCATCGCACGAGTCGAGAAAATCATCCACGCCGTCGACAATACGTCCCGCGATCCTGTGCCGGAACTCCGGATCGGTCAGGTCCATCTCATCGAGAGGGTTGGAGACAAACGCCATCTCGACGAGGACGTTGGGGAGCTCTGTGGGAGCGTTCAGGGAGAAATTGAAGCTCCCGACGTTGCCGAAGAGCGGGAGCCCGGTTTTCAGCACACTCCTGACGATCGCCAGCGCGAGCGGACGGTAGCATATGTGCTTGTAGAAGGTCGCCGTCCCGCGGGTGTTCTCGGGATTGGTCGTGAGTCCGATAGAGTTGGAATGGATGCTGATGAGCATGTCCGCCCCCGAGGTGACGGCCTTCCGGACCCGGTCGGCGACCGCGACATCGGCATCGTTATCCCTTGTCAATATGACCCGGGCACCGCGGTCCTCCAGGAGTGCCTTCAGCTCCTTCACGACCGCCAGGTTTATGTCCTTTTCGAGCGCCCCGGTCGAGCCGAGGGCCCCGGAGTTCTCTCCGCCGTGACCTGCATCGAGGGCGAACGTGAGCGCCTTGATCTTCAGCTTCTCAGGCTGGCGGCGAACCTTGATCACGAGTCCCGAGGGATTGTAGGCGATCTCGTATCCCCAGATCTGCCTGTGGCGGAGCTCGATCGTAATCCGGAAGACGCCTGTTGAAGGCTCCGTGTAGTATACGTTTTTGATCTCGCGCGTGGTGAGCTGCTGTATGATCCAGTTGGTGTTCGAGGTCGCGCCGTAGAGATCGATATGGATGCGCGTGGGATCGGATTCCGTTGTCGAGGAATACGGGAGGCGGAGAGGGATTCCGACGTTGACATAGTCGTATTTGTCGTCCCCGTACACCGTCCAGTTTTCCGTTAGAGCCGCGGGAAGGCGGGCCCCTCTGGGGATAAGGTCGACATTTCCGGCGGCGATCCACGCCTCGTGTCCGGGCGCCAGGGCAACGCGGTACTGGCTTCCGTGCTTCCCCGTGATTGCGAGGCGGATCCCTGCGTTGATGAATGACATCTTTGCCCCCCCGAGGCGGTCATCACCGAGACCGTAGGAGAGCGCGGGGCGCTCCCCTTTCGTTACGCCGATGTACGGGAAGTCGCCGGGCCGCATCGTCACCGCCCCCTTCGAGGACACTTCCACCGCTGCGCCCGAGGCGTTCTCCAGGCGGAACCTGACCGGATGGGAAGAGAGCGTGTCGCCGTCCTTCACCGTGTAGACACCCCGGTATATACCCCCCAGGCCGTGCGCATAGGCAGGCTTGACCTCGGTCATCGGGATCCCCAGGTCACACGACGCCCTGCATCCCGGCGTCCCTTTGAACTGTACTTCAAGACGGTCGTCCTCGTTCAGCCAGAGATCCTCGGAGGGCTCCGTCATGATCGTGTCGATGGCCAGGGCGGAATCCGGGGTCGTCTCCGCGGGCTTTGAGCGGACAATGATGAACGACTTCGAAACGGAATCCCCCCTGGGCCCTGTCGCGGTGAGTGTAAAATGGTTCTCTCCGACGCCGAGGTTGAGGAGCCCGGCCGCGCCTCCGGAGGGATAGACTTTCAGGGGTGAGCCGTTTATCGTGAGCCTGTTCCCGGGCGAGGTCCCCGCAGAGAGCCGGTATGTGCCGGAGGCCGCCTGTACGGTGTCAGATGCAGGGACGACCAGTCGGATGAAATTGGACCGGGGGGCGGCGGGCTGGGACCGGGATGTGGCGGTGAGCATCAGATTCAGGGCGAACGGCAAAAGTGCCGCCACAAGAAACCTGCGGATGTGTGGGATCTTCATGTGAGCCTCTTTATGTGTAGAGTACCGAGATGGATGTGCCGGGAAAATAGTGAGACAGTATTGATTCGGGGGAGTAGCCCTGCTCGGCCATGACTGCTGCGCCGATCTGGCAGAGGCCCACTCCGTGCCCCCATCCGGCCCCGGTGAGAACAAACCGGCCGGGGACAGTGCCTGCGATGTCGTGCCTGTCGACGACGAATGCCGAACTCTCGAGGTGCGACGGCGAGAGGGTCCGGCGGATCTCGAGCTCCTTCCCTATCGTCATTGTCCGCTTCTCCCCCACGATCTTCAGGAGCGTGAGCCGCCCCGACGGACCGCGCCCGACCGGCACCAGATCGATGATCGCCCCGAAATCGATGCCACTCTTCTCCCGGATGAGCGCCGCGATGTACTCCTGCGCGTACTCGACCTTCCACCGGTAGAAGTCAGTTGTTTCCTGATCGTACGCGAGAAGAACCCGGGAGAGTATGCGGGTGTCCGTCGTGTTGCAGAACGCGGGGGGGGAGCATCTGATCCAGCGGTCCGCCAGGTCCTCCCTGCTGACATCAGGGAGAGAAAGAAAGTCCGGAAGGCGGTCAGACGCCGGGGTGTCCGCCACGCTGACAAGGTACGGGACCCGGACGGGCTGCCAGACTTTCTCGAACGGCTCGGTGATCCCCCCGCAGGACTTCGAAAACCGGGCGTCGCAGATGCTTCCGTCGTGCATGACCACCTGTCCGCGCGTCTGATCCACGGCCTGCCTGACGGCATCGGTGAACGATTTCGTGATCCCCTGGTAGCGCTGGCAATGGTCGTCGGCACACACGTCGTAGAGGTCGTGCTCCTCCCTGTCATACCAGCGAACCAGCCGGTCATGCTCCCTGGAGGTCGTCGAGCGCCGCTTTCCTCCCTCCTTCAGCCCGCCCGAGCGTTCAAGCTGCGCCAGGAGCCAGCTTCG
>PMDK01000240.1 GCA_003154425.1 Ignavibacteriota bacterium
GATCTCCGGACCCCGCTGGCCCTCATCCGGATGTATGCGGAGACCCTGGAAATGGGACGCCTCGCGGGGGAAGAGAAGAGACAGGAGTACTACAGCACCATCGTGAAGGAGACGGAACGCCTCACCCGTCTCGTCAATAACCTCCTGAATTTCTCCCGCATGGAGGCGGGACGCAGGCCGTACGCCCTCTCCCGGCTTGACCTGAATGCGCTTGTCCGGAGCGTACTGGATTCATTTTCACCGCACCTGGAGAGCGAGGGGTTCTCCCCGGTCGTGGATCTCGATCCTCTGGTTCCGGAAATCCTTGCGGATTCCGAGGCGGTGCAGGAAGCGCTCATGAACATACTCGACAATGCCGTGAAATACAGCGGGACTGAAAAATATCTTCGCGTTGCGACCGGGATCCGCATGGACGACGTTTACGTGGAGATAGAGGACCATGGTCCCGGGATTCCTCCCGAGTACCGCGAACGGGTTTTCGAAACTTTCTTCAGGGTCCCCTCCCCGCACACTTCCGGTGCGAAGGGGAGCGGGCTCGGACTGGCCATCGCGCGGCACATCATGGAGGCCCACGGCGGCAGGATTGATCTGAAAAGCAAACACGGGAAGGGGAGTACATTCACACTGGTGTTCCGCTATGAACACGATTCTCATCATTGAAGACGATCCAAAAATGCAGACCGGGCTCAGGGATAACCTCGAGTTTGAAGGATATAAAGTGCGGATCGAAGGGGACGGCACGGCCGGCCTCCGGGCCTGGATGGACAATACGTTTGACTGCGTCATCCTCGATGTCATGCTCCCCGGCCTGTCCGGATTCGATGTGCTGAAGAAGGCGAGGGAACAAGGGATCCCGACCCCCGTCATCATGCTCACAGCGAAAGGGGAGGAGATCGACAGGGTCCTCGGTCTGGAGCTGGGTGCCGATGATTATATGACGAAACCCTTCAGTCTGCGTGAACTCCTGGCGCGTGTCAAAGCGGTCCTCCGGCGGAGCGAAAGGGGATCTGCGGGCGGCTCCCGGGTGCGGCTGGGGAGTTTTGAGGCGGACATCGATTCATACGACGCCTCCAGGGGCGGGGTCGCGGTGGCGATGACACCGAAGGAATTCGAAGTCCTGAAATTCCTCTGGCAGCACCGCAACCGCACCGTCAGCAGGGACCAGCTCCTGACAAATGTCTGGGGTTACGACGAATCGNNGACCCCAGGTACATCGTGACGATTCACGGGACCGGCTACAAAATTGTTATTTGACGGGTATTCCCCGCCGCCGCCGTGACATACTGTGACAATTTCTGACGCAATACCCACATCTTCCCCCGGGGAAAGGCGTACCATTGAGTGTCCACAGACTCAATCAAAGCCATATCAATCCCCTGGAGGGCATCATGAAATCCAACACGATGTTGTTCGCAGCCGTCCTGATGGCAGCAGTCGCTGTTCCGGCACCCGGCCAATCGGCGAGCGACGCCGCAGGGAAGCCATCTGCTTCCTCGGCTCGCTACAACTACACGGAGACCAGAATTCGTTCCATCGAGGCCAATTACAGGGCAGCCCTGAAATGCCGGAACGACGGCGTTGTTGAATCCGCAATTGCCCAGTGCGTGAGGATGAAATGGGCTTTCCCGTCGGAGCAGTTTGAAGGTCTGAGGGACGGGCTGGGGACGCTCGCGACAAGGGGAAAGACGGCGGCGATCCGGTACAAGGCATACCTGGCCGGTCTGGTCTACGATTCTCCTTCGATCTTCAGCAGCGAGAGCGGGCAGGAGTACACGTGGGATGAGGGTTTGTTCGCCGCTGTCAGCGTGCGGGCCGAGAAGGTTCTCCTTGGATACGGCGGCGACCGGTAGATCCTGCAACAGGATTTGATCATCTTCGACACGTTGGGAACGCGTGGGACGTCTCTGACAGCGATAGCAGCGGCAGAGAAACCACCTGGAGGAACGCTCATGAAAACCGTGCCAATTCTGCTGTGGAGTTCCTGTGCGCTGGCGATCCTGACATCCCTCCCTGGCGTCGCCGGCGCGCAGGAGCAGCAATTGATCGAGGACCTGCGCGGAACGTGGAAGTTCCAGATCGGTGATGATCAGCGATGGGCGGACCCGTCCTTCAACGACGGAAAGTGGGACGATATATTCGTGCCGTCGCCGTGGGAGAATGAAGGGTACCCGGGGTATGACGGTTATGCCTGGTACAGGAGACGGTTCGTTGCACAGGGGGACTGGCAGGAAAAGGTTCTCAGCCTGCACCTGGGGACAATTGACGACGCGGACGAGGTGTATGTCAACGGGCATTTCATCGGATTCGGCGGGCAGTTCCCCCCCCACTACATCAGTGACTACGGCTGGTCAAGGGAGTACTTTCTGCCTGCGTGGTGCCTCCGGTTCGGCACGAGCAATGTCATTGCCGTGCGCGTGTACGACAGCCAGCTCTCCGGGGGTATCACCAGGGGGAAGATCGGGATCTTCATGCACTCAGATCCGCTGCGCCCCGGGCAGTCGCTGGAGGGAACATGGAAGATCAAAACGGGTGACGATTTTGCCTGGAAGGAACCGGCCTTTGACGATGCGTTATGGCATGATGCAGCCGTACCGCTGTACTGGGAGACACAGGGACTGAAAGACTACGACGGCTTTGCGTGGTACCGGTTCCGGTTCCGCCCCTCCTCCGCCCTCGAAGGAAAAACCCTCATATGTCTGCTCGGCAGGATCGATGACGTCGATGAGACATATCTGAACGGCGAGAGGATCGGCCGCACGGGGGACATGAACGCACGACCTGGAAGAATCACGACGTCGAACTGGCACACTGAACTCCGCGCGTACACGATTCCGGCGGGACTCCTGAGATTCGGGGAGGAGAATGTTCTCGCTGTGCGGGTTTTGGACGTTTGGCTCCACGGCGGGATCTACGACGGCCCCGTCGGCCTGATCACCCGGGAAGAGTACCTGGAATGGAAGCACCGACACAGAGAGAAGAAGAACCCGTGGGAACTTCTGAAGCGATTCTTCGAATAAACGCGCTCTTGCCGCATCTTTTTCCCTCCTTATCCGTATAACGGAATACGCCTTCTGGCGGTCATTCCGAGCGTCACTCCCAGACCGTTCACTAGCATAATCAGCCATATCGTTTGGAGGGATCATGATGTGTTTTCATCGCAGGCGCATGGGCGCAATTATGCTCGCGGCCGCACTGACCGCAGCTCCGCTTCTGGCTCAGCAACCCCCCGCAAACCCCGCTGCAATCCACGGCATCGATCCGAAGAACATCGACAGAACAGTGAATCCCGCGACCGACTTTTACAGGTTCGCGGAGGGTGGATGGCTTGCAGCAAATCCTGTCCCCGCGGAATACTCGCGCTGGGGGAGCTTCAACGAGCTGATCGAGAAGAATATGCGTGACCTTCATTCAATCCTCGAAGAAGCGGCGGCAAACACCGGCGGGTCCAGGACTGCCAACGTGCAGAAGATCGGCGATTTCTATTTCAGCGCGATGGATTCCGTGTCTGCGGAGCGTGAGGGGATAAAACCCGTTGCCGAAGAATTCAACCGGATCGCTGCAATCGCATCGCCCTCGGATATTCCGGCGGAAGTGGCACATCTCCATGTCTACCTGGCCAATCCCGTGTTTTACTTTTACGTAAACCAGGATGCGAAGAACTCCCGGGAGGTCATCGCACAGATCCGCCAGGGGGGGCTCGGGCTCCCCGACAGGGATTATTACCTGAAGGACGATGACCATTCCCGTGAGATCCGGTCGCAGTACCTCTCTCACATCCAGAAAATGCTCGAGTTGGCCGGTGACGAAGCGGCAAGTGCCGCCTCAAGCGCGAAGACCGTGATGGCGATAGAGACGCGGCTCGCGAAGGCCTCCATGACCCGGGTCGAGCAGCGCGATCCCAATGCGACGTACCACAGAATGAGTGTGTCGGATCTGAGCGACCTCGCCCCCGGATTCGGATGGAAGACCTATTTTTCGGCGATAGGCAAGTCGAGCCCCGGCCCGATCAACGTGGCACAGCCCGGCTTTTTCAAGGAAGTGAGCGCCATGATGAACGAAGTGCCGGTCGCTGACTGGAGGACCTATTTCCGGTGGCACGTTGTAAACGCCGCTGCACCATGGTTGAGCTCCTCATTCGTGGCGGAGAACTTCCGGTTCCACGGCGAAGTGATGACAGGTGCAAAGGAGATCCAGCCCCGCTGGAAGCGCGCGCTCACGTCGACCGACGGGAACCTGGGAGAGGCGCTCGGGATGCAGTACGTGAAAAGGTATTTCCCGCCTGCGGCCAAGGCCAGAGCGCTGGAAATGGTCGAAAACCTGCGCGCTGCGTTCAAGGAGCGGCTCAAAACCCGCACATGGATGAGCGACGACACCAAGGCGAAGGCACTTGACAAGCTGGCCTCGTTCAAGGTCAAGATCGGTTACCCGGAGAAGTGGCGCGACTATTCCGCTCTGACGATCGACAGGGGCCCGTTCATNNAGTGGGGGATGACCCCGCCGACGGTCAACGCATACTACAGTCCCCAGCGCAATGAAATCGTCTTTCCTGCCGGCATACTTCAACCCCCCTTCTTCGATCCGGAGGCGGACGATGCCGTCAATTACGGAGGAATGGGTGCTGTGATCGGGCACGAGATGACACACGGGTTTGACGATCAGGGGAATAAGTTCGACGCCGACGGGAACCTGGAAGATTGGTGGAAGCCTGTTGACAGGATCGCCTTTGACTCGCGGGCGCACCTCCTCGAGAAGCAGTACAGCGATTGTGTCGTGATCGACACCATCCATGAAAACGGGAAACTGACGCTGGGAGAGAACATCGCCGATCTCGGCGGCCTGACGATCGCCTTCGCGGCTCTCAGGAAAACCGAAGAAGGAAGGCCCGTTCCGTCACAGATCGACGGCTTCACGTCGGGACAACGCTTCTTCCTGGCTTGGGCTCAGATCTGGCGGGCAAACTACCGGGACCAGGAGCTCCGTCGCCGCGTGATCCTGGATCCGCATGCCGTCAGCCCCCTGCGCGTCAACTGCCCCCTGTCGGATATGCCGGAGTTCCAGCAGGCCTTTAATCTGAAGTCCGGTGATCCGATGGTCCGTCCTGAAACGCTCCGGGCCACCATCTGGTAGCCGGAGGCGTGTGACGTTACCGGTCAGGCCCCGCGGGCTTTCGTGCCGCGGGGCCTGTTGATTTTCAGCGTCCGAGTCCGTAGTTTCACCACGATCCGTGCCGAGTTCTTTGTCTGGATTCTTACCACTTATGCGCCTGTCCACATGTTCGTGAACATCAGAAACGCATGGCGCGACCCCGCGTGGAGAGCGGAGTTTGCCGCGACGTTCGCCATCCTCGCCCCCGTTCTCTTCGCCATGACGCACTTCCTTGACGCGGTCGAGCGCAGGCGGGGCGTGACCTTGCCGGATCCGGTTCTTGCCCTCTTTCCCGCAATAAACCTCACGTGGGTGACGTTTCTGATCATTTAT
Source organism: Ignavibacteriota bacterium (assembly GCA_003154425.1). Classification (GTDB taxonomy): domain Bacteria; phylum Bacteroidota; class Ignavibacteria; order UBA10030; family UBA6906; genus Fen-1273. The sequence continues at coordinate 5,479 of PMDK01000240.1, forward strand.
GCGGGAATCATTGCGGGTCTTGCAGTGCTCGTACAGAACCCGCGCCGCTTTCTTCTGGTCTTCCAGGGGTACGCGGTGATGGCACTCTTCCGCATGGCGGCGATGTACCTTGCTCCACTGGAGCCTCCCCCCGGCATCATCGAGCTGAGGGATCCGTTCATCGAATTCTTCGGCGGGGGAAAAACGCTCACACGTGATCTGTTTTTCTCCGGGCATACGTCGACGATGTTTCTCCTCTTTCTTCTGATCCCCGGTACACGGCTGCGGGTCGTGTACGCATGCCTCACACTTCTGGTCGGGCTCTGCGTTGTGCTCCAGCACGTTCATTACACCGTGGACGTGGTCGCGGCTCCATTTTTCGCATACGGGGCATACTCGATCGTGGTCGGAATTTGCAAAAGAAGGGGTATTTTGGTTAATTGAACCTCGGGAAACCCCGTTCTTCCATTTGCGGAGCAGCATTTCATGGCGGACCACGTCGTGCGCCCGGTTGCCCCTTCGGCCCCGGTGAAAGCAAAGAAGCGTCCGAAGGAACTGGCTGTGGTCAATCAGGCCGGTTGTACGGGTTGTGAGGTCTGCATCGAATTCTGTCCGGTCGATTGCATCCTCACCGTGCCGGGGCCGGAATATGACCAGCACAAAAAACTTGTGGAGATCGATCTCGATATATGCATCGGGTGCAAACTCTGCGTGAAATATTGTCCCTGGGACACCATCGAGATGATCCCGAGCGCAGAATCGCTCAACGTCGCCTCCGGGTGGACGCAACGCTCCGTCCTGCCTCAGGCGGAGTGGATACAGAACGCTCCGGGGGTCGAAATAGTCCGGGAGGGTCCGCTTCCCCTCCCGGGTTCAAAGATCCCCTGACCGGATACCTTCACTTTCGAGAAAGGATATGTATGAAAATCAACGGCCGTATGCACTTCATGCTGCTCTGCCTGGCGCTTCTTATTGCCGGGTCGGCGTTCAGTCAGGGGCTCTACTGGGAATCCACAACCACCGGCGGGCCATTCAAGGACAAGGAGAACCTCTCCCAGAACTTCGCCATGCCGAGGATGTTCAAGGTTGTAAACCCCATGATGGTCATGATACTCAGGATGGATCAGGAGAAGATCTACAACGTCGATCCCGCGAAGAAGACCTACTCGGAGATGACGTTTGCCGAGATGGAGGCGTACGCAAAGAGGTCGGGAGACAAGATGGCGCAGTACAAGGATAAGATCAAGAACATGCCTCCCGAACAGAGGAAGAAGATGGAAGCAATGACCGGCATGATGGGCGGGGGAGCTGACGTGCCCGTCGAGGTCTCTGCGACCGGCGAGAAGAAGAAGGTGGGCGGGTTCTCCTGCACGAAGTACCTCATGAAGCGCGGCGACAAGGAATTGATGGCGATGTGGGTGACAAAGGACGTGGCCGGCTTTGACAACCTCCGGAAAGACTGGATGGAATTCGGAAAGCGGATGGCCTCATTGACAAACATGGCCGGGCTGGGCGAAGCGTACCAGAAGATCGACGGGTTCCCGATGGAGACGGACATGGACATGATGGGAACGACGATGACGACTGTCGTCACGAAGGTCGAGAAGAGGTCCACGCCTGCCGGTGAGTTCAGCGTCCCGGCCGGTTTCACAAGGACTGAATCTCCCCTCAAGGAAAAAGCAGGGCAGTAATCGGCGAATCCTCCCTCGCGTTGAGAGAAGGCCCCGTGATATGCGGGGCCTTCTTCATGGAATCCCCCAGAAAGAAGGCACCCTTGGTCCCCTCAATCATTTCCCACTACGAGATTCTCGAGAAGCTCGGCGAAGGCGGAATGGGTGTTGTGTACAAAGGGCGGGACACAGCACTCGACCGGCCGGTCGCGCTGAAATTTCTTCCCGCGCATCTGGCCGCCTCGCAGGAAAGCAAAGCCCGGCTCATCCAGGAAGCGAAGGCAGCCTCGTCATTGAGTCACCCCAATGTCTGCACGATCCATGAAATCCAGGAGTGCGACGGACAACTGTTCGTCGTCATGGAGTTTGTTGCGGGCCGGACACTCCATGAAAAGATGCTCGAGGGTCGTCTCCCGGTGAAGCAAGCCGTTGAAATCGGGGTTCAAATCGCGGACGGCCTCGCCGCTGCTCATGAAAAGGGGATTGCCCACCGTGACGTCAAACCGGACAACATCATGGTCCGCAAGGACGGGATCGTCCAGATCATGGATTTCGGGCTGGCCAGGATTCATGGAGTCTCGAGACTCACGAAGGAGGGAAGCACAATCGGCACGGCCGCTTACATGTCTCCGGAGCTGGTGCAGGGGCACGATGCGGATTACCGGTCGGATATCTTTTCACTTGGTATTGTTCTCTACGAGATGCTGACTGGCCAGCTGCCGTTTCGCGGCGTACACGAGACGGCGATGATGTACGAGATTGTCAATGTCGATCCGCCGCCCCCCTCCTCGATCCGGCCGGAGATCGACGCGGACTTAAACCGGATCGTCCTGGAATGTCTTGAGAAGGATCCCGACGAGCGCACTCAGTCCGCCAGACAGGTCTCGGTCGACCTCAAGCGCTACAGGCGGGAATCAGACCGTCGACGGATCGGCGGGATCGCACCGGCGGGTGCGGCCGCCGCAGGACAGGAAAGCGGCGGCCGCAAAGTCCCCGGCGGCGCTCTCCCGACGAATGACAACATCTCCGCCGCCGTGCGCAGGCTTCTCCCGTGGGGGCTTGTGTGCATCCTGGGAGTGGTTGCGGCTCTGACTCCCTGGAATCCGTGGCGACAGATTCCCGCGCCACAGCCCGTCGTCCGTTTCTCTCTTTTACTCCCGAAAGAGAGCACCATCCCCCTGGACGAGAACCCCGCGGTGGCGATTTCCCGCGATGGGAACCGCATCGTCTACGCCACGGAGAACTTTCTGTATCTCCGGTCGGTGGACAAGATGGAGTCTGTCCCGGTTGCCGGGACCGAAAAAGCCCGGGAGCCTGTCTTTTCACCTGATGGAAACTGGCTTGCGTTTTTCTCGGGGAAGAAATTGAAAAAGGTGCCCGTGGGGGGAGGGACGCCGACCACCCTGTGCGACGTCGGGAGCTGCAGGGGGATCACGTGGGGAGCTGATGATCAGATCGTTTTCGCCTCCAGAGCAACGGCCGGATTGAGCGCAATCTCGGCGTCGGGGGGTCCGGTCCGGCCCGTGACGACCCTTGACACGGGCCGTCAGGAGCGGACGCACAGGTGGCCCCGCTTTCTCGGAGATAGCCGGACAGTCCTTTTCACGGTAGGTGATTTCGGAAATCCCGACTACTATGACGAGGCGAATATCGACGCCGTCAATCTCGATACGGGGGTTCGGAAAAGGATCCTGACGGGAGCAAACCAGGCGCGTTTTCTGAAGGGTGGCTACCTCGTCTATGGCAGGGGAGGGACGCTGTTCGCCGTGCGATTCGACGTCGACCGGCTTGAAACGATGGGCCAGCCGGTCCCCGTGCTGGAAGATGTGGGGGGAGACCCTACGTCAGGGGTGGTTCATTTTGCTCTCTCGGACAATGGTTCCCTGGTCTACGTTCCCGGGGGGGGCGATGCGAACACGCACACGCTGGCATGGGTCGATCGGAGCGGAGAGAGGGAAAAAATCCCCGCTCCCATCCAGGCCTATCAGTCGCCGAGGCTCTCTCCCGACGGAAGACATATTTTGATGGTCATCGAGGATGGAAAGGCGCTGGACGTGTGGATCTATGAAATCGCCGGCCAGAAGCTGAGCCGGCTGACATTCGGAGGTTCCAGTCTTTCTCCGCTCTGGTCCGGTGATGGGAAGCGCGTATTTTACACATCCCGCGATGCCGGCGGAGGCCTGAAGATCTTCTCAAAAGCAGCCGATGGGAGCGGCGATGCCAGGGAATTGTACTCCGGGACCGACGTATTGTATATTGACGGGTTGTACCCCGACGGCAAGGCACTCCTTCTTGATCGGATGAATCCCGGGATCCCCTACGATATCATGGCTCTCCAGCTCGAAGGCGACCGGAAGCTTCGGCCGGTTCTCCAGACATCTGCGAGCGAACATTCCGGGTCACTCTCCCCCGACGGGCGGTGGATTGCATACACGTCGAATGAATCCGGGTCATATCAGATCTATGTGCAGCCGTTCCCCCGCGCTGGCGGGAAATGGNNAGATTACGACAGACGGAGGGGGGGAAGTCCACTGGTCCCGGGACGGGCGGGAGCTGTTTTACAGGGAAGGGAGCCGGCTCATGGTAGTCGCTGTTCAGACCCGGCCGGCATTCCAGGCAGGAAAGCCCAAATTGCTCTTTGACGAGTATCGAACACTCTTCACGACTGTGGGGGTGAGTTTTGACGTGTCGCTCGATGGGAAACGATTGTTATTGACCGGACTCGGAACCGGAGACCAGCTCCGTCGGGTCAACATCGTACTCAATTGGGCCGGGGAAGTGCGCAGGCATTTTGGATCGGAGTAGTTCCAGCCTCACCCGATGATGCCGGCCTTGCTGATTTCCCGCTGTTCCCTGTAATCAATCGCTCTGTTAGCCGTATTCTTGTACGAAATAGTCACGTGCTGAAGCGCGGAAATTTCCAGCCGGATGCTGTGATCGACCAGGTTCCACGCCGAAGCAAAATGCACCATGTCCAGACTGAGAGCCAGTGTCTCGTTTCCATCACCTTCGGAAAACGGGCTTCGGAAGAGATGAAAATCGTGCGCTGGTACGCCATACTTCTTTACGAGATCGTTGCGCATTCCGTCGAACTGTGTTTTCAACACACTCCAGGCGGATTTCCCCCTGAACGCAACCTGGGCCTTCCACACGAGTTTTGTCTTCGGTGTGCATGCCAGCCACAACTCAACATCCCGATTTCCCGCCATACCCTGCATATACACAACATCCTTCTTGCTCGCCTTCTGCATGAATCCCTTCTCGGCGAATTTCGCGACAACATCGATCATTCTCCCCTGAATCTTGATTCCCATGACTTCCTGCGCCGGTGAAACAGCGATCAGGACGGCCATCAGTACTGCTATACCGAGGGTTTTCATGTTTCTCCGTCTCCGTCTCTTTGATCAGCGTGAACCTACCCCTCTATGCCTCACCATTCATGCCAAGTGCAATACGGTGAATTGGGGCGAAAATCGAGGCTGAGATCATGAGGAAGAAGGCCTTTTTACCCATCTGTGTAATATCTCCAGAGGATTGTGCACGCGCGCACTTTTTAGTAGATTCATTGATGATCAAAGCTGCTGGTTCAAGATCCAGCTCACGTAAATCCCCACACATCATACAGAGGAGTTCATGGGAAGAGTATGTGCAGGCCTTGGTTTGCTGGTCGTTGCCGCTATGTTCGCTGGATGTGCAACGACAAATAGGGGGACGACAAAAGAGGTATCTATCCGATCGAGCGTCTCGCCCGGCGACGACGCAAAAGCAGTTCAGGGAAATTGGAAGCCCGCCGCGGCCGAACTGGCCGGACGGCCTATGCCTGACGCGGTCTTGAAGAGCATCAGCCTCAAGCTGGACAATGGTACATATGAAGTCTTCGTCGGAGAGGAACCCGACAGGGGGACGTACATGCTCGATTTTGCAGCCACGCCCAGGGGGATGACAATTACCGGCACGGATGGTCCGAACAAGGGGAGGATTTTCCCTGCGATCTACGAACTCAAAGGCGACACGCTCCGCATCTGCTACGACCTTTCTGGAACGAAACACCCCACAGAATTCAAGAGCATCGCCGGCACGCGGCTCTATCTCGTGACGTACACTCGCAAGACGGAGTAGGTTTGCCGCGTCCGTTCGGCCGTGTGAAAAGGAGACTACAATGGCAGAAAACAAAACCAAACC
>PMDK01000299.1 GCA_003154425.1 Ignavibacteriota bacterium
TGACGGAACATCAACGTCCGCTGCAAGGACGGCCTGCGCAGATCAATGAACCGGTACTTCAGCCTGAGCTCTTCTCCCGCTTCAGTCTCGTCGTTGACCGGGAACGGGGGGGGGTCGGCCTCGCTCAGAATCGTCAGCTCCCCCGCCCGGAGATCGATCTCACCCGTGGCGAGGTCCGGATTGGCCGTTCCCTCGGGACGCCGTTCCACGGTGCCCGTGACGGAGATAACGAACTCGCTCCGGAGCTGTTTTGCCGCAGTGTGGGCTGCCGCACTATGCTGCGGGTAGAAGACGACCTGTGTTTTTCCGTACCGGTCTCTGATATCGATGAAGATAACCCCCCCGAGATCCCGGCGGACGTCAACCCAGCCGTTGAGTGTGACAGCCGTTCCGATGTCGGCTGCCCGAAGCTGACCGCATGTGTGTGTCCGTTTTGCAAAAGGGGCCACGTCAACTCCTGTTGGGCTCGTAACGGGAATTCATTCATAATAGGCAAAAAAAGAAAAAGTTTCAAAGCCGGACGCCGCGCCGTCATGGAAAAGCCGTTTGAGGGCTGGAGGTCGTGGACCAGCTTCAGATGGACGACAGGATCTACGACATTCTGATAGTGCGCTGAGGCGGGAGCGGCGCGGCCGTCAGGTCCTGACGACCAGGCAGCCGGCCATGATATCATGGAGCGCCTGTTTCTGTTGCGTGAAGGCGGCCATGATGTAGCCGATGCACAGTATCGCGCTGGAGACTATCTTTCCGAAATAGCGGCCTGTGGCTCTTCCGAAACCGATCCGGTTTCCCTCCAGGTCAACGACGCGCAATCCAAGCGCCATCTTCCCCAGTGTCGCCCCCCTGGCGGAGGATTCCATCAGCGCAAAATACAGCCAGCCGGCGACCCCGACGGCGAGCATGCTGATAAGGTACGTGCTCACCAATGCGATCATCAGTCCCGCCCCTTCCGATTCCATGTCGGCATCGGAAGCCCGGGCGGCCGCAGTCAGTCCTACGAGCCCCAGGAACGGAACCAGTATGATGAGGTTGACGATCCCCAGAATGACTCCGTCAATGATTGTTGCCAGGAGCCGCATCCAGAATCCGGCGTATGTGTGCTGAGTCGTTTCCATGGCGATAACCTCTTCTGATGGTCGGGGGGGGGTATCCGGAGCTACAATAAAGAATAATTGTGATGTTCGCAAACGGTGAGTATATTGCACTCCCCTGTCCATCGATTCCAATCTTCCGCGGAGATCCCATGAAACGGATTGCATGCGTGTCTGTCATTCTCCTCTTTGCCGGCATCATCGGCGGGTGCGCCGGCCCTTTTCCTTCCCTCCTCCCGGGAAAGCTCGCGGACGGCAGGGTCCGCCTCCCCAACGGCTGGTACCTCTCCCCCGCGGGCGTTCAGGTGGAGGTGGGTGAGCTTCCGCTGAACATGGCTGTCACACCGGATGAGCGCTACGTGATCACGACGGATAACGGGACCGCCGTGCAGAACCTGACTGTCGTGGACGTCTCGTCGTGGTCCGTGGTTCAGAAGCTCCCTGTCGCGAAAGCGTGGGTGGGACTCCGGCTGATTGACGGCGGACGCACTCTGCTGGTGTCGGGGGGGAACGACAACAGGGTGAACGTGTACGACTTCGCGGACGGGAGGCTTCGGCTTGCGGATTCACTTGTTATCGCCGGCCGCCGGCCGGCGGCTCTTGTCTGGGTCGCCGGGCTCGACTACGACGAGGAATCGGGGCTGGTGTACGCGGCCGGCAAGGAAAACCGTTCCCTCAACATCATCCGGCTGAAGGAGAGGAGACTCCTCCGGGCGATTCAGCTCCCCGCCACGCCGTACACCTGCCTGGTCTCACGGATCCGTCCTTATGTGTTTGTCTCCCTCTGGGGAGGGTCGGCGGTCGCGTTCGTGGACAGGAAGACCGGCGAGATCGTCCGGACGGTCCGTGTGGGGGACCACCCCTGCGACATGGTGGAATCGCCGGACGGGAAGAGGTTGTTTGTCGCGAACGCAAACAACAACTCGGTTTCGGTGATTGACGTCCGGGAAGGGAAAGTCCAGGAGACGATCAACTCCTCCCTCTTCCCCGGCCTTCCCAACGGGAGCACGCCTAACGGGGTCGCGCTGACGGCGGACGGCGGGACGCTTTATATCGCAAACGCGGACAACAACTATCTCGCCGTAATGGATGTCAGGCGCGAAGGCTCTGCGAGGTCACTCGGGTTTATGCCGGTCGGGTGGTATCCCACGTGCGTGAAAGTCCTCCCCACGAGCGGCCGGATCATCGTGGCAAACGGCAAAGGAGGTTCCTCGCAGGCCAACCCCGGGGGACCCAATCCTTCACAACCACGGCATTCCAGCGAGTATATCGGGTCGCTCTTCATGGGATCAGTTTCGCGGATCGACCCGCCGGAGCCCGCGGCACTGAAGGCCTACACGGCTGCCGTCTACGAGAATTCCCGTCTCGGGAAAGCCGCCCGGCCACCCGCCGGGAACCCGGTCATGATTCAGAACGGCGAAAGGCACCGGATCGAACACGTGTTTTACATCATCAAAGAGAACCGGACATACGACCAGGTTTTCGGCGACATAGGAAAGGGAAACAGCGACCCTTCCCTCTGCCTGTTCGGGGAGAGCGTGACGCCGAACCATCACGCCCTTGTGCGGCAGTTCGTGCTTCTCGATAATTTCTACGCCGATGCGGAGGTGAGTGCCGACGGCCACAACTGGACGATGGGTGCGTACGCCACGGACTATGTCGAAAAGACCTGGCCCACATCCTACGGGGGACGCGGAGGGGAATACGAATACGAGGGGGGATATCCTGATGCCTATCCGTCTGCGGGGTATCTCTGGGACGACTGCCAGAGAGCCGGGGTGAGCTACAGGACGTATGGTGAGTTTGTGCAGAATCCTGCGTGGAAGGGGGACACCGCCGTCGGGATGCTCCCATGCCTTGCGGGCCACACCGCACCGTACTGCCGGGGATGGGACCTGGACTATTCCGACATTCAGCGCTTTGAGGATTGGGAGAAGGAATTCTCAGCGTACGAAGCGAACGGGCTCCTCCCGGCATTTCAGACGATCAAGCTTCCGAATGACCACACGGAGGGATCGCGCAAGGGGAAACTCACCCCGCGTGCGTTTGTGGCACAAAACGACCAGGCGCTCGGCATGATCGTTGACCGCATCTCCCACAGCAAATACTGGGGGACATCGGCCATATTTGTTATCGAGGACGACGCCCAGAACGGCCCGGATCATGTCGATGCACACCGCACCGTGGCGCTCGTCATCAGTCCCTGGACCAGGCGGGGATTCGTGGACAGCGAACTGTACTCGACAAGCAGCATGGTCAGGACGATGGAGCTCATACTCGGACTCCCGCCGATGTCGCAATACGACTCTTCGGCGACCCCGATGTTCAATTCGTTCAGTGAGACAGCCGACCCATCCCCCTATGTGTACCGGCGGGCATCGATCAACCTGGAGGAGAAAAACGTGCAGGGGGCATTCGGTCAGGAGAGGAGCGAGGGAATGGACTTCAGCCGGCAGGATGCGGTCCCTGACCTGGAGCTGAGCGAGATCGTCTGGCGCTCGGTGCGCGGCTCGCTCTCACCCATGCCGGCCCCGGTCCGGAGCGCATTCGTCCGGGTTCACGGGAGCGAGGACGGAGACTGAAGGGGGAGTCCTACCGTTGAGACCGCGGTAGTCGAGCTCTGAACCGAAAAGGCTGTGGGGTATCATGAAGACCGCGAGTGTCACGACAGCCGCGGCGAGGGCCCAGAGGTTGGGACGGCGCACTCTCTTCTGCACAAGGGCAACGGTGATCCACGCGGCAAGGGCGGCGACGGTTTTGTTGTCGGTCAGGTCGGTCCCCAGAGGCCAGCCTGTCCAGTATGCGCCGAAAGCATATTTCTGGACTACGGGTCCCAGAACGAGCCCGCCGGCGGTCATCAACCCTATTGTCAGGGCCGACAGCTTCCCGATATTCTCCCCGCCGGAGAACGCCGAAAGTCCCGTCCTCGTTGAGAAGAGCATTGCAGCGAACATCAGGAGTATATGGACGGCGAGGACCGCCGCGGGCACATCCCCCTTGAACCTGATCACCGCGGCGCCCTCCGGCGGAATTGAGAGGCTGTCGGAACTGCGATGCAGGGTGACACGATACTGGAGCCTCCCGGCCGGAGGCTGGAGCGGGAGCCCGCCCAGGAGACCGTCCCCCTCCCTCCTCAATCCGACGCTCGTCCACGCGTCATCTGTTCCGAACCGTCTCCACTCCAGAGTCCCGGAAACCGAGGTGTCCGGCACAATGATCGCCACCGGGGCCCCGGAATCTCCGCCGTGACTTCTCTCGAGACGGTAGTGTATCGATCTGCTGCCGAGGAACTCAGTGCCGCTCAGTGGATACGTCGGCCCCGTCACACGCTGGTACCAGGCCGATGCCGCCGTTATGAGGAATGCCAGGATCCAGACGATCAGATTTTTGCTCATTCCCCTGCCGTGTGATTCAACTCGAAAAATACTGTCGAATATACGCAATAAAAACCACGACTGCCCGCTCCCTTGATTCCAAGGCCATTTCTTCCTACCATGACGTGAAGGCAGCGCGTGATGGTCCCTGCCCGGCCCCCCCCGGTGATGACGTACTCTGCATCCACTCCGTTCTTCAGTATCGACTCACGTTGTTTTTCATGAGGAAAGCCATCCCATGAGTATCAGTCAGCTGGCACGTTCGATCGCCGAATCGCCCACGTTGAGCCTGAACGAGCAGGCCCGAGTCCTTCGCGAGAAAGGCGAAGCTGTCATTCACCTGGGCGCCGGGGAGCCGAAGAACAGGGCTCCCATCAATGCCATACTGAACTCTGCCGCGAAGCTCACGACAGGCGACATCAAGTACACGCCGACCGACGGCATCCCGTCCCTGAAGAAAGCGATCATCCGCTACACGGAAGAAAACTACGACAGGATTCCCGCACCCGAGAACATCATTGTCTCCGGGGGAGCGAAACAATCCCTCTACAATCTGCTCTACACGCTCCTGAACCCCCAGGACGAAGTGATCGTCCTCGCCCCGTACTGGGTCAGCTACCCCGAGATGATCAAGATGGTCTATGGCAGGCCGGTCATCGTCACGCCGGAAGACGGGGGGTTTATCCCCAGGATGAACGAGATAGAAGATGCGGTCAGCTCCTACACCCGCGCGATCATCGTCAACAGCCCGAACAATCCGTCCGGCGTCATGTACCCGGAGGATCTCATTGCTGCGATTGTGGAGTTCTGCGAGAAGAAGGGGATTTACCTGATCATGGACGACATCTACCACAAGCTCGTCTTCGACGGTAAGACGCTGATCCCCGCCTATCGGTACACGCAGAAGGACATCGAATCGACAAAGGTAATCTGCATCAACGGCGTCTCGAAGCTCTACGGCATGACAGGCTTCCGCATCGGATGGGTGGTGGCATGCAAGGCGCTCACGGACATCATGATCAACGTCCAGGCGCAAACGACATCATGCACGTCCGTGGTTCTTCAGGCGGCCGCGGAGGGTGCGCTCACCGGCCTGCAGAGTGCCGTGGAGGCCCTCCGCCTGACCCTGGAGAACAACCGCAACGTCATGATGCAGGAGCTGCAATCGTTCGAGGGGGTCAAGGTGACCAAACCCGACGGAACGTACTACTGTCTCCCGGATTTCAGAGCCTACACCAATGATTCCGTGGCGCTGTCGAAGATGCTCCTGTCGAGGGCGCTCGTTGTCACTGTTCCCGGCAAGGAATTCGGGATGGAAGGGCACCTGCGTCTGAGCTACGCGACGACGGTCAAGGACGTGAAACAGGGGATCGAGAGGATCAAATGGGCGCTCGATCCCACATCGCCCCGAGAAATTTATATAGGCGAACGCAAACTAGTGCGGGACTGGCTATGAACAACATTCTGGACATCAAAACCCCCGCACAGGGGGAAGCGCAGGCGCTGAAGAGCGACTACGGGCTCGACAA
>PMDK01000317.1 GCA_003154425.1 Ignavibacteriota bacterium
GGCAGGGGATCGGAAGATGCTGACATGCACCCTGAAACGAGCCCCCCGGCGCCCGTCAACATGACGAACATGGCTAATGTTGTGCGCATTGTCGTCCTCGCGTAGACATAATTGATGAACGAGTATATCAACGAAAGACCCGGAAAAGAATAGCGCGAAGGGATGAAAACATAGTTAACCCCTTTCGGGGGGGGGGTGAACCCGTTTCCTTATGAGGGGGGACGGCGAGGGGTGAGAGTGCTAGAGGTCCTGCTCAGACACGCGGCGGAAGTGGAATCCATAGATGGCAAGTGTGATCGCCGTTGAGAAATGACGCGGCCGGCGGAACAGCGACCAGAAGAACAGCTTCCAGTAGTACAATCGCTCCTTTCCCATGACACCGAGCAGGATCATCGACCGTGAAAGCGCCTGCAGCTGGGCGAACTGAAAAGGCGCCCTGTGCTGCCGGAGGGGTTCATGGGTCCTGAGAAAGTCGATGACCCGCTGGTAGTATTCTCTCGGGGAGTAAATCGTCGCCAGGATCCTCCGGTAACCGTCAAGGAGCACCTGGTGATTCATCTTCGGGGTGAAGTTCATCGTGAAATCCGTGTTGGACCCCGAAAAGGTCTTGAGAAGCCTCTCCTCCCGCCCCAGCCGGTGATACAGGCGCGTGTTGATCGGGGCGTTGAGGAGCCCCACCATCGCCACAACGATCCCGCTTTCCCTGATGAACCCGATCAACGTATCGAAAATCGACATGGGGTCGTGGTCGAACCCCACGATGAAGCCTCCCTGGACCTGCAGGCCGGCCTTCTGGAGGGTCTTGACGCTTGCGATCATATCCCGGTTCTTGTTCGGTATCTTCCTGCATTCCTCCAGGCTCTCTTCGTTCGGGCTTTCGATCCCGACAAAGATCTCTTCGAATCCCGCCTGGGCCATAAGGTCCAGCAATCTCGGGTCGTCGGAGAGGTTGAGGGATGCCTCAGTCCCGAAGGTAAACGGATACCCCCTCGCCTCCATCCACCGGATGATCAGGGGAAGGATCTCCTTCTTCAACTTGACTTTGTTTCCGATGAAGTTGTCATCGACGAAGAACACATGGCCGCGCCACCCGCTCCGGTACAGGGCGTCCAGCTCCGCGACCACCTGAGGGGCGGATTTCGTGCGCGGCAGACGCCCGTAGAGAACCGTGATATCGCAGAATTCACAGTCGTACGGGCATCCGCGCGAGTACTGGACGTTCATTGTGGCATACTGGCCGGGGTCGATCAGGTCCCACATCGGCAGGGGGGTTGTGGTCAGATCCGCCCACTCATCTGTTCCGTACAGGTGTTTCGGCCGGCCGTGCAGGAGGTCATCGAGAAACCGCGGCAGCGTGATCTCCGCCTCGTTCAGGACGAAGTGGTCCACGCCGTGAAACTCCTCATGCCGTGCGGTAAAGAGCGGGCCACCTGCGACAACCCTGGTCCCCACCTCGTTGCACCGGGCGATGACTTCCCGCGCAGACTCCGCCTGCACGGACATTCCGCCGAGAAAAACATAGTCGGCCCAACGGAGATCCTCGGTCGCAAGCGCGGTCAGATTGAGATCGACCAGCCTCTTTTCCCACTCGACCGGCAGGAGAGCCGCCACGGTCAGCAATCCCAGGGGAGGTTGCCCCGCCTTCTTGGAGACGAACCGGAGGGCGTGCTTGAAGGACCAGAAATTATCCGGATATTCGGGGCAGACAAGAAGGATATTCATGGGTACGTTTCCCCGGAGGAGGGATCCGATGCAGCAACGCGCGACCGAGCGGGCGGCCCTGAATTCTTCTTTCGACGGGCCGGCGCAATCGCCTTCGTGACCCGAAACCGTCCAAGTCACCATCTGCAACCTACGCAACAGAAAACAACATCACAATCATCCAAAAGGATGAAAAGAGGATTAGTCCCTCCCTCCCCCGGGACTTTCACGATCAACAGACAGCGTGAACGTGCTGCTTCAGTGCGTGCGCTGCAGATTTTGATTTCACTGTTTGTGGAATTCCGTATTTTAGGGTTATATTGAATTCGCTTCTTCTCCTGTACATGTGCGATTCGCGACGGACACAGGACCCGACGATGTCGGCTTCACATCTCAGATTATGAACATCCTGGTTTTCAATTGCGGGAGTTCATCGCTCATCTATAAGGTCTTCTCGGCGGGGAGCCCCGAAGACGTCGAGGAAGTGTTCTCCGCCAAAGCCTCCAGGGTCGGCGTACAAGGATCGGTCCCTTCTTACATCGAAACCCGCTTCGGGTTCACCACCTGGAAGCGCGCCGCTCCCATGAAGAATCATCGTCAGGCGGCGACACTCGCCCTTAAGGCTCTCGGTGAAACCGGACTGCATATCGATTGTGTCGGGCACCGGTTCGTGCACGGGGGAAGTCACTTCCACGAGTCCGTTGTCCTCGACGCAGAGGTCACGCGGAGGCTGGAACTCTGCCGGCCGCTTGCGCCGATTCATAACCCGAACTCATTCAGCGTGATCGGTGAATGCAGGAAAGCGCTCCCGGACACTCCGCAGTTTGTCGCGTTTGATACTGCGTTTCACCATTCTCTTCCCCCGGAAGCCTACTCCTACGCCCTGCCGGCGAAACTCGTCCAGCGGTTCGGTTTCAGGAAATATGGCTTCCACGGACTCTCATACCAGTATATCACGCGAACCATCCCCTCCTACCTTCACGTTCCTGTTGAGGATTTGAAAATTGTTGCCTGCCACCTGGGGACCGGTGGCTCGAGTGTGGCGGCAATCGACGGCGGACGTTCGCTGGATACCTCCATGGGATACTCTCCGCTCCCCGGACTGCTCATGAGCACCCGATGCGGAGACATCGACCCTATGCTCGCCATTTATCTCATGACGACATACGGCTATCGATCGGACGACGTCCTGGATCTCTTCAATAAGAGGAGCGGGCTGCTCGGCGTGTCGGGCTATTCCAGCGATATTCGGGACATCATCGTCCGAGCCTCGGAACATGAAGAAAAGTCGGCGCTCGCACTCACGATGTACATTCAACGAGTGAAGAAGTACATCGGAAGTTTTGTGGTTCTGCTCGGGGGGATGGACGTACTGGCCTTTACCGACGACATCGGCCTGCATAATCCTGCTGTGCGGCAACTCGTCTGCGAGGAGATGGGTTGGTGCGGTCTGGTCCTCGACCCGGCTGCAAACGCTCGGGCTACCGGCAACGCCATTTCATCGCTGAGCGGGGAAACATCGCGTGTCCGCATCCTGTCGGTCCCGACGGATGAAGAACTCATGATTTGTCTGGAGGGAATAAAACTCCTGGGAGCGACAATTGGTACTCCTGTTTGATCCGGCCCCCCCGTCGCTGCAGTGGTGCAAGGTCCACGGTGGGAAGCTGTCCGGGGGCACATATGAATTCGGGCACCAGTCGGACGAGCTGGTCCGCGACCACATCGGGGGCCTGGAGGCAGTCCGGACCGTGGGATACGTGCTGCACCACGGCGGTGAAGAGATAGACCGGCCGGTAAGCCTCATGACGCGGGACTCTCTGAAGAGCCTTGAACGATGCATGAGATTTCAGCCGGAGTACAACGAAGTGACGCTCAAGGCCGCTGAATTCTGGATGTCGCGGCTGCCGGATGTTCGTCATTTGCTTCTGTGTGACACGGCCTATTTCGCGAAACTGCCGCCGGAGGCAAGCGACTATGCCGTCCCCGGCAAGCTCCGGGAGGACGGCATACGGAGATACGGCGGTTTCGGTTTGTGCCACCAATGGGCATGGGAACACTCAGAGCTGTTCCTCGGGCACTCCGTACGACGGGTGATAAGTGTCTATCTCGGCGACCACTCAAACGTGGCGGCGATAGCCGACGGAAGCCCTGTCGATACCACGATCGGCTTCACACCGGTGGAAGGGATACTCTCATCCGGAGGGTGCGGGGACATTGATCCGACCATCGTCTTCGAGCTTCATTCGACCGGAATGTCGCTCAGGGAGATCACGCGGGTGCTTTCCCGTGAGAGCGGCTTCACGGGGCTCCTCGGAAGGGAATGTGGCTTCACAGATATCACGCCCGGATGGGATGAGCCGGCAATTTCAGCGGTACGGGAAGTCCTCTGCCACAGTCTGAAGAAATCGATAGGAGCATTCCTCTCGGTGCTCGGGGGTGTTGACGCGGTCGTATTTCTCTGTGAGGACCCGCCGCAATCGATGCGGCTGATTACGGCGCTCTGTCATTCGCTGGAATTCCTCGGCGCGGACCGCAGGCCGGCTCCGGAGAAGCAGGGGGGTGTCTGGAACATGGTCCACGACCGGTCGAACGTCCCGATCCTCTGTCTGACGTATGATAAATGGAAGATCATTGCCGAAGCCGCCCACAATTTCACACTCAAGGAGAGATAGATCATGACACAGGAGAAGAGATACCTCGAAGACGTCGGGATGAAGAACCTTCCGTTTCCCATGAAGGTGACGTCCAGGGCCAACCCCCTGGGCCAGCCGACAATCGCGAACATCTCCGTGAGCGCGCGCATCATGCATGAGTTCGAGGCACAGTGGATCGACAGATTCATCCAGACCGTCCACGGCCATCGCGAGACCATCGGGACCAGCTATCTGAAGNNCGGGATCCCAAGATCCAGCTTAAGATGGAGATCCCGGTCATTACCTCATTCCCTGAATCTTCTGCGTCGCTCATTCACCGGTCGTTCGGTCAACTGAGCGTCGTCCTCGTTGAAGTCGAGTCATCGAAGGATATCTATCCGGAAGACCTCGTTGAGATCGTCGACAAGCACGCGCTATCAGGCGTTTACTCATTCCTGACTCCCGAAGATCAGGACTTCATCATCAAGCAAATCCACTCGGCAAATAAGTCCAGCGTTGTGATGGTCGATGAGATAAAGAAAGAGCTGGCGCACAAGGAGGACATCACCTGGTTTTCGGTCGGCTGCTCCAACTTCGGGATGCTTCATCCGTACAGCACGGTGATCGGAACCGAGAAGAGCATGTGGATACCTGAAACGGACGTCGAAGATTACGAGCTGTTGTAGGCACCGGCGGGAAGGATCCGGCTCAAACCCGGGGGAGCATCAGACGCCATCTGACGCACGATGGTTCAATTGACGGTCATTCCTGGTGCCGGGCCGTCGTAGATCAGGCGGATCCCCCAATCTGCATCGCCGGGAAAATCGGGCAATACAATGATGCCGATCTTGTTCGCCGACAATGTACCCCCGCCTGCATCCAGCCATGTCCCATCGCGCGGATTGAACCACTGCGCGCGATACACACTGTTGAGCCGGGCACCGCGGATCCGGGACGGCGGGCATCCTTTTTCGAAGAACGCAAGATAGATCTGTTTGTCGTCGGTGCGTGCACAGTACGCCCAGCCTTCGTAGGCAAGCGTTTCGTGCGTTTTGTTGGGGGAGACAAGATCGGCGAGCGGCACGAGTTCCTGGTACCGGCGGCCGATGGAGAAGGCAAACCTCCGCAGGTACTGCATCTCGGCCCCCGACGCCCACTGGAACGCATCCCACATGTGCACGGGTGCGGCCGGCTCAATGTCCGCGCCCCAGATACCCTCAGCCCCATAGACGTGCCCGGCGAGTCCGCCGGAGAGAAAACTGCCGTACATGCCTGAACGGACAAACCCGTTGTCGCGCTCGGAGCCCCCTGCGGCGCCACGGGTGTAGTTGGCTGATCCGGGGCCGCGTGCATCCCTGTAGCCGGCATAGTAGGGCTCACCGTTGAGTGCCGGCTTTGGGTTCTTCAGATTGAAGACCTCGGTGAGATACCAGTAGTTGTCGTGCTCGCGCATGTTGCCCGTCTGGTGCAGCGTGACCCACGATTCTTCGCCCCAGTTCTCGAGCGTCGAGGGGTTCGCGTTCGCGGAAAGCAGCGTGCCAAACGGGGGCGGACCGAATCTTCTCTCCACGGCGCCAATAGCAGCAGTGTAGTCGTCGGGGCTCACGGTCTCGTCGATGATATCGAGGTGGATGGGACTCAGGACAGTATTGTTGGCCTGGTACCGTGAAAAGATGTACTGGATGAACCGCGCATAGGAGTCGGGCCAGCCGTAGTATTTGTACCAGCACAGACCTGCATCGCGCCGCGAAACTTCGATAAACGGAATGAATCCGTTTGCATTGAGGTAGTCGATCTTCCGGTCCAGGTACTTGAAATACTCGGGGTTGATCCGGTCCATGTCGGGGAACTCGCGCTCGTACCCCGGCACCTTGCCCGGGAACAGAAACGGCCGCCCCCCCTCATTGTCCATATTCTTCGCGCTGCCCGTGCCAAATTCGACCCAGGCGGAACGGACAGTCGTCCGCGCCGAATCGTCCATGACGATATGCCACGGTCTCCCATCAGTCATCCAGTTGGGAAATGCGGCGATGACGTTAACCCAGTTGTACCCCTGTGCCTTCCGGTAGCGTACGTAGTCTTTGAACCCCGCGCCCGGACCGATGGGGCGTTCCTTGTCGTCATCGTACCAGCGAAAACGGTTGGCCCCCAGGGCATACCATGTATCGCCGATGATGAAAAACGGTGTGCCGTCGGCGTATTCCAGCGCATGCCGGTTGGCGGTCGCACGCACGAAGCCGCGTCGCAGGGGGTTCTCCGTCTTTTCCGTCTCGGTCCAATCGACCGCTGTGAAGGAACCGGACTTGCCGGCCAAACCCGCGTCGTCGGGACTCGATCCGCTTTTCCAGGTCCAGGTTCCAGGCCGGGTGGCGATGAGGCGCAAGTGAAATGTCTGACCGTTGTCCCAGAATCCGTACACCCGCTTGTTGAACCCGGGCCCGGAGAGATCCACCCAGAGTGTGACGTCGGTATACGGATTCCTGTAGGAATTCGCGGCGGTGAATGTAATTTCCTGCTTTTCCCACACGTGCGCCGACTGTGGAGCGGCCGCGACGGGGCAAACGGTGAACGCCAGGACGAGCGCGAGATCTTTGGGGAATTTCATATCTATAGTTCCTCCCGGCCGCCAGAACATCTCAGGCGATCCGGATAGAAGGTTGTTGAGTGTTCTTCCCGGCGTGAGCTTGACGTCGAGGCGGATTTCAGCACATGGACCGGGGAAATAGTAAGGTTTCCCTTAGCCGATGTCAAGTTGACCCGGCCCGCGCCGATGGATCCAAATGTGTATATTGCGATAGTTGAGCTTCATCCCGTCGGGGCTCACCTGACCGCTGCGTCTCACGGCAGGTCATCGCTCGTTCTTCTATCCACGATGGTATCTCCTCGCACAGACAGAAACAAAGGGAACCCGTCATGAAACGCTTCAGGTTCGACAGGCGAATGTTTCTCGGAAAAGTCGCAGCCGCTGCCGGCGTCGGGGTCTTCCACCTGGGAGGCCGGGCCGGGTCCACGGAAACGTCGCATGCTTCTCATTCTGTCATTGACCCCGATACTCAGTCCCGACCGACTCGATCGGTATCGGAATGGAAGGAGGGGAAGATCACAGGAAAGGTTTCTGTTCCTCCTCATTGCCCGCAGTGGGTTCACAACGCTGTTTTCTACCAGGTGTACCCCCAAAGCTTCTATGATTCGAACGGCGATGGGATAGGAGACCTTCAGGGGATTACAGAAAAACTCGACTACATCAAGAGCCTGGGCGTTGATGCACTCTGGATCAATCCTTTTTTCGAATCCCCGTTCGGTGACGCGGGCTACGACATTTCTGACTACTATACGGTCGCTCCACGGTACGGGACGAACGACGAGGCACGCGCGCTATTCAAGGAGGCCCACAAGCGGGGGCTGAGAATTCTGTTTGATTTTGTCGCAAGCTATACGTCGATCAGCCATCCATGGTTCAAAGCTTCCGCACAGCAGGAACCGAACAAGCACTCGAACTGGTACATCTGGACTGACAACCTCTGGTTGGATCCTCCCAAGCGCTTCCAGGGAGCCTTCATCAAAGGATACGGGTCCAGGAACGGACAGTATATGCAGAACTTTTACTACTGCGAACCCGCACTCAACTATGGATTTGATGTCCCCGACCCCGATCAGAAGTGGGAACTGCCGGTTGATCACCCGGACGTGCTGGCAGTGAGGGAGGAGATGAAAAACGTCTTCCGATTCTGGATGAACATGGGCGCCGACGGGTTCCGCGCAGACATGGCGGGAGCCCTCGTGAAATCCTCCGGCGTGAAAGGGAATCAGCAATTCTTCTCAATGCGCGGGGATGGAACGAAACAATTCTGGCGCGATATCCGGGAGATCCTCAACAGCGAGTATCCTGAAGCCTTCATTGTTTCCGAATGGTCGTATCCCGCTGCAGCTCTCGATGGCTGCTTCCACGC
>PMDK01000344.1 GCA_003154425.1 Ignavibacteriota bacterium
GGGAGAGATCCGCCAGCTCGAAGAGGGTCATCCCCTCCTCGACATACTGACCCTCCACGACCGGCTTCCGAATAACCGTCCCGGCTATCGGTGAAGAATACGTGGCGGGGCTCTTCATGTCATGTTCGCGCTCCAGGCGGTCGATCTGAGACTCCGTCATTCCAAACCGCTCCGCGAGCCGCTTCCGTGATGCCGCAATCAACTGCGTCCTGGTGACGTCTTGGGCGCCTCCCAGCGCGATCAGGTATTCTTCCTNNCCTTCCGGACAACGGCACCGGTCCTTTCCACGAAGAGGCGCTCGATGCGCCCCCGTCCCCTCGCGGCGACAACCGACTGGGAGGGCTCCGCAAATGCGACGACGCCTGACGCAGAAACGGAGCCCGAGAGCGGCATCCACACGACCGCTGACGTCGAAATGTTCGCCTGCACTCTTTGAGCGCTCGAGACGACAACTTCCCTCCCCTGCGGGGCTTCCTGAGCGCCGGGGTGTCCGCCCGATACCCTCTTCACGAGCGTCATCCCGCATATGGGACAGGGCCCCGGTTTGTACGCGATCACCGAAGGGTGCATGGGGCATGTGTAGTACTCGACCCCTCCCCCGGGGGGCGCCGTGCCGGCCGCCTGGTGGCTCCCGAGAGGGCGGAGGAACAGGACAACCAGAACCAGCGCGGCGAGAAGAAGCGCTGCAATGACGACCGGAGTCTTTTTCATCGTGCATCCCTTTCTTCATCTGAGATATGTCAGGTCCCGGACGCCGATTTCCTGTTCGATGCCGGCGATCGAGCGCGCAAAATCCATCCTGAGCATCAGTGCTTCCATTGTCAGATCGCTCAGCATCCTGCAGGAATCGAGAACCATGAGGAGATCCCCCCTCCCGGACCGGTACGCGGCAAGCGCCGACTGCAGCGCCCGCTCGGCCCGGGGGAGCATCGTGGCGCGGTACATTTCCACCTGCTGCCTGTCCGCGACCGCTCTCGAGTACCTGTCACGGATCTCCGCACGTACCATCGCCCGCGAGGCGGCCAGAGCGGCGGCGGCCCTGCTGATGCCGGCTTCCGATTCATCAATCTTGCCGGACCGGGCGCCGAGAGCCCACGGGGCGAACGGGAGGGTTATGCCTGCTGTCACGGTCCAGCCGTTGAATCCGGTCATCGGGGCGGTCATATACTGGAGGCCGATCCTGAGATCGGGGATGTACTCCTGCCGGGCCGCGGAAAGGAGGGCCTTTTGTTCTACAACAGCGAGCGAATCATGCTGGAGCATCGGCCGGTATTCCATTCCCCTCGCAATGAGCGTGTCGAGAGACACGTTGAGAACGAGCGAATCGGGCATGNNTCGACTTCATGGCGAGCTCCCGTTGACGGAGCGAAACGACGAGGTTGTCGTTCCTGGCGGATTCCAGCGATGCCTTCAGGACCGCCTCCTCCCCCGCGCTCCCCGCTCCGTACCTTACCCGGACCACCGCGAGGGCATCGAGAAGCAGATCTCCGTTGCGGCGGGTGAGCGCGATCGATTGCTGCAGATACCAGAGCTCCGCATAGGCAGACTTCAGCCGGTAGAGAACATCGAACTCTTTCTCCATGTGATCATGGTGGGCGTGGTCCGCGTTGATTTCCGCAATCTCCCGTCTGGTCGAGATCTTTGCGGGGTACTGGAGCATCTGCATGATTTCGATGCGGGAGAACATCGCTTCGGAGTACCGGAACGACGGCATCCCTTCCCGCATAAATATGAGCTCCGGCGGAGGGAGCGAAGCCTCCTGCGGGACCTTCGCGCCCATGACGGCCATTTGCTGACGTGCAGATTCGATCTCGGGGTTGCGGTCGAGCGATTCCTCAACGAGGTCCCACAGCCGCGTGGTATCGGCCGCAGCGGACGGGAAGAGGGTGCGGAAAGGCCACATAGCTACAAGGAGACCGCAAAGAAGTGCTGTCATGATGTACCTCGGGTAATTGTTCTCACATGAAAAAAAGGGATGGCGAGGCCGGGCGGACCGGATCAGAAAATACGCCAACCTCTCCGGAGGAGGAGGAAGATCAGATCAGAAGCGACGAGTGTATGACGGGAATGTCGTCGGGGGCAAATTGAGAAGGGTTTGAAGCAGATATCTGTGAACCGGAAAAGAAACAGCGAGGAGCGAAACCGGACTGACACATGGTGCAAGGACCCGGAGAATACGCACTTTTCTGAGTCCGGAGGAACTCATTCGTATTCCCTCCGGCTGCGATGGAGGGAGAACAGCACGGCTTCCCTTTGACTACCTCCCCCTTTCCTTCTCCCCCGTCTATGTGACAGAGAGGGCACATCATTGAGCCCACCGGTTTCGGCATCGGGCATGAATCTATCAGGATCGGTAGCCCGACATTGAAGACCAGGAAGAGGGACGCAAGCAGAATGCGCGATATTTTTGGGCGGGTCAGGTGCATGATTGTAGAGAATATATACAACCAGTCTCCTAATTGCAAATTGGCGATCATCCCAGGAAAAAACGGGGAACTCTCTCTGAAATGAGGCAGGTCACTTCGTACGGTATCGTCCCCAGCGTCTCGGCGATATCCCACGCCGTGATCGACCGGCTTCCGCCAGCACCGATGAAAGTCACATCGTCTCCGGTCTGGCATTCCGGATCCGTTCCGACATCTATCATGAGATGGTCCATGCATATCGTCCCGACAACGGGATAGAGGTTTCCCCGGATAATCGCGGACGCCCGGTTAGTCAGGAGCCTCGTATATCCGTCCCCGTAACCGATCGGTACTGTTGCGATTGTCGTGCTCCGCGGAGCAAAAAAGCGGCGGCCGTATGAAATGCTCGTTCCCTTCCCGACCTTGCGGAGCATGCTGATGTTCGAAATGAGAGACATCACCGGGGTGACCGGATACCGCTGGGTCATTGACCGGGAGGGGGGATACCCGTAGAGCATGATGCCGGGTCGGACCATGTCGAACCGGGCGTCCGGCAGTGCGATCACCGCACCGCTGTTCGCCATATGCCTGAGAGGGACTTCTATCCTCATCCTGCGCAGGCTCTCGATCACTTCATTGTATCGGGCAACCTGCGCCTCTGCAAAAGAGGTATCCGGGTCCTCAGAGGTCGCAAAATGACTGTACACGCCTGCAAGTTCCAGATGGGGAAGCCGGAGGAGGGAGGCAATATCCGCCGGGGCGGCGTCATCGGGAAACCCGAGCCGCCCCATCCCGGTATCCACTTTCACATGAACGGAAGCATTCCCCCGCCTCAGCGACGCGGCACGGCTGATGGAGGCTGCCCCCTCTGCGGTACTCACGGAGAGCGCGATCCCTTCCGCTATCGCAGGGTCGATCATGGATGGGGGGGGGACCTCAAAGACAAGAAGGGGATGACCGATCCCGCTCCTCCGGATCTCGAGNNTTCGCCTTGACCACCGCCATGATCCCGGTCCCTTTCCCGCAGTACGAGCGGACACAACCGATATTGCGGCGGAACGCGTCCAGGCTTATCAGTGCGCGTGTTTGAGTGGAATTCATCGGGCGTGGGAGGTCCAGTGGTTGAACGGACGAGAGGAGAATATCGACAGAGGGACGCTGATTTGCAACAGATTGATTTTGCTTGACGCCTTTGGTATGTTAGCACGCTGACGCTCAGAAACGCGCGTTCGTGCTTGCCGACCTCTACAAAATCAGGAACGCGGAAGACCCGGCTCCGTACGACACGACGAAAATGCTCAGGAACCAGGCCATGAAGGACAAATGAGGACGAAAGAACAGATCGTCGCAAACTGGCTCCCACGGTACACCGGGACGCCCCTCGATGCGTTTGCGAAACACATCCTGCTTGTGAACTTCAGCGCCTACGTCGAACAATTCGCCGCATGGCACAACGTGCCGGNNACAAGCCGATGCCCAACGCCACCGCGCGCGGCATCACGATCATCAATTTCGGGATGGGGAGCGCCAACGCGGCGACGATGATGGATCTCCTTGCGAGCATCAGGCCGAAGGCCTGCCTGTTCCTTGGAAAATGCGGAGGACTCAAGAAGAAAAACAAACTGGGGGATTTGATCCTCCCCATCGCCGCCATCAGGGGCGAGGGGACCTCGATCGATTACTTCCCCGCCGAGGTCCCCGCACTCCCCTCGTTCAATCTCCAGAAGGCGATCTCCACGACGATTCGCAACCACGCGCGCGACTACTGGACGGGGACTGTCTACACGACGAACCGCCGCGTGTGGG
>PMDK01000324.1 GCA_003154425.1 Ignavibacteriota bacterium
TGGTGATGAACTACATAGGCGACGGGGGGAGCAGTACGGGTGAGTTCCACGACGGGCTGAACATGGCGTCGGTGATGCAACTCCCGTTCATCCTCATCATCGAAAATAACCAGTTTGCCTATTCGACCCCCACGCGCAGACAGTTCGCCGCCCAGAAACTCTCCGAGCGGGCATCCGGCTACGGCATACCCGGCGTCACGATTGACGGGACAAACGTGTCGCTTGTCTACGAAACCTGCAGGAAGGCGGTTGACCGGGCGCGGAGGGGTGAGGGCCCCACGCTCATAGAAGCGGTCACGATGCGGATGCACGGCCATTCCGCCTCTGATGATGCTTCCTACGTTCCGGAGGGGATGATCGGCGAATGGCGGAAGAAAGATCCGATCGACCGTCACGAGAAGATCCTCCTCTCTGACCACGTCCTGACCGATCAGACAAAGAAGCGAATTGAAGAAGAGATCACAGCCGAGGTCGAGGACGCTGTCGCATTCGCGATGGAGAGCCCCTATCCCCCCGGGGAAGACGCGGGCAAGGGAGTGTACGCACCGTAATGCCGGCACTGACATACATTGATGCAATTTCCCGGGGGATGTGGGAAGAAATGGAGCGGGACCCTTCGGTCTTCCTCATCGGGGAGGACATCGGGGCATACGGGGGCGCGTTCAAGGCGACGAAAGGGTTCCTGGAGCACTTCGGCCCGGAGCGGGTGATCGACAGCGTCCTTTCGGAAGCGGCGATCATAGGAGCCGCGACCGGGGCTGCCCTGGCGGGGTTACGGCCGATTGCAGAGATGCAGTTCGCGGATTTCGTCACCTGCGCCTTCAATCAGATCGTGACCAATGCCTCGAAGATATACTACCGGTGGCGGATACCCGTCCCGATGGTGATACGTCTCCCGTCGGGAGGATACATACACGGCGGACCGTACCACTCAGCCAGCACCGAAGCCTGGTTCGCCCACGTCCCCGGACTGAAGATCCTTGCGCCGTCGACCCCGTCCGACGCCAAAGGGCTTATGAAGTCCGCGGTGCGCGACAACAACCCGGTGATGTTCTTCGAATTCAAGTACCTCTACCGCCGCGTGAAGGGGGTTGTGCCCGACGGAGATGTTACAGTGCCGATCGGCAAAGGGGATGTGAAGCGCGAGGGGGGTGACGTGACGATCATTACGTACGGTTCGACGGTCCACTTTTCTCTCGAGGCCTCTGAAAGGGTCTCGAAGGAGGACGGTATCGAGACGAAGGTCGTCGATCTCCGGACTCTCCTGCCGCTCGACCGGGATCTGATCCTCGACTCGGTACGCTCCACCGGCAGGGTCCTGATCGTGCACGAGGACACACTGACGGGTGGGGTCGGTGGCGAGGTGGCCGCACTGATTGCGGAGCACGCCTTCCAGTACCTCGATGCCCCCGTGAAACGGGTCGGTGCGCTCGATGCCCCCGTCCCTTTTGCTCCCACGCTCGAAGCGGCGCACCTCCCGGATGCGGGAAGAATAGCAGATGCTCTGCGTGAGCTGATCAGGTACTGAGATTCCAGTCTTATTCAACAGAGGGGACAGACACATGGCCCGTATCGAAGTCATCNNAGATGGGGGAGAGCATCACCGAAGGTACGATCGTCAGGTGGCTCAAGAAGGTCGGTGACACCCTCGGCAGGGACGAGGCGCTCCTGGAGATCAGTACGGACAAGGTTGACTCCGAAATCCCGTCACCGGGTGCCGGCATACTGGCGGAGATCGTGACGCCGGAAGGCGCGACTGTGCCGGTCCGGACAGTGATAGCCTATCTCGAGACCGAAGGGCCGGGACCCGGCTCTGCGCCGCTGCGCGCACCGTCGCAGGAGAGCGGAACCGTGCCTGCGGAGCCAAGGAAAATGACGGCGTCGACTCCGTCCCCCGTCGGGGGGAGGTTCTATTCGCCGCTCGTACTGACTATTGCGCGGACCGAGGGGGTGCCTCTCACGGAACTCGAATCCCTTCCCGGCTCGGGAGAGGGGGGGCGGCTCACGAAGAAGGACCTGCTCTCCTATGTGGCCGCAAGGAAGAGCGGCGGAGCTCCTTCCCCGGCTCCGGAACCCGTCAAGGCCGGGCCCGGGCCCGTCACGCTGCAGATTGCCGATGCACCTTCCCTCCGTGCAAAGTACCCCGCGCCGGGGCACGAGATTCTGCAGATGAGCAATGTCATGCAAAAGATGGCGCAGCACATGGTCCAGAGCGTGCAGACTTCACCGCACGTGGCGGCGGTGCACGAAGTGGATATGAGCGCGGTCGTGAAACACCGGGACGCGCATGCGGAAGAATTCGAGAAGAAGGAAGGGTTCAAGCTCACGTTCACTCCCTACATCGCCGAGGCGGTCGTCAAAGCCATCAAGAAGTACCCCCTTGTTAATTCTTCGGTGGAGGGGGACAAGATCATTCGGAAAAACTTCATCAATCTGGGTCTCGCCGTCGCCTCGGACAGCGGACTGATCGTCCCGGTGATCAAGCACGCGGAGGAGAAGAATTTCACCGGGCTGGCGCGCGCCGTGAACGATCTCGCGTCGCGGACACGCGCGAAGAAACTCCTTCCCGAAGACATCCAGGGGGGGACGTTCACGATCTCGAATTACGGCGTGTTCGGGACGCTCATCGGGATCCCGATCATCAACCAGCCGCAGGTCGCGATCCTGGGGACCGGGGCGATACGGAAGCGCCCCGTGGTGATCGACGACGCGATCGCGATCCGCTCCGTTGCCTATCTGACACTCTCCTTCGACCACAGGATCGTGGACGGTGCGCTCGGCGGCATGTTCCTCGAGGAGATCGTCCAGGACCTCCAGCGGCGTGAGAGGGAAACGAAGATCTGACGGGGGGAAGCGAGCATGGAATTTACCATACAGGAAGTCGCAGGTCCCCCCGTCCCGGGGAGGGAACGGCCCGACTGGCTCAAGGTGAAGCTTCCGGGAGGGGAGAATTATGCGCGGCTGAGGGGACTCATCGAGAGCCACAGGCTTCACACGGTCTGCGAAGAAGCGCGCTGCCCGAACATGGGAGAGTGCTGGGATGAGGGCACCGCGACATTCATGATACTGGGGGACGTCTGTACGCGCTCCTGCGGGTTCTGCGCGGTGACCACCGGGCGTCCGTCCGGGCTGGACACCGATGAACCGTACCGCGTGGCCGAGGCGATCCGTCTCATGAATGTGCGTCACGCGGTCATCACCTCGGTGAACCGGGATGAACTCCCCGACGGGGGTGCGGCGATATTCGCCGAGACGATCCGCCAGGCCCGCAAAGTGAATCCGTCGATCCGCATCGAAGTGCTCATCCCGGACTTTCGCGGAGTCCGATGGGCCCTGCAGCTTGTCATGGACGAACGACCGGACATTCTGAACCACAACACGGAAACCGTGCCGCGCCTTTACCCGAGGGTCCGGCCGCAGGCGAAATACGGCCGGTCGCTGGAACTGATCCGGCGCGGCCATGATGCCGGCATGGTCACAAAGAGCGGGCTGATGCTCGGTCTCGGGGAGTCGCCCGAGGAAGTCCTCGAGGTGATGCACGACCTGCGCGGGAGCGGGTGCGACATACTGACCCTCGGCCAGTACCTCCGCCCTACGAAAGCGCACCTCCCCGTGGAACGGTACGTCCCCCCGGGCGAATTCCTTGAATTCAGGAAAGGGGCGCTGGCCATGGGGTTCCGCCATGTCGAATCGGGGCCGCTCGTCCGGAGCTCGTACCATGCCGCAGGACAGGTCTCCGGTGAGGCCGGCCGGCCGGAAAGGGATTGACTCTTTCGGCAGTTTTCACTAAATTGAAAAGCTTTATCGAACCCAGGTACTTCATCATCGTCACCCAGGAGCGGCAGCTGTGGACAAGACAACACGGTTCTTCAAGACGTCGGAAAACGACGCGAAGTGGCACCTCATCGACGCCGACGGGAAGACGCTCGGACGGATTGCAAGCGAGGCGGCTCGCCTCCTGCGGGGGAAACACAAGCCCGTGTTCACGCCGAACGCCGACATGGGGGATTTCGTCGTTGTGGTGAACGCATCGAGAGTGAAGGTCACTGGGAAGCGGGCGGAGCTGAAGGAGTATTTCCATTACACGGGGTACCCGGGCGGGGCGGTTTTCGAACGATTCCAGGATCTGCTGCTGAAGGACCCCCAGCGGGTCTTCGAACACGCGGTGAAGGGGATGCTCCCCCACAACAAACTTGGAAGACAGATCCTGAAGAAGATGAAAGTCTACGCGGGAGCCGAGCATCCCCATGCCGCCCAGCGTCCCGCGCCACACATCGTCAACCACCCAAGCAGCAAGGAGTCGTAACGGAGCATGCACCCACAGAATACCCTGGCGGTCGGCAGAAGGAAGACGTCCGTCGCGCGCGTGATCCTCGCGCCCGGTGCGGGAGCGATCACGATCAACAAGAAGTCGTTCGAACAGTATTTCCCGCTGGAGACGCTCCGGCGCGAAGTGATGAAGCCGCTCGAAGTGACACAGTCGGCCGGCAAGTACGACATCCGCGTCAACGTGGAGGGGGGCGGCGTGTCGGGACAGGCCGGGGCGGTGCAGCTCAGCATTGCCCGCGCGCTCGTATCGCTCAATGATGAACACCGTCCGCTGCTCCGCGCCGCGGGACTGATGACGCGCGACCCCCGCATGGTCGAGCGGAAGAAATACGGCCAGAAGAAAGCGCGAAAGAGATTCCAGTTCTCCAAGAGATAAGAAATGCGTCAGGAAACGAGGTAGGAAGGTTGTTCCCCTGCAGGACGCACCCGCACGATCCCGCGTCCTGCGGTGCTGTCACGACTCATACTCCCGGATTCCGCCGCGAGTGTCACGCCCAGCGTGATGACGGCGGGAGACGAAGGGAGTAGAAGAAAAAACTCAACATAAGGAGTGCTGGTATGCCCCGCGTCGAAGTTGCCGAGCTGCTCGCAGCCGGCTGTCNNGGATCCACATCATCGATCTGATGAAGACCCGCATCCTTCTTGAAGAGGCGTGCAACGCCATAAGCAATATCGCGGCCGAAGGGAAGCGTATCCTGTTCGTCGGCACGAAGAAGCAGGCGAAGGACGTCATCCGCGAAGAAGCGGTGCGCACGGGCGAGTTCTACGTCAGCGAGCGCTGGCTCGGGGGATCGCTGACGAATTTCACCACGATACGCAAGAGCGTGAAACGCCTCACCAACATCGAGAAGATGGAGAGCGACGGCACCTTCGACAAGATCACGAAAAAGGAAGGGCTGTTCCTCCAGCGGGAGAAAGAGAAACTGAACAACGTGCTCTCGGGCGTCGTGGAGATGACCCGCCTCCCCGGTGCCCTGTTCGTCGTCGACGTCAAGAAGGAGGCCATCGCGGTCAAGGAGGCGAACCGCCTCAACATTCCGGTCTTCGCGATCATGGACACGAACTGCGATCCGGACGGGATCGATTACGTGATTCCCGCCAACGACGACGCGATCAAGTCGGTCCAGGTCATCACGAAAGCCTTCGCCGATGCGGTGCTTGAAGGGAAGGAACGGTCCTCGGCCAGGCAGGCGGAGACGTCGGCCGAGGCGGAGCACAGAGGTAAAGATGCGCCCGAGGCAAAACCTTCGCTGAATTGAACACGGAACGACCCGGAACTGATGCCATGGCAATCACTCGTGAGATGATCAAGAAACTCCGCGACATGACGGGCGCGGGAATGATGGACTGTAAACGCGCGCTGGAGGAGACCGGCGGGTCGATGGATGCCGCGGTCGAATCCCTGCGGAAGAAGGGGGCCGCGGTCGGCCAGAAGCGGGGAGACCGGGCCGCCAAGGAAGGGATGATCGTCACCCGCGTGAGCGGGGACGGGAAGACGGGTGTGATTGTGGAAGTCAATTGCGAAACGGACTTCGTCGGCAGGAGCGATGATTTCGCCGCGTTCGCCTCTGCGGTCGCCGGGACGATCGCCGCGCGCAAGCCGAAGACGCTCGAGGAGTTCAGGGGCCTCACGACACCGGGCGGCAAGACCGTCACGGACCTGACGAACGATCTGCTCGCGAAGGTCGGGGAGAAGATCGACGTGCGCCGGTTCAGCGTCCTGGAGTCGGCGGACGGGGCCGTCTTCTCCTACACCCACCTCGGGAACAAGATCGGGGTGCTCGTCGAATGCGCGAATCTCGGCAACGACCCGGCGGGCACCGTTGTCGGGCGGGACGTCGCCATGCAGATCGCGGCGATGAACCCGATGACCGTCGGCCGGGAAGGGATCGCCAGGGAGACGATCGACAGGGAGCTGGATATCTACAGAACGCAGGCGAAGAACGAGGGAAAGCCCGACCCCATCGTGGAGAAGATCGCCAACGGCAGGCTGGAGAAGTTCTTCCAGGAAGTCTGCCTCCTCGAACAGACCTTCGTCAAGGACGGCGGGAAGACCATTAAAGATTATCTCGCGGAGACGGGGAAAGGGACCACCGTGAAGCGGTTCCACCGCTATCATCTTGGTGAGGAGGCCCGCTGACGTGGCCGGCACACCCCGATACCGGCGCGTGCTCTTGAAGCTGAGCGGCGAGGCGCTCATGGGCGAGCGGCAATTCGGCATCGACCCTGCGGTGCTGAAGGCCTACGCCGCCGAGATCAAGGGCGTGCACGATCTCGGCGTCGAACTCGGGATCGTGATCGGAGGGGGGAACATCTACCGGGGCGTTTCGGACTCCACCGACGGGATCGACAAGGTCACCGGCGATCACATGGGGATGCTCGCCACTCTCGTCAACGCGCTCGCCCTGCAGAGCGCGCTGGAAGGGGAAGGCACGCTGACGCGCCTGATGTCGGCGATTCGCGTCGATGTGATCGCGGAACCGTTCATCCGGCGCAGGGCCGTGCGGCACCTGGAGAAGGGACGCGTGGTGATCTTCGGAGCCGGGACGGGCAACCCGTATTTCACGACCGACACCGCGGCCGCACTGCGCGCGGTGGAGATCGAAGCGGATGCCATCATCAAGGGGACGCGCGTGGACGGTGTGTACGACTCCGACCCTGAGAGGAACCCCTCCGCGTTCAAGTTCACCGAGATCTCCTACCTCGATGTCATGAAGAAGGACCTGAAGGTGATGGACATGACCGCGATCACGCTGTGCAAGGAAAACGGGCTCCCGATTATCGTGTTCAACATGAATACCAAAGGGAATTTCAGGAGGCTCATCCTCGGGGAGGACGTGGGAACGACCGTGCTGGAGCTCTCGTCATCTGCTCTTTAACAACCGCGATCGGAGACCATGATGGTAAAAGACATTCTGAAGGAAACGGAAGACAAGATGCACAAGGCGGTGGAGGTGGTCCGCGGGGAGCTGGTCAGGATCAGGACCAGCAAGGCGACCACCGCGCTGCTTGACGCCGTCAGGGTGGACTATTACGGGACGATGACGCCGCTCGCCCACTGCGGCAACGTCAGCGTCTCCGATGTTCACACGCTCACGATCCAGCCCTACGACAAGGGGATGCTCGAGCACGTCGCCAAGGCAATCCAGACAGCCAACCTGGGGCTCAACCCGGTGAAGGACGGGGATGTCGTCCGCGTGCCCGTCCCTCCGCTCAACGAGGAACGCCGGAGGGAGCTTGTGAAACTGACGAAGAAATTCGGTGAGGACGGAAAGATCGCCATCCGGAACGTTCGGCGCGACGGGATCGAGCACCTGAAGAAGGCCGAGAAGGCGGACCACTTTTCTGAGGACGAGCGGAAAAAGGGGGAGCACGAGGTCCAGAAGATGACCGACAAGGGGATAAAGGACATCGACAGTCTCCTCGCCCTGAAGGAAAAGGAGATCATGGAGGTGTAAGAAGCGCACCACCGCGTAGAGCAAAAGCCCCGCACCGTGCGGGGCTTTTTCGTTCTTGTAACTTGCCGCCTCCCCCTGCGTATGACATTATGAGGGGGGACCTCACGAGAAAACCTGGAGGTGGCAATGACTGCGCATGACGAAATGCGGCGCCTGCACAAATCGCGCGCCGACCGGATGCTGGACGGCGTGTGTGGGGGGGTGGCCGAGTACTTCGGCCTTGATTCGACACTTGTGCGTCTCGCCTGGGTCCTTCTGATCCTGGTGGGGGGGATGGGGATCCTGCTCTATCTTGTCGCGGTGATCATCATGCCCGCGGACCGCGGGGAGACGTCGGCCCCACCCGTTGCGGTCCGGGAACGGAACAGCCGGTTCTGGGGGATTCTTCTCGTTGCGGTCGGAACCGTCTGGTTTATCGGCAATCTCGGGATTCCCCTCTGGCACCACTGGTGGGGTCTGGCCTGGGACGTTGTGCTCCCTGTGCTGCTTATACTTGCCGGTGTGGCTTTCATGTTCGGCGGGCGGGATTCGCTGAACGCCCCCGGTGCGCCTCAGGGCGCGCCGTCGGAGCCCGACTCACCCGCGGCGGAGACGTCCATCCCCCCCGCCCCCGCGCTCCGGGCGCGCCTGTATAAGTCGCGCACCGGGAGGAAGCTCTTCGGCGTCTGCGGGGGCATCGCCGCGTACTTCAACGTCGATCCGACCATCGTCCGGCTGCTGTTTATCGTCGCGGCGTTCGCGTCATTCGGCTTCATGCTCCTGCTCTATGCCGTCATGGCGATCGTCACGCCGCGTGAACCTGTTCCGGCCTGAGGAAAAGGAGGCGCATGCACACTATACCTGTACGCAGTTTCTGGTTTCCCCTGCTCCTGATACTCATCGGTGTTGCGATGCTCCTCGCGCGCCTCCATGTCATGTGGATCGGATGGCCCGCCCCCCTCTGGATGCTCGTGACCGTCACAGGAGGCGTCAAGCTCTACAACGGAATCGCGCTGAAGTCGCGGGGTGGGGTGTTCTGGGGGTTGTTCTGGTTCGTCCTCGGGGGAGCGTTCCTGCTCCGCTCCTTCGACGTCATGTGGCTTGACCCCGGTATCGTGGTGTCCGGGCTGTTTCTTCTCTTCGGCGCGGGGTGCCTCCTGATGTTCCTTGTCTCCCCGCGCAACTGGTATGTCCTTGTCCCGGCGGCCTGTTTTCTGCTTGTGGGCGGAGCGATCCTCTCGACGGAGCTCGGCTACTGGGCGACGTGGGAGGTGGCACCGGTCGTGAACAGATGGTGGCCCGCAGGGCTTGTGCTATTCGGCGTTGCGTTGCTCCTCAACCGTGCCGGGCCTTCCCGGTCCACCCGGCCCCAGGAGTAGGATCCCCCCCCGGAGGGGACCCCCTCAATGCGCCTCCAGCCAGTTCTTCCCCGTCCCGACATCGACCTTGATCGGGACGGAGAGGGTCATCGCGTTCTGCATCCCGTCCGTGACCAGGGCGGTCATCTTCTTCTCTTCTTCGTGCGGGACTTCAAACACGAGCTCATCGTGCACCTGGAGGAGCATCCNNCCGTCCCCTGTATGGGCATGTTGATCGCCTGGCGCTCGGCATTCCCCCGGATGTTCTGGTTCCGGCTGTTGATGTCGGGGAGGTACCGCCTTCGCCCCGAAAGTGTCGCGACGTACCCTTCCCGGCGCGCGCCGGCGATCGTGTCGTTGATGTACTGTTTGACCTTCGGGAAGCGTTCGAAATACCTCGCGATGATTTCTTTCGCCTCGGACTGCGTGATCTCCAGCCTGTTGCCCAGCCCAAAGGGACCGATCCCGTACATAATGCCGAAGTTCACCTCCTTCGCTTTCCTGCGCATCTCGGGAGAGACCCCGTCGGAGGGGACACCGAACACGCGTGAAGCGGTCGATCGGTGGATGTCCTCGTCGTTCCGAAACGCCGCCCTCAGGCCCTCGTCGGCCGACATGTGGGCCATGACGCGAAGCTCGATCTGCGAGTAGTCGGCGGACATCAGGACCGACTCGCTCGAGCGCGGGATGAATGCCTTCCGGATCGATCTCCCGATCTCCGTCCGGATCGGGATATTCTGGAGATTGGGGTCGCTCGAGGAGAGCCGTCCCGTGGCGGCCACAGTCTGGTTGAACGATGTGTGGACCCTCCCCGTTGCCGGGTTGATAAGCGACGGGAGCGCGTCGATGTAGGTGGACTTCAGCTTGGTGAGCTGCCGGTAGTTGAGAAGGTTGTCGATGATCGGGTGCATCCCCTGAAGGGTCTCCAGGACCCCCACGTCCGTGGAGAAGCCGGTCTTGGTTTTGCGCACCGTGGGGAGCTTCAGCGTGTTGAAGAGTATGTCGCCGAGCNNGGCAGGGGACGTCCAGCCCTATCCCCTCGAACTCCATCCGCGCCAGAGCGGCGATGAGCGGGAACTCGATCCCGTCACAGAGGCCCAGGAGATTCATTTCCCTGAGCCGCGGGATCTGCCGCTCCCGGATGCGGAATGTCATATCCGCGTCCTCCGCCGAGTACCGGGCGACCGAATCGAGGGGGACCTCGGTGATGAGTCGGGCCTGCTTTCCTTTCCCCACGAGCTCCTCGAAGGAGACCATCCGGTAGTTCAGGAATTCCAGTGCGAGCGCGTCCAGGTTATGCTGCCCGTCGGCGCGGAGAATGTAGCTGGCGACCATCGTGTCGAACGCGACGCCGTTCACCACGAGTCCGTGGTTCAGGAGGACGAGCATATCGTACTTGACGTTTTGTCCGGCCTTCCTGATCTCGTGCGACGCGAACACCGGCGCGAGCTTCCCGAGCACTGTTTCCCGCGGGAGGGCCCCGGCGGTGGTGTTGACTTCCTCCCCTCCGGGCACGCCGCGGAAGAGTCCCGTTTCTTTTCCGGCGACCGGCTCCCGGCGGACGGGGACGTACCAGGCGCGCCGTTCCGCCGTGCAGAACGAGATCCCCACAAGCTCTGCACGGAGAGGGTCGGTGGATGTGGTTTCCGTGTCGAAGACGATGAGGCGGCTCCTCGTGAGTTCCCCGGCGAGCTCCTCCAGCGCCTCGGCGGTCGTGACGCACGTGTACTCGTGACGATCCGTTTCGATATCCGTTGCCTGCGCCAGGGGCGCCGTCAGGGGCACGTCGTCCATCTGAGGGTGGGCGGAGGGGGGAGCGGAGGGCCTCACGTCGGAAGTCTCGCTCTCCCGCAGGCGCCCGGCGAGCGATTTGAATTCCAGGTCCGAAAACATGCGGATCAGCCGGGGAGTGTCGCGGGGCGTGGCACGGAGAGAATGGAAATCCAGCTCGAGCGGGACGGCCGTGTCGATGGTGACGAGATGTTTCGAAAGAAACGCCTTCTCCCTGTTGGCGATAAGCTTCTCGCGGAGTCCCTTCTGCGGGATCTCCCCGACGTGCGCGTAAAGATCCTCCATCGTCCCGTATTTCTGTATCAGAGGGATCGCCGTCTTCTCCCCGACTCCGGGGACTCCGGGGACGTTGTCGGACGTGTCGCCGATGAGCCCGAGCACGTCGGTGACCCTGTCAGGAGTGACGCCGAACTTCTCCTTGACGCCCGGTTCTTCGACGAGCTCCGGGTCCCCCCCCGACTTCCCTGGTTTGTACATTTTTATCATCGGGGAGATGAGCTGCATGAAGTCCTTGTCTCCCGTCACCATCATGGTGAGGACCCCTTCCTTTTCCGCGCGGCGGGCGAGCGTGCCGATGATGTCATCCGCCTCATACCCCGGGAGTTCCAGAAGGGGGGTGTTGAACGCGCGCACGACCTCTTTGAGCCTGTCCATCTGCGCGGCCATGTCCTCCGGCATCTTCTGCCGCGTGGCCTTGTACTCGGCGAAGAGCCTGTGCCGGAAGGTAGGTTCCTTCGTGTCGAACACGACGGCGATATGCTCGGGCTTTTCTTCGTCGAGGATCTTCATGAGGGCTGTGACGAAGCCGTAGATCGCGCTTGTGTTCTCCCCCTTGCTGTTGATAAGGGGGCGGCTGATGAACGAGAAATAGGCGCGGTAGGCGAGCGCCATCCCGTCGAGGAGGAAGAGTCGTTCTGTCGGACTCATTGCCTTTGCGATAGAAGTGTGCGTGAGCCGCCCTCCGGCGGTGGAGAAGAAACATACCGAATGTGTACTGGAGTGTCAACGGAATGGACCCCGCGTGGAACAGGTTCATTGATTGTGAGGGCTGAAATGGGTACATTTCCGGCCACCAGAATGCAGCGACGGATGAAGATCTACACAAAGACCGGCGACGGGGGTGACACGTCCCTCTTCGGCGGGCAGAGGGTCCCGAAGGACGCTCTCCGCATTGAAGCCTACGGGACCGTCGACGAACTGAACTCGGTGATCGGCCTTGCGCTGGCCGACGGTCCGGACGAGAATATCCGGCCGGTCCTGCTCCAGATCCAGCACCGCCTTTTCGGCCTGGGGGCAGATCTGGCAACTCCCCGGTCAACCACGCGCAAAAACGTCAGGCGGATAGAGCCCCGCGATTCGCTCCCCCTGGAGCGCGAGATCGACAGGCTCGATGCGCTCCTGAAGCCTCTCCATAGCTTCATCCTCCCCGGGGGATCGCCTCTGGCGGCGCGCCTCCACTTCGCCCGCACCGTCTGCCGGAGGGCGGAGCGCGTTGTCGTGCGCCTGTCGCGCAACGAGGACATCGGCGAGGGGATGACCATGTACCTGAACCGCCTGTCGGATCTCCTGTTCGTGCTCGCCCGGTATGCGAACCGGTCCGCGGAGATTCCCGAAATCCTCTGGAAACCATAGCGATCGTGTCATGAACCGGATCCTCCTCGGCTGTCTCCTCTCCCCCCTTGTGGTGATCTGCGCCGCGGCGCAGAAAACCGGGTTCTCGGGAGACAGTGCGTACGCGAACCTGAATGTGCTCGTCAACGTCATCGGTCCGCGTCCTATGGGATCCCCGGCCGAGGGGAGGGCCCTCCGGTTCGCCGTCTCGAGATTCACTCAGTACGGGTGCCAGGAGGCGTACGTCATGCCGATGGCGGATGCCGCGGGCGTGAACACCGCGAGCGGCATCGCCGTGGGGGTCCTCCGGGGAAAGACCGGCCGGATCATCATCATCGGGGGGCACATCGACTCCGCCGGTCCCGATATCCCCGGCGCGAACGACGATGGCTCGGGCGCGGCATCGGTGATCGAGCTTGCACGGGTGATCGGGAAGAAGGAGCATGAGTCCACAGTCCTCTTCTGCTGCTGGGGCGGGGAGGAGGAAGGGCTGAGGGGCTCGGAGTACTTTGCCGCGCACTACCCGAAGATGAGCGACGTCGACCTGATGCTCCAGATCGATATGGCCGACGGATCGGGGAACCTGGAGGCCGATCCCGACGGCGCATATCAGGTGAGCGCTCCGCGCTGGCTTGTCGACGCGGCATTCGACGTCTTTTACAACGATCTTCACTCCGAAGGACTCATGTACCCGACGCAGGCGGCGACGGTGAACTCATCGTCCTCGGGGGGGACCGGCTCCGATCACATGCCCTTCCTGGCGAAGGGGATTCCCGCGATCGATTTCACATCCGATGTTTCGTTCCCGATACACACACCGCTTGACAGCTGGGCCAATTTCAATCCTGCCGGGCTTCCCCGCTCGGGGGACCTCGTGCTCAGACTGTTCGAGCGGTTCGACGGCGGCGTTCCCTCCCGGTCGACGGAAAAGTACTGGCTCCTTGTGCTGGGCCACACCCCGTTCTTTTTTTCGCATCCCCTGCTCCGGGGAATCGCCGTACTGGCATTTCTCCTGGGCGCGGCCGTCGTGGTGCTTCTTCTGAGGAGACGGCGCGGCGCGCCTCCCTCCGGTTCCCCCGTCCCCTTGTCAGGGCTGAAGCTTCTGCTCTTCACGCTCATCATCCAGTCATTCATGTGGCTGTCGGAGAACGTCATCGGCATCGTGCGGGGATACCGGTTCCCGTGGGTGAACAATTTCGGCGGGTTTGTGGTCCTTGCGCTCTTCTGCGGTCTGATCGGCCTCTGGCTTTCACTCCGCATGGTCAGGCGGCTCCCTCTCTCCGGCGATCCCTTCCCGTACTATCTCCGGGCCTTCATCATGTTGTCCGTCCTGATCGCCCTGCTCTCGATCCCCAACGCGGAGCTCGCGGTCTATCCCGCCCTCTCGCTCATATTCCTCTCGCTGGCGCTCGTGCTGCCTCACCCCGTGCTCAAAGGGGTGTTCCTCCTTCTGACCCCGTACCCGGCTGTCCGTCTCGTGTTCTCGGAATACACGGGGCTCTGGCAAAGGATGATTGCACATGTGGCGATGCCCTCGTTCCTTTCGTCGGTATTGTACAACCTGGGGTTCGTCCTGTTCTTTACGCTCATATCGATCCCCTACGTATATGCGTTTGCGGCCGTATACAGGGATTCGGGGCGGGACCTTTTCTGGCTGAAGAAGTTCGGGGGAAGGACGGGGCTGGCGCTCGCAGGATGCGGCGCCGCCGTCACCGCACTTCTGCTCCTTCTGCGTCCTGTCTACGATCCCCTCTGGGAGACTTCCGTCTCGGTGACACAATCATACGTGCTCGGAGCCCCTTCAGGCGTCGTCAGCCTCTCGAGCGGCGAGTACCTGAAGGGGATCAGGTATGTGTACGAGGGACGCGACTCGATACTCGATGCGAGGATCACGAGCGCGTCGCTCCCGGCATGCCCCCCTCCCCCGGCCGGGTGGCTCACGGTGGACACCTCGACATCGGCCGGCATGGAGAGGGGGGACACAACCAGTGTCTTCGAAAGGCGCCTGGTGCTCCATTCTGTACTCCGCCCGCTGAGCGTCACGGTCAGTTACCGGAGTGAAAAGCCCTTCACCGTGACCTCCCCGTGGGTCACGGGGAGGCGCCGGGGGATTGTCGCCGACTCCGGGAGGTACAAGACATTCAGCTGGTACGCGTTTCCGGACACGCCCCTCGTGATCCCGGTGACGTTCACGCTCAGGGACACGCAGACGGTTCATGAGACCGTCGAGGTCACATACGACTCACTCGCCTGTTCCCTGGCGCTCGGCAGGGAGCTGACATATTTCGTCAAGCGGACAATCGTCAATGCGGGCGCGACATTCGGCTCCCCGGAGGCGAGAAGGCCGTGAAGCAATCCGGTGATATCGTGCTCGAGGTGCGGGAACTCGTCAAGCGGTACGGCGACACTGTGGCCGTGGACGGCGTGAGCTTCAGCGTGCGCGCCCGGGAGATCTTCGGCATCCTCGGGCCGAACGGCGCGGGAAAGACGACGACGCTCGAGTGCATCGAAACGCTGAGGCCGGTGGATGCAGGGACGATCTTTCTGGGCGGACTGAACGTCCGGGCGCAGGCGCAGGAGGTCAAACGGATCATCGGCGTGCAGCTCCAGTCCTCTTCCTTTTTCGACAAGCTGAGCCTCTCGGAGCTTCTGGTACTTTTCGGTGAAATGTACGGAAGGCACGTCGATCCGCTCGCGCTCCTGGACGAGGTGGAGCTGAGGGACAAGTCCCGGTCGCAGGTGGTGCAGCTCTCGGGGGGGCAGAAGCAGCGCTTTTCGATCGCCGCCGCGCTCGTCAATGACCCGGTCGTGATGTTCCTGGACGAGCCGACCACGGGGCTCGATCCGCAGGCCCGGCGCCACCTGTGGGGCGTGATCAAGCGTATCCGGTCTGAGGGGAAGACGGTCGTTATCACGACGCACTACATGGACGAAGCGGAAGAACTCTGCGACCGGGTCGCCATCATGGACGCGGGGAAGATCATCGCGATGGCTCCCCCGCACGAGATGATCGATGCGCTCGTTGCCGGCGGGTTCCGGAGGGAGAGGGTCGAGAGGCTCGCGAGCCTCGAGGACGTCTTCCTGAATCTCACGGGACACACGATCCGCGACGAATAAGAACCTTGATCCGGTATCCCATGCGCATACAATGGATGCTCACGCTCGCCTCGTTGAAGATGTTCATCCGGCAGCGTGAGGCGATACTCTGGACGATACTCTTCCCCCTCCTCGTCGTCATTCTGTTCGGCTTCGTGAGGTTCAACGGGGTGGGGAAGATCGAACTGGGCGTCGTCAACGAGGCGGGCGCCCAGGGGGCGGATCTTCTCTCCCGCATAAAGGCCGTCCGGACAATCGAGGTCTCCGAGGGGACGAGGGATTCGGAGATGGCGGAGCTGGGGAAAGGGGAGAGGGACCTCGTGCTGATCATCCCGGCGGGGTATGCCCCCGCGGGGGGGGCGACGGACCTGACGGCCTTCGGCGACCTGGAAGCGAAGCCGCAGGTGACGCAGCTCGGGGGCCTTGTTCTCCAGCGCGTGCTGGACGAAACGACTTTCGCGGCTGCCCCGGGCGTGCGGCGGTCGACGCTCTCCACGCTTCCGTTCAAATCACGGAACCTCACATACATCGACTTCCTTCTCCCCGGAATCCTCTCGATGTCGATCATGCAGATGGGGATCTTCGGCGTCGCGTTCTCTTTTGTCTCCCTCAAAAAGCGGGGGATCCTCCGGCGGCTCTGGGTCACCCCTATCCGCCCCGGCGATTTCATCATTGCGCAGGTGGCAATGCGGCTGCTGGTCCTCCTCGTCCAGATGACGATCATGGTCGGTGTCGGCGTCCTCTTCCTCAACCTCCATTTCATCGGAAACCTGGCGCTGATCTGCCTCCTGGGCATCCTCGGGGGTGTCGTCTTCCTCGGGTTCGGTTTTTCACTCGCCGGCATCTCGAAGTCGGAGGACCAGGTTGCCCCGCTGGCCAATATCATCACGCTCCCGATGCTCGCCCTCTCCGGGATCTTCTTCAGCCGTTCGAATCTCCCCGGCTTTGTCCGTGCGGCGACGAGCGTGTTCCCTCTGACGTTCCTTGCCGACGGATTGCGGAGCGTGGCGATCGACGGGGCGGCCGTCGCGCAGGTCATGCCCCAGATCCTCGGCCTCGCACTCTGGGGAGCGGTCTCCTGCGCGCTCGCAATCCGCCTCTTCCGGTGGGAATGACGACGCTTTGTTTGACAATCTTTCCGGTTCTCTGTATATTGCTCCGTTTCTGTTCCCGGTAGGCCCGCGAAGCCGTTCTCGCCCTTCGGGTTTCACTCACCTTTCGCGCGTAGCGGAGATCTTTTTCGATGATAACCGAATTCGGCCGGGTGCTCATCTTCCTGATCGTCGGGGTCGTGTTCGTGGCGGGAGGCATGATCTTTGCCTGGCTCCTCCGTCCGAACCGCCCGTACCCGAGCAAACTTGCTACGTACGAGTGTGGCGAGGTTCCCCTCGGCGACACCCGCGTGAGATTCAACGTCCGCTTCTACGTGGTAGCCCTCATCTTCCTCATATTCGACGTCGAAGTCGTCTTCCTGTTCCCCTGGGCGGTGGTGTACAAGAACCTCGGCTGGTTTGCGTTCATCGAGATGCTGGTCTTCCTCGGGATACTCTTCGTGGGATACGCGTACGTCTGGCGCAAGGGCGACCTCGACTGGGACAAGCCCGCCCCGAAGGTTCCCAGGTACGAGAAGGGGGTCGGAGTGCGGGAGACGCCTCTGACAGAAGAAGAAATCGCCGTCTAACGGGACGCTACAGGGAGCGCGTATGGGACTCTTGGATCAGAAATTCGAGAACAGCAACATCGTCATCACCTCGATGGACAACCTGCTGAACTGGGCGCGGCTGTCGTCGCTCTGGGGGATGCAGTTCGGGCTCGCATGCTGTGCGATTGAGATGATGGCGACGGGGGCCAGCCACTACGACCTCGACCGGTTCGGGACCTTCTTCCGCGGCACGCCGCGGCAGTCCGACGTGATGATCGTTGCGGGGACCGTGACGCTGAAGATGGCCTCCAGGATCAAGGTGCTGTACGACCAGATGTCCGAGCCCCGTTATGTGATCTCCATGGGGAGCTGTTCGAATTGCGGCGGTCCCTACTGGGAGCACGGCTACCATGTGCTCAAAGGGGTCGACAGGATCATCCCCGTTGACGTCTATGTCCCGGGATGTCCGCCGCGCCCGGAGGCGCTCATGGAGGGACTCCTGAAGCTCCAGGAGAAGATCCGGACCGAGAGTCTGGCAAAGAAAAAATCAGCGTGATCCCCCCCTTGAAACCTCAACTCCGCTCCCGATGACTGCACAGGAAATTCTCGAATCGCTCAAGGCCCGCTTCGGCGACGCGGTCCTGGACGCCAAAGTCGACGGTCTCCCCGATCCCTGGGTAAAGATCGCCCCGGCGAAACTCAGGGAGGTATGCCTCTACCTCCGCGACGACCCGGGAATGCTGTTCGACGTGCTCATGTGCCTGAGCGGGATGGACTACCGGGGGGGGAAGCTTGGCGTCGTCTACCACTGCGATTCGACGGTGAAGCACCACCGGATCGTCCTGAAGACGGAAGTGATCGATGCGGACCCCCATGTCTCCTCCGTGGAATCTGTCTGGAAGACCGCGAACTGGCACGAGCGTGAGGCGTTCGACATGTACGGTGTGGTCTTCGACGGCCATCCCGACCTGCGGCGCATCCTGATGCCGGACGACTGGCAGGGGTTCCCGCTCCGCAAGGACTACCAGGTCCCCGAGTTCTACAACGGTATGAAGGTGCCGTACTGATGGAAGCGACGATGACACGGCTGACGACCGTCCCCGGCCTCGGGCGGGAGCTGAAGTCCGAGGAGATGGTGATCAGTATGGGGCCGCAGCACCCCTCAACGCACGGCGTCCTCAGGCTCGAGCTCGTGGTGGACGGCGAGGTCGTCGTGGACGTCATCCCGCACATCGGGTACCTGCACCGCTGCTTTGAGAAGCACTGCGAGCACATGACGAACTACCAGCAGGTTATCCCGTACGCCGACCGGATGGACTACGTTGCGGCGATGAGCAACGAATTCGGGTTCGTCATCGCCTGCGAGAAGCTGCTCAAGATCAAGGTCCCGGAGCGCGTGGAGTACATACGCGTCATCATGGCGGAGTTCTCGAGGATCGTCAGCCACCTGATTGCGATCGGGACATACGGGATGGACATCGGCGCGTTCACCCCGTTCCTCTACTGCATGCGGGACAGGGAACGGGTGCTCGACATCTTCGAGCAGACGTGCGGTGCCCGCCTCCTCTACAACTACATGTGGATCGGCGGCCTTTCCCACGATGTCACCGCCGGCTTCACCGGCAAGGTGAAGGACTTCTGCAGGTACTTCCGCCCTCAGATCAAGGAGCTGAACGACCTGCTCTCCTATAACAAGATATTCATCAAACGGACCGCCAACGTCGGCGTCCTTCCCGCGGATGTCGCGCTCAACTACGCCGTCAGCGGACCCGTCCTCCGCGGGTCGGGTGTGCAGTGGGATCTCCGGAAGAACGATCCCTATTCGGTGTACGGCAGTCTCGATTTCGAGATCCCGGTCGGCAAGGGACTGAAAGGAACCGTGGGGGATTGCTGGGACCGCTACATGGTCCGGGTTCATGAAATGGAGCAAAGCGTCAATATCATCGAACAGGCCGTCGACAGGCTCCCTGCAGGGGACGTGGCCTCCGCCATACCGAAACGCATCCGCCCTGACGCCGGCGACATCTATGTCCGGACCGAAACGCCCAAGGGGGAGCTGGGCTACTATGTCGTTGCCGACGGGACGGCCACCCCGTTCCGGGTGAAAGTGAAGTCCCCCTGCTTCGTCAACCTCTCGGCGCTTCCGGCGATGTGCCGCGGTG
The DNA here is from genome assembly GCA_003154425.1 of Ignavibacteriota bacterium. Taxonomy (GTDB): domain Bacteria; phylum Bacteroidota; class Ignavibacteria; order UBA10030; family UBA6906; genus Fen-1273. The sequence continues at coordinate 19,427 of PMDK01000324.1, forward strand.
CGATGATTGCCGACATCGTGGCCGTCCTGGGGAGCATCGATATCGTTCTCGGGGAGGTGGATCGATGAAGGAATTCCTCCTCGACCTGCTGCACAATGAGGCGCTCGTGTACACGCTGATGGCGCTCCTCCCGCTGGTCTGGGTTGTGCCGTTTGCCCTGTTCGCCGTCTGGTGGGAAAGAAAGATCTCCGCGCACATGCAGGACAGGCTGGGCCCGATGCGCACCGGGGGCTATCACGGCTGGGCGCAGACGATCGCCGACATCCTGAAGCTCATCCAGAAAGAGGACATCATCCCCTCCGCGGCCGACAGGAAACTCTTCATCCTTGCGCCGTACCTGGTCTTCGCCGGATCGTACGCTGCGTACGCGGCGATCCCGTTCAGCGCGGCATATGTGGGGAGCGGGATCAACATCGGNNGGGCCTCGAACAACAAGTGGTCTCTCTTCGGTGCGATGCGCTCCGCGGCGCAGATCGTCAGCTACGAGATCCCTGTGGCACTGGCCATCCTGGCGGTCGTCATGGTCGCGGGGAGCTTCGATCTCCAGGAGATCAACCGGCAGCAGTCGGGATGGTTCTGGAACTGGTTCCTGTTTCAGAAATTTCCGTTCCTCTTCCTGGGGTCGCTGATCTACTTTGTCGCCTCGCTTGCCGAAGTCAACCGGACTCCCTTCGATATTCCGGAAGCCGAATCGGAGCTCGTCGCCGGGTATCACACCGAGTACGGGGGGATGCGCTTCGCACTCCTGTTCCTTTCGGAATATGCGAACATGTTCGCCGTCTCCGCCATTGCAGCGACGTTGTTCCTCGGCGGATGGAACAGTCCCTTCGGCGACTGGCTCTCGGGGCCGTTCTGGGGGGTCTTCTGGTTCCTGACCAAGGGGATG
>PMDK01000253.1 GCA_003154425.1 Ignavibacteriota bacterium
CCCACTGCGGCGAACTTCCCCCCTTCGTAGAGCACGGCACTGATCACGCCCCCCTTCACAGAGGACCCGAGCAGTGTCGCCGGGGCGTTATACTTGTCGATCAGGCCGACGGCACCCATGCCGTCGACGAGGGGAATGACGTAGTACAGCCTGTAGCCGAGTCTCCCGAGGGAGACGGGGATCACGTCATCACGGCCGGCGTATCGCATCGCCCCGCTGAATCGCTCAACGAGCGCGAATCTGTCGCCACGCATCCCGTGGACATCCGAAGGCCGGAAGCTCCCTTCGACACTGTCGGCGTCGGCACAGTTCCATATGCCGAGCAGTCCGGCCTCCCCCGCCCTGGAGAACGCCTTGAACGGTTTCGCGTCCTGCACCTGGAACAGGCAGTCCCGGGCCGGGAGGAGAGGCTCGTCCGACCGGATTATCCTCCCGTCGCTGTACACGAGCGGCCGCAATACGTCGAAGTTCCCTTCGCCGATGTTGTCGGTGATGTAGATCGGGCCGTTGTTGATCGCGCGGGCGATTGCGTGGAACACCGCGTTCGGATTATGCGACTGGAAATGGTCGAAATCGGGAAAGACCATCTGTGAGAAATACAGTGAATTGTACACCGCCTGAAGGACGTGGGCGGCCGCATTCCCCCTCTGGAGGTTGTACGATTCCCCTTTCTCGTAAGGGAAATAGTCCTCCGATGTGCGGGCGACCGCGGTCGTCCCGAAATTCCCCCACGCATCCGGCGTCATGTCCATGCAGTTGATGATGGTGTTGTTGAACCAGCGCGCCACGGAGCTGTTCAGCGCAGCGTGGTAGCGACCGGCCCCGTCCCAGATGGGGAAATTCCCCCCCGCCATCCGCTCCACGACAAGCTGGTTATCGACTTTGACGAACGTGAACCCTTCTTCGCTCAGGTACCGGTGGAACTCACCGTAGAATCTCCCCGGCGCATCCGCCAGGGGAGAGATGAACGAGCAGGTCCTCCAAGCGGACGAGTCACGGTCCGGGCTCACAGGCTCCCTGTAAGCGATGAGGTCATTCCTGAACTCCTTCCCCAGAGGGGATTCGGGATTGATCCCCTGCCAGTACCCGTTCAGGGCGTGCCAGACACCGACATCCTTCAGGTGGTATTCCTGCTTGAGCGTCCGGATGATCTCGCGGAAACCATGGGGAAATTTTCCCGCATCCGGATGGTACGAGTTCAGACGGCTCCCGGTCTGGTCGAACCACCCGTCGTCCACAAGGAACCATCCGACCGGGAATCGCGCGTCGCGGAAATATCTCGCGCTCCTGATCAGAAGGTCCTCATTCAGGTTCTTCCCCAGGGAGGAGCTGTTCCATGTGCACCAGCCGATATTTTCGAGGATCACCGGAAATGTCTTGTTCTTCCGCAGGTTTTCCGGGTGCCCCATCTCACGCATCCCCGCGGCCCAGAGAGACTCGAAAAGCGCGTACGGATCCTCCCCGAACCCTATGGACATCAGGGGAATGTTTCCTCTCCCCTGTGCATCGAAGGAGCTGACGGATCGTGAGCCGAAACAATCGTGGTCCTTTCCGAGCGTCGAGCGGTACCCGTTGCCGGAGATGGGCATCGCCGCGCCGTAGAGGCCGTCCCCGTACTGCCAGTAGAAGAACTGCACATCGGTTTCCTGCAGCTCACCAGGCTTCTGCACACGGACAGGCTTCGACCAGCAGTTCCATGGACCGTACCGCCAGAGTGACACTCCGCGGGCAAAGCCCGGGATTTCTTTGAAGAAGAAGCCCAGGTATTCTTCGGCCTTCTGCGGCGGAGCGCCGGAGAGAGAAACGAAGAACGAGATCACACCGCTCACGCTGTCAGGTTTCACGGTGACGGCGGCGCGCCCGGCGCCCGAATGAAACGAGAACACGCCTCCTTCGGCCGTGACTTCGGTGAATGCGGGAGTGCCGGACTGCACCCGGGGCCCGCCGGCGGCCAGCCTGGTCTTCCCCCCGAAGTCCACGTCCAGGGCACTGCCGCCGGGTGTGACGGTCACAGGGGAGGGCTTAGCGGGTTGCTGCGCCATGAGCGTGAGTGTGGATGCCAGTGACAGGAGAATACATGGAAGGGGATGCTTCATGGGGGACAGGGAGAAAATTGTCAGAACAAGGTGCGGAAAAAGATCGACATTGGCAATGCACATGAGGAAAGACGGAATTTGTCGTATATTGCTTTCTCCATCCACAGATCAACGGCACGTTCTCATGCTTACAATCGGCTACGACATTGGAAGTTCATCCGTCAAGGCAGTACTCTTCGACGCTGAAAAGGGAAATCCCCTCGCAGGCGCATACTCGCCGAAACAGGAGATGCCCATACTCGCACGGCAGGCCGGTTGGGCCGAGCAGGACCCCCTGATGTGGTGGGAGAACCTGAAGGAGGCCACGCGCGAGATACTCCGCGTATCGCCCGGCCTCTCGGCCCGGGTGGGAGCCATCGGGATCTCCTACCAGATGCACGGCCTTGTCGTCGTGGGCGCGCAAAGGAACGTCCTTCGCCCGTCGATTATCTGGTGCGACAGCCGTGCGACGGGCATCGGGAGAGCGGCGTTCGACAGTCTCGGCCATGAGCGCTGCCTCGGCACGATCCTCAACTCCCCGGGCAATTTCACAGCCTCGAAGCTCCGCTGGGTCAGGGAGCATGAGCCCGGGCTGTTCGCCGCGGTGCACAAGTACTTCCTCCCCGGAGATTACATCGCAATGCGATTGACGGACCGGATCGCCACGACTGTCCCCGGGCTCTCGGAGGGGATGGTCTGGGATTTCCGTGCAAATGCACCGGCCGGTTTCCTTCTCGATGAGTACGGCATACCCGCGTCGCTCCTCCCGGAGACTGTCCCGACATTCGGTGAACAGGGGAAACTCACGCGCCAGGCCGCGGAGGAACTCGGACTCCCGGCCGGAATCCCGGTGACATACCGCGCGGGGGACCAGCCGAATAATGCCTTCTCACTCAATGTCCTGGAACCGGGAGAGGTGGCTGCAACGGCCGGCACTTCGGGGGTCGTCTATGCCGTAAGCGGAACACTTGCACGTGACCCTCAGTCACGGGTGAATTCGTTTGCTCACGTCAATCATGCTGTCGGGCATGCTGTCGGGCATGCTGTCGGGCATGCTGTCGGGCATTCCGCCGGGACTCCGCGGATCGGGGTGCTCCTGTGCATCAACGGCTGCGGAATCGCACAAAGCTGGACGCGCCGTATAATGGGGAAGACGGAGACGCCCTACGAAGACCTTAACTCCCGTGCCGCGCAGGCACCGGCAGGGTCGGGGGGACTCATTGTCCTCCCGTTCGGCAACGGGGCCGAGCGCATGTTCGGAGACAGGGACATCGGCGCGCACGCCTCGCACCTGAGTTTCACGCTCCATTCGGACGCGCACCTGATTCGCGCGGTCCAGGAGGGAGTCGCATTTTCGTTCAAGTACGGGATGGACATCATGACGGACCTCGGCATGCTCCCGAGTGTCATCCGCGCCGGGGAGGCGAACATGTTTCGCAGCCGTGTGTTCTGCGAAACGCTTGCAGATACCGCGGGGGTCGCCATCGAGCTCTATAATACGGACGGCGCTCAGGGCGCCGCCCGGGGAGCAGCGCTCGGGGCCCGGTTCTACTCATCTGCCGCGGAGGCGTTCGGGGGACTCGCGCGGAAAGAGCTCATCGACCCCGACCACACGCGGAGCGGGGAGTTCCTCGATCACTACGGGAGATGGAAAGAGGCGCTTGAGCTCCAGCTTTCCCGGCACGAGGAGGAACGAGCGGCTACGCACCGCTCCCCGGCCTGAATGCCGCGTAGTGCGGCTTCCACTGCGCCCTGCTGATGAGTCCGTCGAACTTATCGTCCTCAAGCAGGCGGCCAAGTCCGGCGTCACGCGCTTCGAGCGCCACCGCCTTCGCTACGCCCGCCGAAACGGATCTGATATCGGCAAGGTCGGGGAGGAGCTTGTTCGCCCTGCATTGATCATCACTCACCAGATCGCTGATAGCTCTTGTCGCCCTGAGAAACATCTTCGTCGTTATCCTGGGCGTCCTGCTCACCAGCGCCCCCAGACCCACCCCGGGAAAAATGAACATGTTGTTGCACTGGGAGGTCACCAGCGGCTTCCCTCCGTATTGGGACGGACCGAAAGGACTTCCCGTCGCAACCAACCCCCTCCCGTTCGTCGCCCGGGCCACCTCTTCGGGGGTACACTCCGATTTCGAGGTCGGATTGGAAAGCGCGAAGATCACGGGCCGTTCGTCGTTCGCGGCCATCTGAGCGAGCAGCGACGAGTCAAACAGCCCTTGTGTGGCGGTCACACCGATAAGGACCGTCGCCCTTGCATTGCGGACGACATCCCCGAGCGTGATGGTGCCGGGGTCGGGCAGCTCCCACCCGGCAAGAAGGGACTTTCTCTGCGCGAAGGGCTCCTGCGCGGGGGTAAGGCGGGGCATGTCGTCGGTGAGGAGGCCGGGAACGTCGAATGCGAAAAGCCGGCTCCTCGCTTCCTCCTCCGAGGCTCCTTCTTCGATCAGCATTGAGCGGATGTTTGACGCGATCCCCACACCTGCCTGACCCATGCCGGCAATGACAAACCGCTGATCCCTGAATCGCTGCCGCTTGATCCTCATGGCCGTCAGGAGAGCCGCCAGGGCCACAGACCCCGTCCCCTGGATGTCGTCGTTGAACGAGAGTATCCTCTCCCTGTACCGTTCGAGGAGCATGAACGCCTTGTGTTTTGCAAAGTCCTCCCACTGCAGGAGCGCATGCGGGAAATTCCGGCTCACTCCGAGGACAAACCGCTCGAGGAACTCGTCATAGTCCGACCCCTCGAGCCTCTTCCCACGGTACCCCAGATACAGGGGATCGGAGAGGAGGCGCTCATTGTTCGTCCCGACGTCCAGGCAGACCGGGAGACAGCAGGCGGGATGGAGCCCGCCCGCTGCCACGTAGAGGTTGATCTTGCCGACCGGAATCCCCATCCCGTCCGACCCGAGGTCCCCGAGGCCCAGTATCCGCTCGCCGTCCGTCACGACGATCAGGTTGACGCCGGGGAGAGAGACATCGTGGAATATGGAATCGATGTTGGCGATGTTCTCCGGGCTGATGTAGATCCCCCTGTACTCCCGCGTGATGTGACTCAGCATCATGCACGCCTTCCCGACCGTCGGCGTATAGACGATCGGCAGCATCTCGGCGAGGTTGTTGCAGAGGAGGCTGTAAAACAGGATCTCGTTCCTGTTGAGCAGGGACTGGAGGAATATGTATTTTTCGATGTCATCGTGCTTGCGTCCGTACATCTCGTAATTCCGCGTCCTCTGCGTGTCGATGTCCGAGATGCAGGACCGGGTGAGCCCGTCGAGCCCCAGGGTGAGCCGTTCCTCACGGCTGTACGCCGTCCCCTTGTTCAGGAAGGGGTCGGTGAGGAGCTGCCGCCCGCGGAGATACACCTCAAAATATTCTTCACCCGTCAGGGGATCGATCTTGAGTGAAAACGTCTTCATGTGCGTCTGCTCCGGAGGTGGATCAGCGGGTGACGTGCGCGCAAAAAAAAGCGGCCACCGTCACAGACAATGGCCGACATCGAATGAACAATAATAGAAGATAAGGATATTCCGCCGGACATTCAAGGCGTGGGGCAAGAGGCCGGGCCCGGCGTTCTCCGGCTTGATACTGGCGGGCAAAACCGGTATGATGGACAATGAGCTATCGATGGAAAACCGCCGCGAGGGCTGCATTCCTGCTTGTACCGGCTGTGGCCTGTATGCCTGTTCGGCTCCTTTCGCAGCCTTCCTGGACCCGTCCCGAACGTGCCGTTGTAGCGTGGGAGACTGACGCAACGGGAGAAGATTCGCTCGACCAGCTCTCGCTGGAGGCGGTCTTCGTTTCCATGGGATTCCTGACGGAACGGATACGTCCCGCACTGTGTGAGGGGGCGATGCGGGACTCCAACACGATATGCGTCATTCCCCGTGCAGCTGCCGTGCGGATGGCGCCGGACGGATCGCGGAGTATCCTCGCGGCGCTCAGAGCAGGGGGTGTGCTTGTAACGGACGGCGTGAGCCCGCTGGCGCGGATGCTCGGGGTCTCGCCCGGAAGCCCCGTTCACGTGCAGGAGGTCACCGACCACCTCCGGCCGGAGGTTCGGGTGCGCTGGAGCGGGGACCAGGTTGTCCCCTGGATCGCCCGTTTCCCGGAGACCGGTGCACGCGTGGTGTACTCGGAAAGGGTGCGGAACCATCCTCTCGCCGTCATCATGACGCGGGAACGGGGTCGGTGCCTGTACATCGCCCCTCTTGTCGACCCCTGCACGGGGAGGGGATATTTCCGGTTCGCGACGCTCCCGTGGGTGATCACAGAGGGGATGCGCCTCCGCCCGGCGCTCTCCAGAAGGGCCGCTGATGCATACTTTGATCCGGGGTATCGTACAGGCGTCCCGGCCGAATCGCTCGCCCGCATGTGGCGGTCCTGGGGGATCCGTGGAGTCCATGCTGCGGCGTGGTACACGGGAGCGGCCCCTCCGTACGACTACGCCGGATTGGTCGAGGCCCTCCACAGGAACGGGATTCTCGCGTACGCCTGGCTCGAATGGCCGTATGTCGGGAAAGCGTTCTGGGACCGGCATCCCCTCTGGCGGCAAAAGAACGCCCTGCTCCAGGACGCCCACCTGGATTTCCTTTACCTCATGGACCTGCAGAATCCCGAATGCATGGCGGAAGCGCTCAAGGAACTGAAAGTACTCCTCGCACTTGACTGGGACGGAGTCGATGTCGCGGAATTCACGCTGACCGGTGCGGGGCGGGAGGCGCTCGAAGGGCCTGCCATGCCGGAATTTTTCACGGGGTTCACCGATTTCAGCCGCCATGAGTTCTCGAAGCAAACCGGATTCGACCCGACCGAACTATTTGACCCCCGCTCCCGCCACTACTGGAAGGCGGACACTTCGGGGTTGAAATCATTCTACCGGTATCGCACTGGAGTCAACACTGCGGCCGAGCGGGCCATTTTCGGCGAACTCCGTGACCTGGACAGGGAGAAAGGGGTATCACGGGAGCTGATGCTGACGATCGTCGACAACGCACTGCATCCCGAGTTCGACGATCTGCTCGGATTCAACATGAAGGAAACAGTCGCCCTGACACAGGAATTTGATCTCACGCTCAATGTCGAGGACCCGTACACGGAATGGAGCAGGCCGCCGGAGAGGTACACCACCATGGGACGATATTACCGGCGGCTCCTCGGGGGGGGGAGACCGTTCATGATTGATGTCAATGACGTCCCGCTCATAGAGGACAGAAAAGAACTGTTCTCCACGGAGCAGCCGGCGGGGACGGAGTTTCTCCAGCTCTGGCGTTACGCATCAGGTGAGACCGACCGCGTCTGCTTCTATTCCGAGTCCAGCGTGTACGAAAAGGACTGGCTGCTCCTGCCCTCTGCCATGGCAGGGAGGGGGAGTGTGACGGCGGAAGAGGGAGCCATCACGGTCGATGCACCGAGGACAGTGACGCTCCGCGGCGGGCCCGGAGAGTGGAAGGTGCAGATGGACGGTCAACCGTGGCCCGCGCATGGAGATTCGGAAATCATCGTCCCGGCAGGGAAGCATCGCATCCTTATCGCAGGGCGTATCGCTCAGGAATCGGGCCCGGAGGGGATCCATCTCGTGTCCATCTCGGGGGAGCTCGTTGGTGCGCGGTGGAACGGCGACTCGCTATCGGTGGAGTACCAGTCGGTGGGGCGGTGTGCACTGGGATTTGACACGGCGCCGGGGAGGATCACGATTGATGAGAAGCCCGCCGCGCTCCGGCTCTATCCTTCGCCTTCGGGGAAGGGCTGCGTCGTCATCGCTCCGCCCGGCAGGCACCGCTGTGCGGCCGCCCGGCGCTGACGACCTTTCACTCCCCTGAGACCCCGCCGCTGGAGCGAAGACGCAGTGCGCGGTACATCCGGTGCCCCGCGATGAAAAGGAACGCCCCGAAGGCATCTATCAGGATGTCCATAACCTGGCCGTGTCTCCCGGGGGTCGATAATTGATGATATTCGTCGAACGCGCCGTACAAGACGGCGAAGAAGACGCCGAACATATAGGAGTGGCGCGCGAAAAGAGGGTAGCGGGTCTGGTTGGTTATGGCGCGCTGCACCAGGAAGCAGAGGACGCCATAGTAGATAAGGTGGATGAGCTTGGCCCATCCCCAGAATTCCACGTGCGGGAAATCGTCAGCGGGGATGGAAGAAGTGATGAATATGATCAGCATCCAGAGCGCAACAGGAAGCAGATTTCTTACCGCATACCGGTCCCCGTTCAAATCGCGATCTTCTCCAAAGAAGCTCTGATTCCTGTTTTCAGAATGGACCTAATGTAACACTCCCCTGCCAGAATTGCAACTCCCCTGTCAGAAGGGTCGTCATGAGGGAACAAGGAGCTTCAATGTGGACTTCAGCTTGGCGGCCGAGCTTTTGAATCCCGACTCTTCCGACGGATCCAGGTTGAGCGTGAGTATCTCCTCCACGCCGTGGGCGCCGACGACGCACGGGAGACTCAGGCACATATCCTTCACGCCATGCTGGCCGGTCATCAGCGTCGACACAGACATCACGCGCCTGTAGTCGCCGAGTATGGCCGCGACGATGGACACCAGTCCGAGTCCTATCGCGTAATACGTGGCCCCCTTGCGGCGGATGATTTCGTACGCCGCGTCGCGAACCTGCGCGAACAGGTCGTCCATGTCTGCCTGCACGTACTCCTTGTTCCCGAGCGGCGCGAACTCCTGCAGCCTGACCCCCCCGATGCTGGCGTGGCTCCAGACCGGGATCTCGCTATCGCCGTGTTCACCGATGATGTAGGCGTGCACGCTCCGCGCGTCGACGCCGTAGTACTGCCCGAGAAGAAAGCGGAACCGGGAGGTGTCAAGGATGGTCCCGGAGCCGATGACCCGTCCCGGGGGAAGGCCGGAGACCCCCACGGACACGTATGTCAGTATGTCCACCGGGTTGGTCGCGATGAGTATGATGCCGCCGGGATTGTGACGCACCACCTTCGGGACGATTTCCCGGAATATAGCGGCGTTGCGGGCGAGCAGGTCCAGGCGGCTCTCACCGGGCTTCTGGGAGGCACCGGCAGCGATCACCACGATGTGCGAGCCGGCACAGTCGGCATAGTCCCCCGCCGCGATCTTCATCGGCCGCGTGAAGGAGAGCCCGTGATTGAAGTCCATCACCTCGCCGATCGCTTTGCCTGCGTCCACGTCGATGAGCACGAGCTCGGAGGCGAGTCCGCGGATCATGAGGGCGTACGCGAACGACGAGCCAACGAGTCCTGTCCCGACGAGCGATACCTTGCGCGTACCTTCATTGATCATACGTCATTCCTCCCCGGTGTTCAACGGATCAAGTACGGCAACTCCCGGTGAAAGGTCAAGGGGGGTCGGCAAGGGGATGAAGGGCGCGGCCGCGTTCTTCGTTGCATTTCCCGGGCCATTATGGTACCATCAGATGCCGGTCAGATCCTCCTGCAGTGCGGGGACCGTTGAACGGGTGTGAATGAACTTCGAGGCCGAAATGAACCACAGGCTCCTTCACCGCTGCATCGCGGCGGCGGTCTTCGCGATCGCCGCCGTCCAGTTCTTCGTTACCGCCCAGCCGACGGTTTCCTTCTGGGATCCCGGGGAGCTCTCCGCTGCCGCCTACATGCTCCAGGTCCCTCATCCCCCGGGCGGCCCCCTCTTCTCGCTCGTCGGCAGGTTCTTCTACCTCCTCCCGATGCCGGGCGACCAGGGATTCAGGATGAATGCGGTTTCCGTCGTTTCGAGCTCCTTCGCGGTCCTCTTCCTTTACCTGATCGCGGTCAGGCTGATACGCAACTACAGGGGGAAACAACCCGGGAGCCTGTCCGAAGCGTGGGGGACGTTCATGGCGGCCGCGATCGGCGCACTCGCTCTTTCCTTCTGCGACACGTTCTGGTTCAACGGCGTCGAGTCGAACTACTTCGCCGCGGCGACGCTGCTGTTCTCGGCAATGCTCTGGCTCCTCCTTGTCTGGTACGAGAACGCCGACAGGCCGGGAAGCGGGAGATACCTGCTTCTCATCGCATACCTTGTCGGACTCTCCGCGGGGGTCCATCTGATGAGCGTCCCCACGATATTCACCGTCGTGATGGTCATCGTCTTCCGGAGGTATGTCACGAACGACGAAACCTGCAGAAAGACCGGGCTCATCTTCCTGGCTCATGCGGGATTGCTCCTCGCCGTCAGCTTCTTCTGGTGGAACGACATGACCTCCCGCCAGGTCCCTGCTCCAGAAGAATTCTATGCGTATGACAGAAAGTTCGTGATCGTGATGGGGGCGATCAGCCTCGCCCTCATGGCGGTATTCTGGAAAAGGATCTTCCGGAAGGACTCATTCTATATCCCGCTTCTCGCCTCGGGAGCCGCCCTGTTCATCGTCTACCCGGGGGTCATCAAGCTGCTCCCGGCGCTGATCCACCGCCTCTCGGGGAACGACAGCAGCCTCGGCCTCTGCCTCCTTGCCGTCGTGCTCGGGTGTCTCGGGTATACGGCATACCTGTCGGGAAAGCGCGCGATGACGCTGCTCCATCTTTCTTCCCTCGCCCTGTTGTTCGTCATCCTTGGCTTTTCGACATACACGATGATCGTCACGCGGGCGAACGTCCATCCCCCGATGAACGAGAACAACCCGAAAAATTTCTCCGGGTTGCTCACGTATCTCAACCGGGAGCAGTACGGGGAGTTTCCGCTCTTTAAAAGGAGGTGGACGCCGGAGGCGGACCGGCAGAAGACGTTCACCCAGTACTCCAGCGACTTCGATTTCTTCCGGCGGTACCAGATGGGGCACATGTTTAACCGCTACGTCCTGTTCAATTTCGCCGGGAGGGGATCCCGGGACCAGGACGCGGACCCGGCGTGGGGACAGCTCTTCGGCATCCCTTTCTTCGCCGGGCTGTTCGGACTCTACTGGCAGTTCAGGAAGGACTGGAGGATGGCAACCTCCTTCCTGCTCCTTTTCATCATCATGGGGTACATGATCGCCTTCTACCAGAACCAGCAGGAGCCCCAGCCGCGGGAACGGGACTACTTCTATTCGGGAGCGTATTTCATATTCGCCCTCTGGATCGCCCTCGGGATACGGGGCCTCCTGGACCTCGTCACCTCCGCCGTGAGCGGGCCCCGGCAGGCCGCGGCAGGCTGCGCGGCGGTCCTGATTCTGGGCGCCGCATGTATCCCGGGGAGAATGTTTCAGACGAACTTCGCCTCGCACGACCGCTCCAGGAACTGGCTGGCCTGGGACTATTCGTACAACATGCTCCAGACATGCGAGCAGGACGCCATACTGTTCACCAACGGGGATAACGACACATTCCCTCTCTGGTTTCTGCAGGACGTCGAGGGGGTCAGGCGGGACGTGCGGATCGTGAACCTGAGCCTCATCAACACCCCCTGGTACATACAGCAGATGAAGGACGTACCCTACTACGCCGAAGCGAAGGCGGTCCCGATCAGCATCCCGGACAAACGGATCGCAGGGATGGAGGGTCTGATACCCTGGGAGCCGCAGACTGTCACGATCCCCGTCCCCGCGGGAGCAAACGCCGGGCGGTCGGACACCGATACAGCACTCTACAATCGTGAGGCCCTGGGGCGTGAAGCCCCCGGAGGAGCCTCTGCCGGCGACACGAGCACCGGAGGGGGAGGGAAGATAGAATTTACGATGAGGAACACGCTGCAGTACGGGCGGACGAAGGCGATCCGGGTGCAGGATTTCATGGTCAAGCACATCATCGAGACCAACCGGTGGCAGCGACCTGTCTATTTCGCGATCACGTGCTCACCGGACAGCAAGATCGGGATAGATGACTACCTCCGGTTTTGCGGACTGGCGTGGAAGCTCGTGCCATACAAGACCGGACATCTCGATATGGGGATCGACCCCCTTGTGCTGCGCGCGAACCTCTTCGACGAGCCCGAGGGGTTTTCCCGCACCCCGCGCTACGGGTACAAATTCCGCTCCACGACGGATTCCACCGTCGTACTCGATGAGAACGAGGCGCGCATGCTCAGCGGGTTTCACACGGCGTTCCGCGCCCTCGCCATATACGAATCGGACGGCCGGATGGATCTCCGGAAGTGTGGTGAAGTGCTCGACCGTGTGGAGAAAGTCATGCCGTGGGAGAACACTCCGGTGCTCTTCGAAGACGGGTACGACTTCGCCCTCCTGTATTACCGGCTGGGACGCCTCGATCGGTTTACGGCGCTCGTCGGGCGGCTGGAAAAGCAGTTCAGGGCTGAAACCGCGGGGGGGGCCCCATCCAATCCCTACATTTACGGCCAGATGCTCCAGCTCTACGATCTCGGAAGAGAGTACTCCGCGGAGCTCGGACTCCTGGGCGACCTCGCCCGAGTCCGGCCGAACGACCCGTCGATCAGAGCGAGGATCGACACGGTCCAGGCGATCCTGAAACGGAGCACGCCGGTGCCGGCCAGGTGATGGACTCGTTCGACAGCCAGAACGCATTTGTCGTCATCACCGGCTGACGTTCCTATTCGTACCGGAGGGCATCGATGGGGTTCAACATCGCCGCCTTTCTGGCAGGGTAGAAACCAAAGAAGATTCCGATCGCGATCG
>PMDK01000234.1 GCA_003154425.1 Ignavibacteriota bacterium
GTCATTCGAATTTCTCCGGTCTGAGAAGTGCGACGAAAAGATACACCAGCAGGCCGAGCGCGATCGCGCCGGAAAGAAGATAGATCCAGTTCATGGATTGCCTCCGGGTTTACGTTCTTCGGGTATTTCGCATATCCTCATCAATCCCCATGTTGCCAGGGAAAAGAGGACCAGTATCCCCATGCATATGAGATCCATTGCTATTTTCCTCCCGTATTGGCGGCACTCTCGTCGAGAGCCAGGTTCAGGGTGAGAACGTTCACACGCGGTTCACCGAGAATTCCAAGAGTCCTCCCCACGGTTGACGCTTCCACAAGTGCACGTACCTGGTCTTCGCTCAGGCCGCGATTGCGGGCAACCCTCGGCACCTGATATGCCGCCGCGGCGGCACTGATATGGGGATCGAGTCCGCTCCCGGAGGATGTCACAAGGTCGACCGGAATCGGAAGAACGTTGACCGAATCCGCCTTTTTCAGATCGGCAATCCTCCCGTTCACCTCATCAAGGAGAGCGGGATTTGTCGGTCCGGTATTTGATCCGCTTGACGAACCGGCGTTGTACGGGAAGGGAGAAGTCGCGGACAACCGGCTCCAGAAGTATTTCGCATCGCTGAACGGTTGGCCGATCAGCTCAGATCCGACAGTCCTTCCCTCTCTTTTCAGCAGGCTCCCGTTTGCTTTCCCGGGAAATGCAAGCTGGGCGATGCCGGTGACCAGAAGCGGGTAGGCCAGACCGGTAAGCACTGTGAGGAGCAACAGTGCGAGTATGGATGTGACAAGGTGTTTGAAGAACATATGCGTGTCCGCCTCAATACGTAGGTGGTTTTCAGTATGCCCGGACTTTTCGGGGCGGATCAATCTGGCAATTCCCTTCCCGGGAGGCAATCAACGGAGTGTAAAAAGGGGGACCGGATGCGTAAAAAAAGGATAAAGAAAAGGGACTCGCCTGTGTGCAAAAAGGCGAAACGCCCGAAATACCCTTCATTCTGATGATATCACCCGGATTGGCCTGCAAATTGCGGCAGATTTCAGGTTATCCACGTCAACCAGTTCGTTCCGGGAGCTCATGAGACCTCGAACAATGAAACCGAAGACCACCGACCTCAGGCGGTCGGAACAACGACTGCAGGAATGCGAAGAGAAATACAGGAATCTTGTCGAGCGGGCCCATGACGGCATCGCGGGCTCCCCCATACTGATCGAAGGGAAGCATGTCGGCACGTACGGGATGTACGAGAACATCTCCGAAGGGAAGCTCCTCGAGGCGCAGATCCTGCAGGCTCAGAAGATGGAGAGCATCGGCACACTTGCCGGCGGCATCGCGCACGACTTCAACAACCTCCTCGCGATCATCCTCGGTCATCTCTCCCTCATGGAGCGGGCGGCATACGATCCGGCAAAAAGCGCCTCCTCGTTCAGGGCCATTACAAAGGCCGCGGAACGGGCCGCCGGAGTCGTGGGCCAGCTGCTCACGTTTGCCAGGAAAAATGAGGGGCGCAGGGAATCGGTTCGTGTGAACGACATCATACGGGAGCTCCTCAAGTTCCTTGACGAGACGCTCCCGAAGAACATCTCAATCACCACGGACCTGGCAGGGGGGCTCCCATCCGTCATCGCCGATGGAACACAGATTCACCAGGTGCTGCTGAACATATGCGTGAACGCCCGGGATGCAATGCCCCGTGGAGGGACGCTGAGAATTGCGACGCGGGCAGCGGCGCACGATGAAGTGAGGAACAGGTTTCCCCTGGCCGACGCAAGGACGTATGTCGAGATCCGGGCGTGCGACACCGGCATGGGGATGGATGAAACGACAAGGCGCAGGATCTTCGAGCCCTTTTTCAGCACGAAGGAACCGGGGAGGGGGACCGGGCTCGGCATGGCGGTCGTCTTCGGCATCATTGAGAGCCATTGCGGCTTTATACACGTCGACAGCCATCCGGGCCGGGGCTCGGCATTCACGATCTATATCCCCGTGCCGCCGGCGGCTGTTGACCGGCCGGAACCCGCCGAAAGCGGGCCTGCGGAGGTTCCCGCAGGCAGGGAGACCATACTTATCGTGGAGGACGAGGAGGATCTCTGCGACCTCCTGCGGATGATCCTGGAGACGGCGGGGTACACCGTCCTTTCGGAGCCGGACGGTCAGGCTGCCGTGGAGGCGTTCAGGCGCCACAGGGGGGAGATCTCACTCGTCATCAGCGACGTCGGGCTCCCGAAGATGAGCGGGGATCAGGCCTACTTCGCCATGAAACAACTGGATCCCGGCGTGAGGATGGTCCTTGCCAGCGGGTATATGGAGCCGGAACTGAAAGCCAGCGTGCTCCGCGCAGGCGTCAGGGCGTTCCTGCAGAAGCCGTATGCGATGCACAGGGTACTGACGGAGGTACGCCTGATACTGGATGCCCGGTAGCGCCGTCCCCCCTCCGTGACGGAGAGGCTTCTACGCGCGCAAGGGGAGCTCCTTGCTCTGCGGCGTGAATGACAGCGCGATGAGCACAAGACCGAGCACTCCGTACGCCGCGGCAAACTGGTATGGAATCTGGCGCGCAAGTCCTGCGAGCGTCCAGGGGAGGTACATCAGTCCGTCCGGCGACGCCGAGTGTATGACGCCGAAGAACGTCAGCAGTGCGAGAATAAACAGGTAGATTGCCGCAGTGCGGACCTGCCGGTCGATCAGCACAGCGAGGAACCCCCCCCAGAGCATCCCCGTGACAATGAACCCGTTGCCGAGTGCCACTGTCACAAGCAGCTCGGGGAGAGCCTTCCCCGGCACCGACAGGAGCCGCGTGAAGTTCTCCGGTGAGACGAAGTCGGGGTTCCCGAGCTTTATCGCCAGAAGGCGCGCCACAGTGGGGAAGAATGCAAACGCCACCGCCGGGGCATGCCGGACGGGGGAGCCGTGGAACGACTGGACGATGATGTCGAGGGCGACAAAGACAAGTATGGGGGCAAGGACCGCGCGCGGGATAAGCTCGACGATGAACGAGACGATGCCGAACATGCCCCCGATCCCGATGAATACGCCGGTCAGGACCGTGTAGCCGGAACGGGACCCCATATGTTTGTAGGCAGGCTGGCCGATGTAGGGAGTGGACTGGGCCACGCCCCCGGTGAGGCCGGCGAGGAGGGTCGCCGCAGCCTCCGTCAGCAGTATGTCGCGGGTGTTGAAATCATCCCCCGCAACGCGGGCACTCTCCGTCACGTTGATCCCCCCGACCACCGTCAGGATGCCGAACGGAATTGCGATCGGAAGGTACGTCAGGGCAGGGACCAGGCCGTCAATGAATGCCAGCGTCGGGATCGGCAGGGCGAAATGGAAATCCGGCGAGGGAGGGGCGCTGTAGCTTCCCCCGATGAAGCCCGATGGACCGAGGATATAATACAGGCCGGTCCCGAGGGCGACCGCTGCAAAGACTCCGGGTATGTGCCTGGGAAGAGGGATCTCCGCCACCAGCGTGTAGAGTATCAGTCCGAGGGCGATAAGGCCCACGAGCGGCATCCCGAATATATCGACAAGGGGGACGAGTCCGATGAGCGCCAGACCGATCCCCGCGAGCGATCCGAGCAATCCCGCCTGGGGTACGATCTTCTGGATCCACCGTCCGAAGAAGGAGAGTATGAGTTTCAGAACCCCGATCATGACCATCGTGGCCATGCCGACGTACCAGGTCATCATGGCTGCGTCCCGCTCCCCCATCCCCCTGGCCTTCATCGCCAGAAAACAGGGACCGAGAACCACAAGAGCGATGCCTATCGTCGAAGGCGTATCAAGGCCGAGGGGCATCGCGGTCACTTCGCGGTTGCCCGTCTTCCTCGCGAGGCGGAACGCCATCCATGTATAGACGAGATCCCCGAACAACACGCCCAGAGCGGTTCCGGGAAACATCCGCGTGTAGACGANNAGTTGAACACAAATATCAATATGCCCGCAAGAAACGAGAGCACGGTCAGATTGTCGAACATGAGGCCGAAAAAGCCGTTCAGATCGCCCAGGGCGAACCAGCGGTATCCGGAAGAAGAGGCACGGTTATTCATGGGAGAGCCGGGATCAGGTTGTGGGTCAGTTGACAAATAGTCCCGCGATGCAGGCGGTCATCCAGGTGGCAATCGTCCCCCCCAGGACCGCCGTCAGGCCCAGACGGGCGATGTCGCTGCGGCGGTTTTCGGCGAGAGGACTGATCCCGCCGATCTGAATCGCGATGGAGGAGAAGTTCGCGAACCCGCAGAGNNTCGCTCCACGGGACGCCGATCCCGTAGGCGATGAACTGGAAGATCAGGCCGAAGAGGAGCTCCAGCGAGAGAGGTTTCCCGAACTGAGCCTGGCATACCTGGTTGAGCCCCGTGACGCCCCCCGCCCACCCGAGGAGGGCATTGAGGAGCGCGATCAGCGCAATGAACGCAAGGAGCATTCCCGCAACGTTCAGGGCGAGCCGGAGCCCGTCTCCCGCACCGGCCGCGGCCGCCTCGATGACGTTCGCGTGCTGTTTCTCCACCGCGATCTTGACTTTCCCCATCGTCACGGGATCGCCCTTCTCCGGGCGGAGGATCTTGGCTACGATGATCGTCGCGGGCGCCGCCATGATCACGGCGGCCAGAAGATGGCCGGTGAAGAATATCTGCGCCGCAGCAGGGGCGATCCCGGTCGACGCGGCATAGGCGGCTCCCAGGAGCGCCATGTATGCGGCCATGACGCCGCCGGAAATGTGCGCCATGCCGCTCGTCAGTATCGTGAAGAGCTCGGATTCCGTCAGCGTCGCGAGGTACGGACGGATCACGAGCGGTGCCTCAGTCTGACCCATGAACGTGTTGGCGGCAACGCAGAGCGATTCCGCCCCGCTCGTGCGCAGCAGACGCGCCATCGCCCACGCCATACCCCGCACAACCACCTGCATGATGCCGAGATAATACATGACCGCCATGAACGAGGCGAAGAAAATGATCGTGGGAAGCACCTGGAAGGCAAAAATGAAGCCGAGGCTGTCTTTTGTCCCCGGGGAAATGGCGAGCGGGCCAAAGACGAATTTCGCGCCGTCGGAGGCGAAACCGAAGAACTGGACAAAAAGCCAGCTGATCGTGCTGAAGACATCCCTCCCGACGCCGGTGCGGAGGACGAGGAACGCGAATGCGAACAGGAGGACGAATCCGACCGACACGAGGCGCCAGTTGATCAGGCGGCGGTCGCTGGAAAAAGCGGCTGCAAGACCGGTCACCAGGACAAGGCCGATCAGCCCGCGGATTATCGAGAAGAGGTCCATGGGATAGCGCAGAGTCCGATTGATGATAGTTAATGGCGCCGAAGGTGGCGCCCCTCAGGCGCCACCGAAGGCGCCATCGTTGATGCCGCGTCAGGGTGGCGCTGTGACGGTTGTCGCGGCGGGGAATTCGCCTTCCCAGCGTGCGACGACGACTGTGGCGAGACAATTGCCTATCACGTTGATTGTCGTCCTCCCCATGTCCAGAATGCTGTCGACGCCGAGTATCACCGCGACCCCTTCCAGGGGGAGCCCAAAGCTCGAGAGCGCCCCGGCCAGAATGATCAGCGCCCCGCGCGGGACTCCGGCGACCCCTTTGCTCGTAAGCATGAGAGTGACCATCATGAGGATCTGCGTCGGGAGGGGCATGTCGATCCCCGCCGCCTGCGCGACGAATACGGATGTGAGCGAAAGATAGAGCGTGCTCCCGTCAAGATTGAAGCTGTATCCCGTGGGGAGGACGAACGCAACGATCCGCCTCGGCACTCCCATCTTCTCGAGCCCCTCAAACGCCTTCGGAAGAGCCGCTTCCGAGCTCGTCGTCGAAAAGGCGATAAGAGCCGGTTCCCTGACCGCAGCGATGAACCTCTTCAGCGGAACACCCGTTATGAGCGCGACGGGGACAAGCACGGCGACTGCAAAGACCAGGAGCGCGCCGTAGAGGGTCACTATCAGCATCCCGAGGTTGATGAGAACCGACATCCCCCGGCTCCCCACGGTCACGGCGATCGCAGCCCCCACGCCAACGGGGGCGTAGAGCATGACGATCCCCGCCACTTTGAACATCGTCTCAGCGACCGCATCAAACAAATTGAGAACCACCAGCCTCTTCTGCTCCGGAATAGCCGCAAGCCCGAGACTGAAAAGAAGCGCGAACACGACGATCTGCAGCACTTCCCCTTCCGCCGCCGCCTGCACGATGCTCTGCGGAACGATGTGCGTGACAACATCGGAAAATGTCTGTCTGTGCGCAATGATCTCGGACGCCCCCTCGGCCGCGTGAAGAGTGACGCCGACGCCGGGTTTGACGGTGTTCACGGCGACGAGTCCCACGATCAAGGCCAGCGTCGTCAGGATTTCGAAATACACGAGCGCCTTCAGGCCCATCCGGCCGACCTGCCGGAGATTCCCATGCCCTGCGATTCCGACGACGAGCGTCGAGAAAATCAGGGGCGCGATGAGGCTCTTGATAAGCCGGATGAACACCGTGCTGAACGGTTTCAGGGACAGGGCGAATTCCGGCCAGAGCCAGCCGACGAGGAGGCCGACGGCCATGCCGAGGAAGATGTAGCGGGTGAGGGTGTTGGGGGTGCGGCTCATTGGGTCTGGGAAAATACAAAGAAAAACAGAGAATTTCAGGGGGGGCTCAAACCCCGGGGGGGGGAATTGCAGATGACATCCCCTTTTCGTATTTTCGACCTGTTGGGTAAAATAGTCGAACACGGAGGGCCGGATCCCATCATGCAGCAGGACCAGCCGCAGGCCAAAGAAAGCCTCATCCTCACGGCGGCGCGAAAACGATTCGCGTACTACGGCTTCTCCAAGGTCACAATGGATGAGATCGCCTCCGACGTGGGACTTGCCAAGCCCTCCCTGTATTACTACTTCCCCACGAAAGAGAAGCTCTTCCGCGCCGTCATCGGACATGAGCAGGAGAGGTTCACCCGGGACATCGAGCTCATGCTGAAGAAGGAGGCGCCGGCAGGAGAGAAACTCCGGGAATACGTCGACATGCGGATCAGGCTTTTCAGGGAGCTTGTGAACCTGAGCGCCCTCGGCGTGCAGTCCTGGGCCGAGGTCTCGTCGATTTTCGGGGATCTCTTCACGATCCTCGAAGAACGGGAATTGAAACTCCTTCATGCGGTGTTGCTCGCGGGGAAGGAGAACGGAGAGCTGGAGCTCGTCAATCCCGCCCAGACCGCGAAATTGATCCTTCACGTGCTTCACGGGCTCAGGCTGAGGACGTTCTCTACCGGCCGGCCCCCTTACGTGGAGAGCACCACATACGCGGATCTCAAAAGAGACTCGGACCACCTGATCGACCTGATGTTGAACGGAATGAAACGACAATCATCACACTGAGGATACGCAATGGCAACAACCGGAGATGTGGAGACACCGCCCCGCACCACCCCGCTCCCGGGCACGGATCCCGCAGAGTCAAACGGGGACGAGAGCATCGAAGAGGTGCCGATGTACAGGAAACGCCGCGTCATTATCCCCCTCGCGATACTCCTCGCGGCCGCCCTCGGCGGGGCGTGGTACTGGTACGTGAACCTGCGCGGCTACAT
>PMDK01000093.1 GCA_003154425.1 Ignavibacteriota bacterium
GGAAAGGCGTGTTGTTGTGGTTGAATGTCGCCGGCTGCCAGGCGGCTGTCGTATGGCACGTCGTGCAGTCGGTGGAAAGACCGGTGTGCGGCGGTGCGTTCGCGGTCGTGAACTGCTGCTGATGGCAGCCGTAGCAGGTCACCGGGAGGCCGACGTAGACGTTGTTCGCATGGCACTGTACGCAGGCCACCGCCGGATGGGCGCCCGTCAGCGGAAACGTCGAGTTGTTGTGGTTGAATGTCGACGGCTGCCAGGCGGCTGTCGTGTGGCACGAGGCACACGCGGTCGGGAACCCCGCGTGCGGTACGGGTGTGGTGGCTGCCGTGAACGTTGCCGTGTGGCACGTGTAGCAGTCGGTCGTCAGTCCCGCGTAGACGTTATTAATATGGCACTGGGCGCAGGCCACCGCCACGTGCCCCCCCGTGAGCGGGAAAGGCGTGTTGTTGTGGTTGAATGTCGCCGGCTGCCAGGCGGCTGTCGTATGGCACGTCGTGCAGTCGGTGGAAAGACCGGTGTGCGGCGGTGCGTTCGCGGTCGTGAACTGCTGCTGATGGCAGCCGTAGCAGGTCACCGGGAGGCCGACGTAGACGTTGTTCGCATGGCACTGTACGCAGGCCACCGCCGGATGGGCCCCCGTCAGCGGGAACGTCGAGTTGTTGTGGTTGAATGTCGACGGCTGCCAGGCGGCTGTCGTATGGCACGTCGTGCAGTCGGTCGCAAACCCGGTGTGCGGCGGAGCGTTGGCCGTCGTGAACTGCTGCTGATGGCAGCTGTAACACGCCGTCGAAAGCCCTGCAAAGACATTGTTCGTGTGACATTGCGCGCATGTCACCGCCACGTGCCCCCCGGTCAGGGGGAAGAGCGTCTTGCTGTGGTTGAATGTCGCCGGCTGCCAGGCCGACATCGTGTGGCATGTCGTGCAGTCGGTCGCAAACCCCGTGTGCGGCGGTGCTTTCGCCGCCGCAAACTGCTGAGCGTGGCACGATATGCACTGCGTCGCCGTGGCCCGGAAGACGTTCCCCGCGTGGCATTGCGCGCAGGCGATCGTCGCGTGCGCCCCGATCAGCGGGAACCCCGTTCTCGAATGGTCGAACGTCCCTCCCCAGCTCATTGCGTTCACCGCGTGGCAGCTCTGGCAGTCCGTCCCGAATCCCGCCTGGCGGTGGTTCGGGGACTGCGCACCCCCGAAGTCCGACGCGTGGCACCCGTAGCAGTCCGTGCGCAGACCGACGTATTCGTTCTTCTGCTGGCTCGTGTGGCACTCCTGGCACGGAACCGTCGCGTGAGCTCCCACAAGTGAAAAACGGGTCGAGGCATGCCTCTGTACCATGTCCGGCACCAGCCACGACTGCACCGAATGGCACCGGTCGCATGTCGCTCCCAGCTCACCCCGGTGCACGTCCTGGTGGCAGTCCGCGCATCGCGTCGAAGACTTCTTGAATCTGAACGTCAGGCTCGCATGGCAGTCCGTGCATTTCGCCTGCGCGTGCCGGCCTTTCAGCGCAAAACCGGTCTTCCGGTGATCGAACCTCGCCGGCGACGGCATCACGTCCCACGAGTCCGCACTGTGGCACTCCTCACACGCGAACGAAAGCTTCCCGTGTGGTGAGTCCTGCCCCGGGGAGGTGCTTCCGGCACAGATGACCGTTGCCGCGAGGGCAAAGAGGAGGAACGCCAGCCTGGTTCCGCTCCCCGGGGAACGGCGACGACGGACATCGGGTGTGTGCATTTCGCCTCCTCCCATCAGAGTCTCCTTGCGCCCGCGGGCGTATCAGTCTGGAGATGACAATCAACGCAACGAACAGGCGTTCCGGCGTACTGTCGTATCCTCTCCGAACCGGCCTGCACCGCCGGCTTGTGACACTCCACGCAGGGGACATTTATGTGTTTCCCCGTCAGGGGGAACTTCGTTCTGTCGTGGTCGAATGCGAGACTGCTCCACCCCTTCGGGTTATGGCATGATTCACACCCCGAATAACGCTCGTGTGCGAACTGACCGCCGTGAGGATCCTTGTGGCAGGTTTCGCATACCGGCCCCGATTTCCACGTGAATTGCCTCGTGCTCTTCGCCCGGACGGTCTCCGCGGAATGACATCGCGCACACGGCACCGCCTCGTGTCCCCCGATCAACGGAAACCGTGACGTGCTGTGGTCTCCCGAAGAGTAAGCGGCGGGGAGGAACCCCTCGACGCTGTGACATGACTCGCAGGCGCCCCCGTCCTTCCGCCCCCTGAACTGTCCGGCGTGCGCGTCCTCGTGGCAATCCATGCACGCGCCGAATTTCTTGACGCGGCAATCCGGCGGCACCCTTTTCCCCCGCGCGTCGACGGTGACGGCGCCGTGACACTTTCCGCACTCTACCTTCTCGTGTCTCCCCCTGAGCGGGTAGCGCGCCGTCGCGTGGACGAACCTGTTCTGCGTCCACCCATCCTCGGTGTGGCACGATTCGCACGCCCCCCTCTCCTTCATCTGAGCGAACTCACTCCGGTGTGCGTCGGCATGGCAGTCCGCGCATTTCTGAAAGTTCTTTACCGCGAAATTCTGCTGCATCTTCCCGTCGGCGCCGCGCACCGGGAGGTGGCACTCCTCGCAGCGAACTCCTGCATGGCGCCCCTTGAGGGGGAACCTCGTCGTCGCGTGATCGAAGTTCTTCGTCGCACCCGTTTGCCATCCCCCCGTCGAATGGCAGCTTTCGCACGGCTTCTGGAACCTCCCCCGGTGCGGGTCCGCGTGACATGAGGAGCACCGGTCGAACTCGATCCCGGAGTACTTCACCGTCTTCACGTCGTTCGGCATGGGCCTGTGACACTTGCTGCAATCCACCTGCACGTGTTTTCCCGTCAGCCGGTACCTTGCCCTGTCGTGGACGAACCTGGTCGCGGGCTTCCACCCGTCCGCCGTGTGGCAGTTCTGGCACTGCTGCGCCAGCTGTCCCCTGTGCTGGTCGGCATGGCACCCGTTGCAGTCGGTCGGGAGACCCATGTACGTGTGCGCATCAAGGAGACCCCTGTTCGCCCGGACATCTTTCGCCGTGATGTGATTCTGCGTGTGGCACCCGGCGCACTCGAGGGACCTGTGCTTCCCCTCCAGCACATAACCGGTCTCGCCGTGGTTAAAATTCTTCCGGTCGAAGCGGACCAGCGTGAATCCCCGGCCGTGATGTTCGTTGTGGCAATCCGCACACTGCCTGCCTGTCAGCGTCGCGTGATACCCCTTCCGGGACGTCACGCGCGACCGGAGCTCTGTGTGGCATCCGAGGCACTTGTCGTTCGAGACCTCCTTCCCCAGTGCGTGGCAGCTGGTGCAATTCCCCATCCCCTCAAGGGAGGCGTGCGGAGCTGACAGATCACCGGGAGAGATCTGCGCCGTTGCCCCCGCACCGCACGTCAGGAAGAGAGCGACGAGCAGGCCGGCAGGCGATATGGCACGGCTCAGAATATCCATGTGTAGCCGAACGCAATCGCCACGCCGACGTGAACGCTCAGGATGACGAACATGACGATCGAAAACGGGAGATGCACCACGTGCCAGTAGTGAAATATTCTCTTGAATTGCTGGAGGAACGCGATGCGACGCGTCAGCATTATGCGCCGCGACGCCATCACCCGGATGCGCGCAATCATCTGGGCCTGAACACCGCGCCTTTCGAGCTTCTCGAAGAGGGCTTTCAGGTGAGAGCGACGCGTGAGGTCGTTGACGATAAAGAAGCTGACGACTTCCATGAGCCCCATTTCAGCAACGGGCCTGGAGGGGAGGGCTGTACTGTCGATGAGCTTGAGCAGGTCGGCATCGAGTCCGGCCTGCTTACGGAGGGCCTCCCCGATCCTCTCATTTTCGATCACGAGATCTTCCGAGGAGAGCTCGTTCCCGTGAATTCCCTTGGGGATCTGGACGTAGAAATACCTCCCGATCACTCCGCTCAGGACAACTGCTGCCATGCTCCAGAAACTCACGGCCACCAGGCCGCCGAACTTGAACGTCGTGTGGTACACGACGAGCATGGGACCGAGCAGGCAGAGGAATATGTGAAACTCAAGCCAGTTCTTGATCCGGCCGACGCCTGCCATGACCCGCCATCGCTTGCGTGAGGAATAGAGTATCACGCCGACGGTGATCATGGTCGAACCGATGATCCCGTAGCCCAGACCGAGAAGTCCGGTGGGTTTCAACAGGCTGTACTGGGGGTGGAAAGGACGGTCCCCAAGAGGGGTGGAGTAGTACCCGGCACCATGGATGCCGATAACGAGCGCGCTGAGGAGGCCAGCCGCGATGAGGAAGAAGACGTAAACTTTGTGCACATCCTTGGCCATCGTCCCCCTCCGTCAGGCGAAAGAATCGAATGAACGATGACCCGGCGCTCATCAGGGCTCGTCTGACTTGAAACTACACATTTTTGACCAGAAGGTCAATCTTATGTGTGAATTTCTGCGAATATCCTAACGGGCTTCTTCCTGCGGAATGACGTTCGTTACGTCATGGAGCACCGTGAGGAGATTCTGAGTCGAGAACGGCCTCGGGAGGACGGCTGCCGCACCTTCGACGGTTTCACCCGGTTTTGCACCTGTCACGACTATTTTCAATCCGGGGTTTGTCCTCTGCAGGACCCGCAGCATTGCCGGCCCGTCCATAAAGGGCATGTCCATATCGACCACCACTGCAGCAATCCCGGCCCCGGGCCTGCGGCAGAGCGCAATAGCTCCTGCACCGTCTGTTACCGTCACCGCATCGTATCCGTGGGCGACGAGGATCTTCTTGATGATGTCCCTCAGGGATGCCTGCGGTTGGGCAACAACAATCCGCCGCCCCCCTCCAAGATGGAGATCCGGATCGGTCCCCCCGGCTGAACTCTCCCCTGCCGGGAGATAGACCTTGACGTTCGTCCCCTGATCCGGAACGCTGAACACATTGATGAACCCGCGGTGATTCCGCGCTATCGCAGCAGCGGTCGAGAGACCGAGCCCCGTGGTCTGCCCGGAGGGCTTCGTCGTGAAGAAGGGCTCGAAGACCTTTCCGATGATCTCAGGTGGGATCCCCCGTCCCGTGTCACTGATTGTGATGACCATGTACTTTCCGGGGAGAGCGTGGGGGATGGCGGCCGCGGACCGGGCTTCGATCAGGAGGTTCTCCGCGGCGATCCGGAGCACCCCGCCATCCGGCATCGCTTCCCGCGCGTTCGTGCAGATGTTCTGCAGGACCTGCTGAATCTGGGATGCCGTCCCGGGAATGGCCCAGAGATTGTCTTCAAAGGCAGTCTCCAGAGGGATCGACTCAGGGAGCCCGGCCTTGAGTATCCTGGCGGTCTCGGCGAGTATCTCCGCGGGATCCAGGAGTCCCTTCCCGCTCCCTGCATTGTCGGCAAGCGCGAGGACCTGGTTCGCAGTCTCCATGCCGCGCCGGGCGTTCGTCGCCGCGATCGCCACGGCCTGGCGGGAAGGATCGTCATCGGCCTTCGCGGCCATGGCGGGAACCGCAAGCATGACCGGTGTCAGCATTGCATCGAGGTCCGCCGCAAG
Organism: Ignavibacteriota bacterium; assembly: GCA_003154425.1. Taxonomy (GTDB): domain Bacteria; phylum Bacteroidota; class Ignavibacteria; order UBA10030; family UBA6906; genus Fen-1273. Next base: position 5,514 of record PMDK01000093.1, read on the forward strand.
AGCCGAGGCAAGGCTCGCGATCCCCTCCATGTGACGTGCCCGGAGCTCATACACTTCCAGCTCTCTTTTCCCCGTGATGTCGGTGCAAATCACGAGGACCGATTTGGCATGTCCCTCCGCATCACGGATCAGCGTCCATCTGCTGTCCACGAGGACCTTCACCCCGTCTTTGCGCTGCTGAGAGAGCTCACCCGCCCAGTATCCCTCCACCAGCGTCGTGTGCGCGGCCCCCCCGAGTCTGTGTATCTGCTCCGTATGAAGGACCTCCGCCGAGAGCTTCCCCCTGACTTCTTCGGCACTCCAACCGTAGAGCGAGGCGGCCGCGTTGTTCCAGAAGAGGATGCGGTCTCCGGGGTCACAGACGAAGACGGCATCCTGGACCTGCTCGAGGAGCCCCGCATCGGCGGTCGATGAATCCCCCTGCCGCGGGGCCGGTTCACCCTCGGTGACGAGTGCAAGCGTTCCCACGACCTCACCGCGGACGTTTCTGTGCGGCGCCGCGCTTATCTGCGCATTGAAAAGTGTCCCGTCTTTCCGCTTCAGCATGGCGTCATAGCGCTCGGCCACACCTTGCCGGCGGCGCTCGTTCCGTTCGTACAGGAGCCGCCGGTCCGCCTCAGGTACCAGAAGCGTCGAGGCAAGCCTGCCGAGCATTTCCCCGCCGGCATAGCCGCTCAGCGCCGACATCGAGCGGTTCACAAACGTGATGACATCCTCCAGGTCGGTCTCGATCACGCCGGAAGTCATCTCCTCGAGCAGCGCGTGGAAATGCGCCTCGCTTTCGGCGATCACGCGGAGTGCGAGCCGGTGCTCGAGCTCCGAGGCGGCGCGGGCTGCCGTGACGGTGAGGACGGATCGTGCGACGTCTGGATTCGCGAGGGGGCCGTCATGGATGATGAAGAGGTGGCCGATAACCGCTCCCCCCGAGTCGATAAGGGGGGTCCCCATGTACGAGGAGGCGTCCATCGCCGCAAGCGCCACTTCGTCCGGAAAGAGCTGCTGGACGTCCGTGGCGAAATAGACCGTCTTCGCCTCCCTGATCACCCTTTCGCACGTCGTGTTCGCGACGTCGTATTCAAACGCGGGTGCCGGCGCCCCCGAAGCCCAGCAGGCGAGGGCCCGTACGCGTTCGCGTCTCCTGTCGGTGCATTCAGATACCACGGCATACTTCACACCCACGGCTGCGGCCAGCGCGCGGACGAGCCCGGGGAAGAACTCATCCCCACGGCTGCGTGCGATTTCCTCCTGCACCTGCCGCATGAATTCGCCGGCCATCCTCCGGTTGCTGATATCGCGCGAGATGATGACGACTCTGTCCGGGTTTCCGTCTGCATCCCTGACGACGCTCCCCTGCGATTCGATATACCGGATTGCGCCATTGCGGTCTACGAGCCTGTATTCCAGGCGCTGCCCGACTCCCGTGGCCACGGTATCACGAAACACGTTCCGCACCCCTTCCCGGTCGTCCGGATGTATGTCGACGAACGAGCTCGTCCCCTCCAGCGTGTCGGGCTCGTCGAGGAGATCTGCGTATGCCGGGTTGTTGTAGATACGTTTCCCTTCGAGATCGAGGACGGCGATCAGATCGCTTGTGCTCTCCACGGTCCGCCTGAAGAGATCTTCTCCTCCGGACGGAGATCCGGAGTCCCCTGGAGGAGACTCCTGGCCGGGGGATGACCCCGGAGCAGGAGGAAGGGGCGAAGCGGGGGGATTCTCGAGCATTGATTTGACCGCGGCGCCCAGGCGCATGATATTCTTCCTGGAGACGTAGTCCCCGGCGCCAGATTTCATCGATTCCACCGCCAGCTCCTCAGAACCTCCCGCGGAGACGACAAGCCACTGTACGTCCGGGTGTTCCTGCCTGTGCTGACGCACGAGGGCGAGGACGTCGCACCGGGGAGTCGAGGTGTCAGCGATGACGACATCCGGCCTGAATTCGGCCATCGTGCTTTCGAACATGTCTTTCGTGCCGACGCGTCGGGTACTCAGGGGAAGACCCGACTTCCGGAGCTGCATGGCGATGACTTCGGCGTCCGTCGGGTCGGGCTCCAGAATGAGGATTCTCTTCTCTTCAGGCATTGAAGAACACCGTGCACAGATATGACGAGTGAATCAGCGACCCTCGAGCACGCCGCCTGAGCGCCTGTCAGATCTCAACAGCGCGAAGGCAAACAGCAGCCCGAAGAGTCCCAGCGATGAGAACATCACCATGCTCGCGGTATAATTCTCCGTTGTGTCACGCAGAAACCCGTTCAGCACCGGGAAGATCGCCAGTCCGACGTTCTGGATCATCGTGGTCAATCCGAAGGCGGTCCCCACCCTGTTTTTTTCCACGAGAAGCGGGATAGAAGGCCACATTGCCGCCGGAACAAGGACGAACGACACGCCCAGCATGATCATGGGGAATGCCGGAGGGACCATCGTGAAGGCCATGACCAGGAAGGCGGGGACCATCAACAGCGAGCCGATCACCATCATCGAGGCCCGGCGGCCGGATTTGTCCACCAGCCGGCCAAACACGGGGGCGAAAATCATCGAGGCAAATATGATGATCGTCGTGGTTCCCCCCGCGGTCGTGAACATGTGGAATATGTTGTAGAATACCTGGGAAAAGAACCCGCCTTCGGAACCGGCGGTCATCGGCAGGCCCCATTTCGCGTTGAAGAAATCCGTCGAGAGGGCAGTGAAGGGAAATATCGCGGAGTAGAACGTCACGCACAACAGCGTCACGAACCAGTATGAAGACGTGAACTTCTTGATGTCTCCCAGGACGATCCTGTCGCCCCCCCCCTCCTCCTTCAACGCCAGCGTCTTCTCCCCGCGCCTGTCCAGAAGATTGTAGATGAGATTCGACAGGAGTGACGCAACGCAGAACAGGACGGCGGCCCACAGAGCATACCTGTAGTCCTTGAAATAGTCGGCGATCAGCGCTTCCGTGTTGAAGCTGAAGAGCGTCCCCAGGCGGCTGAGAGTCAGGCCGATCCCGAACGAGAGTGCCAGCTCCTTCCCCTTGAACCACCGTGCGAAAATCGCGCTTTGAGCCACGACGAGCGACTCGGAGCCCCATCCGAACACGAACCTGCCCAGATACAGTATCCAGAGGTTCGGGGCGATCGCGACGATGAGTGCCCCGGCCGTGACAAGTCCGGAAAACAGGAGGCTCGCCCGCCGCGTGCCGATCCTGTCGATCAACAGTCCCCCTATGAACACGGAGAGAATCGCGGCGACGCTGTACACCGTGTACATCTGGCCGATGGCTTCGCGGCCGATACCGAGCGCACTGACAAGCGTCGGCGCGATGGCACCGACGCTGTCATAGGCGAAATAGCTGCCGAATGTCAGCAGCGCCACGAAGAACAGGACCGCGAACCTGTACGATCGATGACGGGGGTCCAGACGCAAAGTGGAAGTATCCCCGCGTGCCACGGGATCAGGCATCTCCAGCCGCCTTTCGGTGGTTGACGAATGACCGGACGTTACTGCATGTTTTTCAGAATCCCCAGAAGGAACTTCCAGTACCTGTCGACGGTGTCGACGTAGATCTTCTCGTCGGGTGAGTGCACGGCGTCAAGTGTCGGGCCGAACGACACCATGTCCATTCCGGGGAATTTCTCCCCGATGATGCCGCACTCCAATCCCGCGTGGATCGCCTTGACCTCGGGGTCTTTTCCGAAGAGCTGCCTGTATGTCGAACGGGCGAGCTTGAGGATCTCGGAGTTCATGTTTGGCTTCCAGCCCGGATAGCCGTCCGTCCCCTTCACGGCCGCGCCTCCCAGCTCAAAAACCGCCGTAACGGACTGGCAGATCTCGTCGATCTCGGACGCCACGGAGCTCCGCTGGCTGGTCGCGACAGCCACCAATTTCTTCTCCGTCCTCACGACCGCGACATTCGTGGAGGTCTCGACGAGCCCCGGGATATCCGCGCTCATTTTCGTGACGCCGTGCGGGAGGGCGGCGAGGGTGCTGCAGAGTTTCTTCTGGATCTGCTTCGAGAGGACTTTCGCCTTCTTCTTTGTTGGCGCGAGCGTGATGGCGAGATCGGGCTCGACGGACCCCAGCTCCGCGCGGATCACCGTGTTGCACTTCGCGACAGCCGCCGCGGCTTCCTCCCACTTCTTCCTGGGGATGAACAGGAGAGCCTCCGCCTCGCGTGGGATGGCGTTGTGCTTGTTCCCCCCGTCGACTGAGGCGAGGCGCGCGCCCAGAGGTGCAAGCTGAAGGAGGACGCGGTTGATGATCTTCACGGCATTGCCGCGCCCCTTGTCGATCTCGAGTCCCGAGTGCCCTCCCTTGAGGCCGGTGACTTTCAGCACCGTGCCTGTCGTCCCCGCCGGCGCGGATTCGAACGAAGCTTTCCACGTCCCGAGAGTATCACGCCCGCCTGAACACCCAACATAGATGTGCCCTTCTTCCTCGGAATCGAGATTCATCAGGGTCCTGCTTTCCAGCATCTCCGGTGCGAGGTTGCCCGCGCCCGTCAGGCCGGTCTCCTCGTCGACGGTGAACAGGAACTCCAGAGGACCGTGGACGAGCGAACGGTCCTCCATGATTGCGAGGTTCGTCGCAACACCGATGCCGTTGTCCGCGCCGAGCGTGGTCCCGTTGGCCATCAGCACGTTCCCTTTCCGCACCAGCTCGATGGGGTCCTTTGCGAAATTGTGGACCTTGTCCTTGTTCTTCTCGCAGACCATGTCCAGGTGACCCTGGAGAGCGATGCTCCTGACCCGCTCCTTCCCCGCACTCGCCGGTTTCTTGACGACGACGTTGCCGAATTTGTCCGTCTTTGCCTTCAATCCGAGCCGTTGCGCGGTTTCCACCACGTATTTCGTCATCGCTTCCTCATGTTTGGAGCAGCGGGGAATTCCTGCGATCTCCGCGAAATACTTCCACACAGTGACCGGTTGCAGCCCTTCAATCGCTTGCGACATGTTTCATTGCTCCTTTCGGTATGGTGTGCCGGGGCCGGGGACAGCGGAGGCGCCGGGCCGGCGTGGGGAAACTCACATGATCGCCGTCGGCGGCGCCGGCTCATCGGCCCTCCCGGCCTTCGAGAGCGGGACATAGATCAGGTACAGGGCGAGTATCACGAACACGGGGATCGCGAGCCAGGGGGCAATCGTTTCAAACCCGGGGACGATCCAGAACTTTGCCGGGCCTCCGATCCGGTCGCGGACGAAGACCACTGCGGCGATGAAGAGGCCGACGAGTGCCTCGCCGGCGATAAGGCCCGATGCGGAGAGCACGCCTGCGTTTTCCACGCGTGCCTTCTGGGCGTCGTTGAGTCCCCGTGCGGCGGCACGCTTGTTCACCATGCCGCGGATCAACCCGCCGACGAATATCGCAAACGTCGTTTCAAGCGGGAGATACATCCCCACCGAGAAGAGCATGGGGCTCTTCACCCTGACAAGTATAAGGGATATCCCCAGCGCAATCCCGACCACGACAAGGGGCCATGCCATTTCGCCCCCCACGATCCCCTGGGAAAGCGCCGCCATGAGTCCCGCCTGAGGTGCCGAGAGATTGGCGCTCCCGAAGCCTCCGGTCGCCGGATGGGCGGCCAGGTCCGCGTTATGCAGAACGTACAGGGGAAAGAACATGACGAGCCCCGCCACGATGACGCCCAGGATATCGCCGATCTGCATCTTCGAGGGGGTGCCTCCCAGTATATGTCCCACCTTCAGGTCCTGGAGCATCTCCCCCGCGACGGCAGAGGAGACGCACACGACCGCTGCGACACCAAGGACAGCCGCCACCCCCTCGATCCCCTTGACGCCGATGATGACCATCGTCAGCGCCGCGATGACCGTCGCGGCGAGCGTGAGGCCGGAAATCGGGTTGTTCGACGACCCGATCAGTCCGACGAGGTTCCCCGATACGGCGGCGAAGAAGAACCCGGTGACGAGCATGACGATCGCCGCGAGTATCGCCCCGACGAACATCTGCGTGAAATAGAAATACAGGCCGATCATCAGGGCGAAGACGATGATCACGCCGAGTATCACGAGCTTGAAGGGGAGATCTCTCTCCGTCCTCTCCGTGGCCGCGGCCTGCCCGGCCGATTTCCGCACGTCGGCTACTCCTCGTTTCACGCCCAGGATCAGGTTCTTTCGCATCTTCCAGAGAGTGAAGCAGGCGCCGACGAGCATCCCCCCCACGGCGATGGGCCTGACGATGTAGCGGTAGAGGTGGCCCGTCACCGCAGCCCATGCGGCCATCGAATCACCGTTGTTCATCGCCGTGTACCTGTCGATAAGCTGCGGCCCCAGGAAGAACACGAGGAGGGGCACAAAAAGTCCCCAGGCGAGAAGCCCTCCTGCGAAGTTGAGAGCGCCGAGCTCGGGGCCGATGATGTACCCGACACCGATGTACGCCGGCGTTGCGGCCGGCGCGGAGATCGTGGTGATCCCGCCTCCCGCAACCTTCTCGGCGTCCCCTTTGAGTCCCAGCCTGACAAACGACTCTCTCAGCCGCCCCACGCCGACCTGGAAATCGAGGCCCGTGGCCTGCAGGATACCGAGCCCGTCTGTCAGCTTGATGAGGGCGCCGACGCCCATCGCCTTGAAAAGCTGGATCGCGGCATCCGCACCCCGCTGTCCCGCCTTGTGAATCTCCGATGCGGCCACCGATTCCGGAAACGGAAGTCCCGGGTCTTCCACCATCACGCGGCGGAGTATCGTCACGAACAGGATCCCGAGGACCCCCCCCAGGACCATCAATGCCGCGGCTGTCAGGTACTCCGGGAGCATCGATTCGGGGGTGAAATTCCAGATCCGCAGGATCACGAAGGCGGGAATCGTAAAAACCGCTCCGGCAGCCACGGACTCGCCGATCGAGCCGACCGTTCGTGCGAAGTTTTCCTCCAGGAGCGTCCCCTTCATCATGCGAAGGATCGCCATGCCGATGACGGCCGCCGGGTACGTCGCGGCAATGGTCATGCCCGCCTTCAATCCGAGGTAGGCGTTCGCCGCGCCGAGTATGACGCACATGAAGAGGCCTATGACGAGCGCGCGGAGAGTGAATTCCCTCATGTCCGACGAGGACGCCACCATCGGCCTGTGTTTTTGCTCATCCATTGTCGCTCCTTTGTTATGGTGAAGATGAACTGGCTACTGATTGCGCACGAACAGCGCTTTGAACACATACCCGGCGACCTCCGGATTTTCCTTGAACCGGCGCGTGGAGTAGCCGTACCAGTGCTCTCCGAACGGAACGTAGAGACGGACCCTGTGGCCGTCGCGCACGAGCCGTTTCCTGAGCTCGGGGCGCACCCCGAGAAGCATCTGGAATTCATACTGGTCCTTCCTGAGCCCCATTGTCCGGATGAAGCCGCAGGCCGCTTCGACGAGGACCGTGTCGTGGGTTGCGATCCCCACGTACGCGTTCCGCTTCAGCATCAGTTCGAGGAGCCGGATGAAATTCTGCTGTACCTCCGCCCGCGCCTGGAACGCGATCTCGTTCTTTTCCTTATAGATACCCTTGCAGAGGCGGAAGTTCGGCCTGTCGCCCAGGAGCCCGAGGACGTCGGCCTCCGAACGCCTCATGTAGGCCTGGAGCACGATTCCCGTGTTCGGGAATTCCCCGTGGAGGGCGCGGAAAATGCCGATGGTGTCGGTCGTACACGTCGAATCCTCCATATCGAACCGGACGAAGATGTTGTGGCCGGCGGCGACCTTCAGGATCTCCCGGACGTTTTCCGTGCAGAAGTCCCTGTCGAGTTTCAGGCCGAGAGAGGTGAGCTTGATGGAGAGATTGGAGTCGAGTTTTTCGCGGGCGATGGTGTGGAGAACCTGGTTCGACTGTTCGCGGGAGGCGACGGCCTCATCACGCCTCGTGATATCTTCACCCAGCACGTCCAGCGTCGCGCAGACCCCTTCCGCGTTGAGCGCGCGGACAGTGGTGATCGCGTCCTGAACGGTTTCGCCGGCAATGTAGCGGCCGGCGAAGAAGCGCACCATCGGTTTCGGGATTGCAGGGATCGCTGCGACGACAAGCCGGTTTAACAGGTGCATAGGATGTCCCAAGTTAGGTGGTTCACGCACGCCCCTCCGCCGTCCATTTCCCGCCCCGCAGAATTCCGGGGTTCACAGACGAAGAGGAAAAGTGCCGGGCGGAGCAGCCATGCAGCAGTTTCACAGGGAGAGAACGTGCAGCGAGCGGTTTCGGTTTGCGGCGAAAATATACCCATCACCCCCCTGAAAAGCAAGGCGCGTCCCGGGCCCGATCTCACCGGAAGAGGAGGTTCACAACCCACACGGCCGCGAGCATCCCTGCGACATCGGCAATGACGCCGACGGGAACCGCGTGGCGCGTGTTCTTAATCCCCGCGGCGCCGAAATACACCGCAAGGACATAGAACGTGGTTTCGGAACTCCCGTACATCGTCGACGCCATGATGCCGATCAGCGAATCAGGTCCGTGGACTTTCATGAGTTCCGTCATCACTCCGAGCGAGCCGCTTCCGGAGAGAGGGCGCATGAGCGCCATTGCCAGCGTCTCGGAGGGCATGCCGATCAGTGCCGTCACAGGGGCAAGGAACTTCGTCAGGAGGTCCAGCGCACCGCTCGCCCGGAATATGCCGATCGCGACGAGCATCGCCACCAGGTACGGAATGATCCGCACGGCTGTCGTGAACCCCTCTTTCGCCCCCTCCACAAACACCTCGTAGACCTTCACTTTCTTCAGTATCCCCCACCCGAGGAAGACGACGAACACGAGGGGGATGGCGGCGACGGCAAGCGTGTTGATGAGACCGCGGAAGAACTCAGCCATTGTCAACCTCCATTCCCCTGCGGTACCGGGGGAGCCGCTGGAGGATCCGGGACGCCGCAATGCCGACCACTGTCGCGCACCCGGACCCGATGATGGACGTTCCGATGATGATCCCCGGGTTCGCCGATCCCGCCGCTGCCCGGACCGCGATCGCCGTCGCAGGGATGAGCACCAGTCCCCCCGTGTTTATCGCCAGGAACGTGACCATGGCGTTCGTCGCCGTGCCGAGCCGGGGGTTCAGCCTGTTGAGTTCCTCCATCGCCTTGAGGCCCATCGGCGTCGCCGCATTGCTCAGTCCGAGCATGTTCGCGGCGATATTCATGATCATTGCCGCCAGAGCAGGATGGTCCCGGGGAACATCGGGGAACAGCCTGCGGGTAAGAGGCTCCAGCAAGCGTGTGATGAACTTCAGCAGCCCCGCCTCCTCGCCAACCTTCATGACTCCGAGCCAGAGCGCCATCACGCCGATGAGGCCGATCGAAATACTCACGGCGGCGGCGGCACAGTCGAGCGCGGCCGCGGTGACCGCCTTCAGCTTTACAAACCTGACCGGCTCCATCACCATCCGGAGCGAGGCGGCAGTCTCATCTTCCGAGAGCTTCATCGATTCGACAGAGGCGGTGAGCCGGTCTTTCTCAGCCGCGTGGCGGGCCATCTCCTTCCACCGCAGGGGGGACGACTCGCCGACCGCGATCACCAGTGCCCGGCGGCCGGAGGCGTCCACGGAGATGACGGCCGGCTGGCGCACTGCCGAATCCGCGGCACCCGGGCCGTAGAACATATTGAACTCTCCCGCGGAGAGGACGATCGTTCCTTCCCAGGTGGAACGGAGGGCGGACGGATGCTTCGCGACTTCGAATCTCACGTCGAGCGGGATCCCGTTACGATACGTGTTCCCCGCCTCGTCGGCAACGTCGCCGGCGGCTGCGGCGAGTATTCCGAGAGCGATGAGTGAAATCCATATGTAGTTCAGCATGGGGGTGGCCGGTGATTGAATGAGCCGTCGGTCACGGCGCCGTGACGGTCAGAAGCTCAGCCGTAGTGTGAAGCCCGGGACGGAGTTCAGGGGACCCTGAGCGCCGGGAAGAACACGGAGTGAGAGGTCAGTCCCGACGTCAAAATCAAACAGACTTGCATCGACATAGGCATCGGCGATGTTCAAAAAGTAGAGGATGACAAAATACCACGCGAACGTGTCACGCTGTTCCTTATAGAATTCCCTCTCGTTCAGGTACTGAGTGCTGGCGGGGTCGGGGGGGGTCGCGGCGAGGCTCGCGGCGTACTTCTCGCGGAAATCCTGGGTCCTGCGGTTCTGATCGAGCCATGTCGAAGCAAAGTAGAGCCCCAGGCCGAGAACGATGGGGACTTTCCAGTACGATTGATTGTAGAACTGACCGGCTCCGGGTATGACCGCGGAAAAGAGCATGGCGAGGCCCGGCGATTTCCGGGGAAGTGCCGTACGGCGGAGTGTGTCGGGGCGCCACGAAGATGAGTCCGCACCCTTCAGGACACGTACCGAATCGGCGGGCGGGTCTCCGGCGGAAGGGAGTTCCGCCAGCAGCGGAGAACCGTTCAGCAGGATGATGACCGCCAGAAGGTGCCGGGCGACCGGTTTCATCGTATCATGTCATCGGGACCGGGTGATTCCTATCGCATCTATCTCAACGCGGACATCACGGGGGAGACGGGCCACCTCGACCGTGGAACGTGCCGGAGGAGACGCACGAAAGTACTCAGCGAACACTTCATTCATCCCTCCGAACTCCCCCATATCCTTCAGGTACACGGTCGTCCTGACCACCGATGCGAGATCCGAACCCCCCGTTTCCAGTATTGCCTTCAGGTTTTCCATCACCTGCCGGGTCTGGGCCTTGATGTCGCCGCTGACGAGCTCTCCGGTGGCCGGGTCGATAGGGATCTGCCCCGCGGTGAACACGAACCCCTGTGAGGTGACTATCCCCTGGCTGTACGGCCCTATCGCCCCCGGGGCTTTCGGCGTGGAAATGATGGTTTTCTCCATGGCTCCTCCCGAGTTATGTGGCGAAGGTAGTGCGGGGAGTCAACGCGGCCTGTCCTCGATTTCCGAAAAGATCTCCAGTATCCGCTCGAGGTCATCGGCGGAATAATACTCGATGACGATCTCTCCTTTGCCATCCTGCAGCATTCGCACCTGGACCCGTGTCCCAAGGAACTGGCGGAGACGCTCCTCGACACTCGAGAGAGAACTGGAGACCGCCCCGGCGCCGTGGATCCCCGGGCGGCGGGTCCCCCTCTTACCGCTTTTTTCGCGTGCCAGGCGTTCCACGTCGCGGACCGAGAGCCCCCTGCCGACCGTCTTCCTGAATATCTCCATCTGCCGGTCCGGATCGTCGACGGCAACGAGCGCCCGGGCATGGCCGCTCGAGATCTCCCCTTTCCGGACGGCGGTCTGTATCGGTTCGGGGAGTTTCAGGAGGCGCAGGAAATTCGTGATTGTCGTCCTGTCCTTCCCGATCTTCTGCGACACCTCTTCCTGGGTGTACCGGCATTCGTCGATCAGCCGCTTGTAGGAGATTGCGATCTCGATCGGGTTGAGGTGTTNNCTTCGTTCGAGCGGACCCTGATGATATATGCGGGGATCTGCTTGAGGCCCGCTTCGCGCGCGGCGCGGACGCGCCGCTCCCCCGATATCAACTGGTATGCGTCGCCGAGTCTGCGGACGGTGACCGGTTGAATGATCCCCTTCTCCTGGATCGAGCGCTTGAGCTCGTCGAGAGCGACGGGCTCAAACTCCGCCCTGGGCTGGTACGGGTTCTGTTGGATGCGGTCGAGCGCGATCGAGGCGATGATGTCATTGCTGACGCCGTCGTCCTGTCCGCCGACCGGGAGCGGAGGGACTGCCGCCTGACGCGGAATGAGAGAGGCGAGGCCTCTGCCGAGGACGGGCTTCATTCTGGCCATGGTGTCCCGTTCATAATGTGATGATCTGGTGGTTGTTCTTCACCAGGACTTCCTGCGCAAGATCCATATAGTTGCGGGTCCCCGTCGAGACGGCGTCATAGAGGATTATCGGCTTCCCGAAACTGGGCGCCTCGCTCAGCCGGACATTGCGCGTGACGACCGATTTGAACACCTTCTCCCCGAAATACTTCTTCACCTCCTCCACGATCTGGTTCGACAGCCGGAGACGGCCGTCGAACATCGTCAGGAGCACTCCCTCGATATCCAGGGATTCGTTGAGCTGTTTCTTCACCATGCTGATCGTATTCAGGAGCTGGCCGAGTCCCTCGAGCGCGTAGTATTCGCACTGCACGGGGATGAGGACGGAGTCGGCCGCGGTGAGGGCGTTGAGCGTCACCAGTCCGAGGGAGGGGGGACAGTCAATGAATATGAAGTCGTAGTCGTTCCTGACGGCGTCGAGCGCCGTTTTCAGGCGCGTCTCCCTGTCCTCGAGCTGAACGAGTTCGAGCTCGGCCCCCACAAGATTGATGTGGGAGGGCATGACCGAAAGAAACGGCATCTGGCTCTTTTGAATCACCGCCGCAGCCGGTAGTCCGCCGACCATGACCTCGTACGTGCTTCTCCCCTCCGAGGATGTTTCCAGTCCGATCCCGCTCGTCGCGTTTGCCTGCGGGTCGGTGTCAACAAGAAGGGTCCTCTTCTCGGCCGCCGCAATGCAGGCCGAGAGGTTGACCGCGGTCGTTGTCTTGCCGACCCCCCCTTTTTGATTGGCTATCGTAATTATCTTGCCCAGAAGACACCGTCAGGAATTCGCCAGACGCCTGCTCTCCGCTCCCCTGAAGAGGGAGGGGCGTCCGGAGCATGGACGCGTGGAACACCGTGAAACATTGGATTGTCCCAAAAGATACCTCTTTTGAAGGTACTATGCAATCAAATAGTACAGCCGCGCGATGTCCCGGGTTGTCTGCCGGAAGGGGGATGCCCGCTATGCCGGGTTCGGGCCGGCCTCGCGGGACTGAGAGGGGGGTTTTTCCTCAGCGTGGTGTTTGACGACGTGAGCCTCGGCCACGAATACAACCTCTTCGGCGATGTTTGTCGAAAGGTCCGCGACGCGCTCGAGATTCCGGCTCACACGGATGAGATCCAGGGCCTGTTCGATGAGGACCGGTTCCGCCCGCATGAGCGCGACAAGCTCGGCCACGATCTTCCTGTTGAGGTCGTCGATCGTGTCGTCGCTGATGAGGACCGCCCGCGCTTTCGCCGAATCCGCATGGATGAACGCGTCGATCGAGTCGCGAAGCATCGCCTTCGTCACCTGCGCCATCCGCGGGAGGTCCACGAAGGGCTTGACGGGCTCCCCGCCGGCGTACTTGAGAGCGGACTCGGCGATATTCACCGCATGGTCGCCGATCCTCTCCAGGTCGTTGTTGATTTTCAGTGCCGCCAGGATGAACCGGAGGTCCGTCGCGACAGGCTGCTGCAGGGCAAGAAGGTCCACAATGGCGTCGCCGATCTCGATCTCCATCGCGTTGATGCGCTCGTCCTGGGCGATGATCTCCCGGGCAAGGTCGGCGTCTCTCTCCAGAAGCGCCCGGATCGCGCGGACGATCGATTCCTCGGCGAAGCTCCCCATCTTGATGAGGTTGGTCTTGAGTGCCTCGAGTTCTTCGACGAAGTGGCGCTGCATGGCCTGATCAGGAAAGTGACGAATATAACATACTGAACGTGGGGGGCATGTGCAAGGCGGGATTTTCACCCACGCATGAAGGCGTCGCGGCGTTCAGCCGCGCCTGAAATCGTCGTGGTTTTCAAGGTCGGATCCCTTCTCCGGCGTTGTGCTTCACCAGCTTCGCCTCCACGATGAATATGACGTCTTCGGCAATGTTCGTCGCGTGGTCGGCGAGTCTCTCCAGGTGGCGTGAGAGGATAAGGATATGGGCGGCCGGCTCAATCCGGTCGTGGCGATCCTTCATTTCAGCGACCAGCGAGCGGAAGAGACCGCCGTCCAGCTTGTCGACGACGTCGTCGCTCACGAGCACGCGGGAGGCAAGCGACGCGTCGCCGCGGATGAACGAGTCCAGGCTGTCCCGCACCATGATGCGTGCGATATTGGCCATCTCGGAGAGGCGGGTCGAGAGGAGGAACTCCCGGTGGGGGACAAGCGGCTCGACCCGCTCCGCGACGTTGACAGCGATATCGCCGATCCGTTCGAGCTGCGAATTGATCGCAAGGGAGGACATCAGGAGCCTGAGATCGACGGCGACAGGCTGCGTCAGGGCGAAGAAGTCCATGCACTGCCTGTCGATGAGCGTGTCGAATGAATCGACCTCCCTGTCCCTTTCCATCACCTCGCGCGCACGCGCCAGATCCCCTTCAAAAAGGGCGCGGCAGGCGGACCCCAGCTGTCCGTCCACGAGACTTCCCATGGTCACAAGGTTCGTCTTGAGATCCTCAAGTCCCCGTTCGAAATGGCGCTCCATATCAGCCGAACCTGCCCGTGATGTAATCCTCCGTCTGCCTCTTGTCCGGCGTGGTGAATATCCGCTTCGTCTCGCCGATTTCTATCAGCTCGCCCAGATAGAAGAACGCCGTCATGTCGCTCACCCGGGCGGCCTGCTGCATGTTGTGTGTCACGATNNACAGGCGCTGCTGCTGCCCCCCCGATATGCTCATCCCCGATTTGCCCAGGGAGTCCTTCACCTCGTCCCACAGCGCGGCCTGCCGGAGGCATCGCTCGACGACTTCGGCCAGATGCTTGTGGTTGTGGTGTCCGTTGAACCTGAGCCCCGCCGCGACATTGTCGAATATTGACATCGTGGGAAAAGGGTTGGGCTTCTGAAACACCANNCCATCCCCACACGCCGGCGGAGGTTGACCGCATCGATTTCCATGATGCTGTCCCCGTCGAGGAAGACCGTGCCTTTCATCGTCCCTCCCGCGACTTCGTGCATCCTGTTGAGGCAACGGAGAAACGTCGATTTTCCGCACCCCGAAGGCCCTATGATCGCCAGGACACGATTTGTGGCCACCTCGAGACTCACGCCCCTGAGCGCCTGGGTCCTGCCGAAGAACGCGTCGACATTCTTCGCAACCATTTTTGCCGGCAACGCCGTCTGAACGGCAGAGGACGGCGCACCCGAAGGGACATCCATGACTTTCCTCTCGGAATTTGGTGCCAGATCAATGCTCCGCATAGCGGCTCCGCGTTACGATTCTGAAAA
>PMDK01000181.1 GCA_003154425.1 Ignavibacteriota bacterium
TCCTTCAGTGCCCGCTCGGTCGGCCCGAGCGTCCTCTTGATCAGATCGTCCACAAGCTGTTCGAACTTCGTCCGCGTCAGCGTCATGTTCAGGTGCTTCGGACCGTCCGCCGTCGCGGTGATGAACGGCAGGTTGNNGCCATCGGGTCCTTCCGGATATCGATCCCTTCCTGTTTCTTGAATTCTTCGGCGATATAGTCGAGCACCCGCTGGTCGAAATTGTCGCCTCCGAGGTGCGTGTCGCCGTTCGTCGATTTCACTTCGAATACCCCGTCGCCGAGCTCGAGGATCGAGACATCGAACGTCCCGCCGCCGAGATCGTATATTGCGACCTTGAGGTCTTTGTTCTTCTTGTCGAGCCCGTACGCGAGCGCCGCGGCAGTCGGCTCGTTGATGATCCGCTTGACCTGGAGTCCCGCGACTTCCCCCGCCTCTTTCGTCGCCTGCCTCTGGGCGTCATTGAAATACGCCGGCACGGTGATGACCGCCTCGGTGACCTTCTGCCCGAGATAGTCTTCCGCGGTCTGCTTCATCTTCTGAAGTATCATCGCGCTGATCTCGGGAGGGGAATAGACACGGTCCCCCACTTCCACGCGCGCTGTATTGTTGTCCCCCTGCACCACCTTGTAGGGGACGAGCTTCATCTCCTCGTTCACCTCATTATAGAACCGCCCCATGAACCGCTTGATCGAGGATACCGTGTTCTGGGAATTCGTAACCGCCTGACGCTTTGCGGCCTGGCCTACAAGGCGCTCCCCGTTTTTGGCGAATGCCACGACCGAGGGGGTCGTCCGTCCCCCTTCACTGTTTGCGATCACGACGGGGTCACTCCCCTCCATTACTGCGACAACAGAGTTCGTCGTCCCCAGGTCTATACCGATGATCTTACCCATTCTGTTATTCTCCCTTTGATGGTAACGTTTTCAGATCAATTCTATCCGAAGAAGATCCAATTCATATGCCACAAACAGGCAAGCCGGCCGTGCCTGTAATTGGTTTTATGATAACAACTTGGAGGGGTGCTGAAATGCATGCCTGGAAACGCCTGCGACAATGCGACAGTCTGGCATTCTTCACGTGTCATAATTACATGAAGGGGGCTTCACACTGGCAGAATGTCAGCAGACCACATCAACCTTGACTTTTGCCGGTTGATTGGGTATCATCGTGGGTTCTTCCCGGAAGACTCCACGGTGAACTCCTCCTCTTCACTCCTCGACACTGCGGCGCTGAAAAAGAAACTCAACGGACGCAAGTTCGGGTCGAAGATCTTTACTTTCGAGACAATTGATTCGACAAACACCTGTGCCAGGGCACTGGCGGGGTGTTGGGCGGAAGAGGGGACGCTCGTTTTCGCCGAGAGGCAGACAGCCGGGAAGGGGAGGCTCGGGAGGAGCTGGATCGCCAATCCGTACGAGAATCTCACTTTTTCGCTTATTCTGAGGCCAACCCTTCCCCCGGAAGCACTTAACCTCCTCCCCCTCTACGCCGCGGTGGCCGTTGCCGAAGCGATCGAACATGAGACCGGCCTCTCAGTAGAGTGCAAATGGCCCAACGACATCCTGATAGGCGGGAAGAAGAGTGCCGGGATACTCCTGGAGGGATCGCTGAAGGAAGAAGGGCTTGACTATGTCGTCCTCGGGATCGGAATCAATGTCAACCAGACATCCTTCCCCGACGATATCGCCCCGAGGGCAACTTCTCTCAAGGTGCAGGCGGGGAGGGATATTGACAGGATTCTCCTTCTCCGCCAGATCCTGAGGACGCTGGAGATCCACTACACTGCGATTATGAAGAAGGGGTTCCAGAACCTCATACCCCTTTGGCTCTCGCGTACCACGATGCTCAACAAGGAGATTTCCGTCGCCCATGATGGGACGGTACTCTCCGGGATCGTCAAGGGACTCAGCCCCGAAGGTGCCCTGATACTGGACGCGGGGGGGACCGAAAAGACACTGTTTGCCGGCGACGTCACAATACTCGGATCCTGACCAGACCATGCTGCTCGCCATCGACGTGGGAAACACGCATACGGTCCTCGGGATCTACGACCTGGACAGGCTCGTCGCGGACTGGCGTATGGGGAGCCTCACGCACCGCACAGTGGACGAGAACTGGCTGACAATCAAGAACTTCTGCGCCGATCGGAACATCCGTGTCGCCGGAATCGACGGGGTCGGCATTTCGTCGGTCGTCCCGGACCTCACCGATGTTTTCGAATCCCTGGCGCGAAAGTACTTCAACGTGGAGCCTGTCACGGTCACCGCGTCGCTCGATCTCGGGATCAGGGTGCTCTACACCGACCCGGCGGCGGTGGGAGCGGACCGCCTCTGCAACGCGATCGCGGGGTTCAGGAAGTACGGCGGTCCTCTCGTCGTGATTGATTTCGGCACTGCGACGACGTTCGATGTGATCTCCGCTTCCGGCGATTACCTGGGGGGCGTCATAACGCTCGGGCTCGATTCCACGGCGGCCGAGCTCCACCGCCGCGCGGCAAAGCTCCCGAAAATCGAGCTCCGGTTCCCATCCTCGGTCATCGGAAGGGAAACGGAGGCCAGCATGCAGTCCGGCGTCATGTTCGGCACTGTGGATATGGTCGAAGGGATACTCCGGCGCATCGCCGCCGAACTGGGGACGACGCCGAGAGTGATCGCAACGGGGGGACTCTCCGCCGTCATCGCCGCACACACCACGGTTATAGAGGCGTGCGAACCCTCCCTCGTGCTTGACGGGGTCCGGCTGATCTATGAGAGGGTTCAGGCCCTCAGGGTGTCCCGAAGAGCCTGACCGATGCCTGCGCGAGCTGAACGAGCGGGGAGAAATAGAGACCGAGAAGGAGCGTCGGCACCAGGAGCACAAGTACTGCAGCAGTCTGGATGCCGCCGAGCGTGATGCGCGGGGAAGAGGTTTCCTCCGTCCGGAGGAACATGTTTCTGAAGACCCGCACATAGTAGTACAGCGCGATGACGCTGTTCAGCGCGGCAACAATTGCCAGCCAGGTCCACCCGCTGTTGAGAAGCGCCGCAAAAATGTACAGCTTCCCGATAAATCCCGCCGTGGGGGGGAGCCCCGTCAGGGACACCAGGAACACCGCCAGCGCCACCGCCAGGAACGGGGAGCGCGCGCCCATCCCCTTGTACTCATCGATGTCCTCACTCCCGGTCTTGTCCGCGATCAGCATCACGCAATAGAACGCCCCCAGGTTCATGAACAGGTAGACGCCGAAGTACACCATGATGGCGGCCAGCCCCTCATTGCTCAGGACGACCACGCCTGTCAGCATGTACCCGGCGTGCGCGATGCTCGAATACGCCAGGAGCCTCTTGAGGTTGTTCTGCCACACGGCAACCAGGTTTCCGATCGTCATCGAGAGGACGGCGAGTATCGCGACGATGTCGACCCAGCGGAACCCCTGCAGCGTCGCCCACGTCCCCGCCGGCAGGGCCGCCGCGCCGGGGTCGATGAACGTCACCTTGAAGAAACGGATCATCATGGCAAAACCGCCTGCTTTCGACGCCACAGAGAGGAACGCGGTGATCGTGATCGGGGCCCCTTCGTACACGTCGGGGGTCCAGAAGTGGAAGGGGACTGCAGAGATCTTGTAGCCGAACCCGGCCAGGGCAAGAACGCCGGCGATAAGGAGCGTGTAGGATGCCGCACTCCCGCCAGAGAGCACCTGCGGGAGGGCCCGGTTGATCGCCGCAAGGTCGAGCGACCCGCTGAGGCCGTAGAGGAGCGAGATCCCGTAGAGCATAAGCCCGGAAGAGGCCGCCCCGTAGATCAGGTACTTGAGCGAGGCCTCGCTCGAGTCCGGCGCCTCCCGGGTATACCCGGTGAGCAGGTAGGAGCTGAGCGAGGAGAGTTCGATGGCGATGTACATCATCAGCAGATTGCTTGCCCCCGCCATCAGCATCATCCCAAGTGCGGCGGAACAGAGCAGGGCATAATACTCCCCGAGCTTCCGGCCCGGCGAGTTGAGTTCTCCGGATTCCATGGAGAAGACGACGACGAGTATCCCCGCCAGGACCACGATGGTCTTGAAGAAGACCGAAAAGGAATCAACAGCGATCATGCCGCTGAATATCGATGCGTTCACGCCCGCCTGGCCGAGCAGGAGGAGCCCGGTGACGACGAACCCCGCAAGCACGAGTCCGGAAACCACGAGGGGGGTCCGGCGGAATACGAGGTCAGCCACTATTGCGGCGAGCAAGGTCAGGATGATCGCCGTCTCGGGGGCGAAAAGGGACAGGTCGTTCAGAAGATGGTCGCTCATGCGCGTGGTCCCTTTACATCCCGCTCATCATCGCAGCGGGAGCCCCGTGCTGGAGCAGGGCCGCGAGCGTGTTCAGCGAGCTGTTCATGAGGTTCAGGATGGGTGCCGGGTAGATGCCGAGGAATATCACGATGATGCCGAGCGTGGCAAGCATAAACGTCTCCCTCCCGTTCATGTCGGTGAGGCCCTTCCATTTCTCCGGGAGAGTTCCGAGGAAGACACGCTGGAGGACCCAGAGCATGTAGCCCGCGGTCAGGACGATCGTGACCGCGCCGATGATCGTGAGCGTCCTGAATGTCTGGAACGCGCCGAGCAGCGAGAACAGCTCGCTGATGAACCCGCTCAGGCCGGGGAGGCCGAGGGCGGCGAAAAAGGCGACCGTCATCGCCGCGGCATACCGCGGCATCTGGTTCATGAGTCCGCCGAACTCGTTCAGGCCGCGGGTGTGGGCGCGATCGTAGATCACCCCGACGATGAGGAAGAGCATTGCGGTGATCGTCCCGTGGTTGAACATCTGGAACACCGCCCCGGTCAACCCCTGCGTGTTCATCGAGGACATCCCGAGGACGACGATCCCCATGTGGCTGACGCTCGAGTACGCGATGAGCTTTTTGAAGTCGGTCTGCGCCATCGCCACCAGGGCCCCGTAGACCATGCTGATGACCCCCAGGAGCGCGAGGTCCCAGCTGAAATGCCGCATCGCATCGGGAAATATCGGGAAGCTTATCCGGAGCAGACCGTACGTCCCCATTTTCAGAAGGACGCCGGCCAGGATCACACTGATCGCTGTCGGCGCTTCGACGTGCGCGTCGG
>PMDK01000332.1:0-1655 GCA_003154425.1 Ignavibacteriota bacterium
GGCGCGCTTGTTGACCACGGCGGTCCGCACAGCCTGTGCGAAGTCGCTGGCGCCCGATGACTCGCCGCCCGAGTTGATGAGCCCGATGCGTCCCGCGTAGCAGTTGACGACCTGCCAGCGGGTGAGGTCGACCGGGTGGTCGGTCGTCAGCTTGCTGTAGACGAGGGGATCCGTGCGACCGTACTTCAGCGCGGTGTAGCCGCCGTTGTTCTCCGGCTGCTTCTGTTTGATGATGTCGGCTTCGATCGTGACTCCGAGGTGGTTCGCCTGCCCCGTGAGATCGGCGGAGACGTGGTAATCCTTCTCCTTCGTCTTGAACGCCGCGTTGCGCATGTAGCACCAGAGTATCGTCGCCATGCCCATCTGGTGCGCGTGCTTGAATGCCATGGAAACTTCCTGGATCTGGCGCTTGGATTCTTCGGAGCCGAAATAGATCGTCGCCCCGACCGCTACGGCCCCCATGTCGAATGCCATTTCCACGTCGCCGAACATGATCTGATCATACGTGTTCGGGTACGAGAGGAACTCGTTATGGTTGATCTTCACGATGAACGGGATCTTGTGCGCGTATTTGCGGGCGACCGATCCGAGGACCCCGAACGTCGAGGCGACCGCATTGCAGCCCCCTTCGATGGCCAGCTTCACGATGTTTTCGGGATCGAAGTACGCCGGGTTGGGGGCAAAGGAGGCGCCTGCGGAGTGCTCGATTCCCTGGTCCACGGGGAGTATCGACAGGTATCCCGTGCGGGCAAGCCGGCCGGTGTTAAAGAGCTGTGCCAGGCTCCGGAGGACAGGCGTCTTCCGGTCCGATGAAATGAACACCCGGTCGAGGAAATCGGGCCCGGGAATGTGAAGCGACCCTTTTGCGATGGTCCGGCATTGATGTTCCAGGAGGCTCTTTGCATCTGATCCGAGTAGTTGCTCTATCTCTTTTATCTGCATTACCTGTTTCTCCTTGCGAATGTTGTGAGTGCACCAGGATCAAAATATACCCAAATCGGGTAATACCTACAACGGTAGAAATTTCTCACTGCTGTTACAAATTGTCTCTTGGAGGAGAGAGGTGTCGAGAAATATGTGCACTCCTGGGTCATATTCGCCCTGTTTTGGCCGGCATCTTTTTGGCATGGAATTCGTAGATAAGCCTGGAGAAGGAACAACAGACCGGAAAGGAGGCACCCATGAAAATCCAGTATCGGTTCGCGAAACTCTCGAGAGACCAAAGGGAGCTCCTGGAAATGGTGCTGCTTGAAGAGATGGATATGCAGCGTTGGTTTACGGTCGCCTACAGCACGGCATTCGGCCGGGAATTGTTCCTCTCCCTGAATTGACAGTATCATAAGCTTCGATGAAGGGATCCTGGGAATGGACCCCTTCGCTGCGGTGGCCGGGGATACGCTGGTGGGGCGTATCCCCCGCCCCGATTTTCTCTCCTTCCGGGAGTTTTTCTCCGCGTTTCGCCCCAAAAAAATCCTTGCTATTGTACAATGGGTGTTTTATCTTGCTGTGCANNTTTTGCACTTTTAATGGTTCCGTTGGTTCGGAGGGTCTCCTCTGGAACGGACAGCAAGCGCTCGTAACAGCGGTGATAGTTGAGGGACAACACCCGCTACCCGACCTGTTGGCTATTAAGAGGCAATAAATCAGGTGCCCCC
>PMDK01000332.1:1746-25667 GCA_003154425.1 Ignavibacteriota bacterium
CAGCGCGAGTCGGGCGAGGACGTGTTCGTTCACTATAAGGCAATCGTCGGCGAAGGCTACAAGACGCTGAACGAAGGTGACAAAGTCCAGTTCGATGTTGAGAAGGGGCCCAAGGGTTTGCAGGCGTCGAACGTCACGAAGATCTGACGTGGGCGCAGCACCACGGTACCGGCCCCGGCGCAATCGCCGGGGCTTTCTTTTTTCCAGTTGATGATATCAGAAGGAACAGTGCATGACAGGTACGGTGAAGTTTTTCAACGGGGCGAAAGGATACGGGTTCATCACGGCCGAAGGGGGAGAGGAAATCTTCTTTCACCAGAGCAATGTGAAGCAGACCGGTTTTCGCGATACGCTGAAACAGGGAGACCTGGTCTCTTTCGAGATCAAGACTGAGCAGAAAGGAAAAAGGGCGATCAACGTCGTTCGGCAGTAGTCCGCGTATGAGCCTGTTCCACGTCGGTCTCTGCACCGGCCCGGTGCTCGTTGCGGCGCCGGCCGCTGCGCGGCGGCTCAAAGGGGCCGACATCCTGGTTTTCCCCGAGCTGGCGGATGGCGGATACAAAGCGCTCAAGGGGGGGGCGTCTCCGCACCGTCCGGGAGATGAGCTCCTCTCCGGTTTTGCTTCCGCCTCACAAACCCTCGCACCGTATTGCATCGCCGGCAGCGTGTACCTGCGCCGGCCCCCTCCCCTGACGAGCAACACAAGCCTGGTGTTTTCCCGCGGACGGCTCATCTGCCGGTACGACAAAATCCATCTCTTCCGCCCCTCCGGCGAACACCGGTATTTCCGTCCGGGAACGCACATCAGGACATTCCGCGTCACCCTGCCGGGTGTCCGCATCAGGTGCGGCGTCATCATCTGCTATGACCTCCGATTCCCGGAGCTCGTCCGGGCCATGGCGCGCATCGGGCTGGATGTGCTGTTTGTTCCGGCGCGATGGCCCGCCGTTCGTGATGACGCGTGGCGGACGCTCTTGAAAGCGCGCGCGATTGAAAACCAGGTGTTTGTCGTGGGGTGCAATGCCTCCGGGGAGGAGGGGGGATACTCGTATGCCTTTGACCCCCTGGGGGAGATGGTGTTCGACAGTCACTCCCGGCCCGGAGCAGAGGCGCATCTCTTTGTGTGTGATCTCGGCCGGTTCGCGGAAGCACGCCGGCTCCACAGGAACCTTGATGAAGCGGTGGTGCTGCGCTCGGGTCCGGTACTCCGCACGGTGACGGGACGCAGAGGCCGGGGGGGCTGATTCTTACGTTTTCTTCTTTGTGTATTCTCCGCTGGCGCAGGAGTGCACACCCCCGCGGATCCTGTAATCGGCGGAGACCCGCATCCACTTCGGCTTTGCGCAGCGGACGAGGTCTTCCAGTATCCGGTTGACGGCATGCTCCTGGTAGATGCCGACGTTGCGGTAGGAGAGCAGGTAGTACTTGAGCGAACGGAGTTCAATCAGCACGCGGGCCGGGATGTAGTCGACCCGGATCGTTCCGAAATCGGGGAGACCCGACCATGGACAGACCGCGGTGAACTCGTCTGTGTCGATAGTGACGGTGATGTCCTTCCCCGGATACTCATAAGGGAATGTTTCAAGGGCGCCGACGTCGATTGCGGAATCCTTCTCCACGTCATAGCGCCGGTCGAGGGGTCTGGTCATTGCCGCGCGGGTTCGGGTTGTGGCGGATGAGTGAATGCATCACAGTAGTGGCGAATAATATATGGGATTTGCCGCGGAAAAGAAAACAGCGCCGTGCCTGCTCCTCAGTCTGATCCTGGCATCTCTCTCCGGGTGCGCGGGCTCCGTCCCCGGCGCGGGGGAGGTGGCGGACAGGGGCTGGGTCTCGCGGGACATACTGGAGACACCCCCGTACGCGCCGTTTCACGCCGGCTACGACTCGGCGAAAATTGCCGCGGAATTCGTCCCGATGATCCGCGCCGTGCACGAAGGGGTGGACGTGACGATATTCTTCGGCGGGTGGTGCAGTGACAGCAGGCGCGAAGTCCCGCGCTTTCTGAGGCTCGCCGACGAATCGGGTTTTCCGGGGTCCAGCATAACGTTGTACGCCCTGGACCGGACCAAGAAGAGCGACGACGGTCTCACGGAGAGATTCGGCATCGAACGGATCCCGACGTTCATTTTCCTGAAAGACGGGAGGGAGATAGGGAGGATCACCGAGTCGCCGGCGACGACGCTTGAAGGGGACGTCCTCACGATTCTTGCGCGGGGCCTGAAGCGGTAGTCATGGCGCCCTTCGGCGCCATCGCTGACAATCACGCGTGCTGGTACGCCATCCCTTTCAGAAGCATGATTCTCTTCCGTATCGGCGGGTGCGTCGAGAAGAGATCAGCGAAGAACCCCTCCTTGTCGTCCAGGCTGCTTCCCAGCGGGTTGGCGATGCAAAGATGCGCGGTTCCCCTTTTGATCGAGCGGGTGGGCTCGACCGCGGCGTCGATCTTCTGCAGGGCCGAGGCGAGTGCGCCCGGGTTGCGCGTCAGCTCGGCTCCCGAAGCATCGGCAAGAAACTCGCGCTGTCGCGAAACCGCCATTGCCAGAAGTTGCGAGATGAGCGGCGCCAGGATCAGCCCGATCACCCAGAAGACCAGGAGGACCACTCCCCCTCCCCCCCTGTTGGATGAGCCCCGTCGTCCCCCCGTGCCGATTCTCCCGAACTGCATCGACCGTGAGCCGAACTCCACCAGGAGCATCACCGCGCCGATCAGGGCCGCGATGACCGTCATCAGACGGATGTCGAGATTCCGCACATGCCCCATCTCGTGAGCGATCACTCCCTGCAGTTCCTCCCTGTCAAGTGAATCGAGGAGCCCCTGCGTCACGGCAATGCTGGCGTGGTCGGGGTCCTTCCCGGTTGCGAATGCATTCGGGTCTGGATCGGGGATCACGAATACCTGCGGCTTCGGGAGCCCCGAGGCGATGGCCATCTCTTCGACAACGTTGTGGAGCTGCGTGTACCGCGGGTCCCCCGGGGGTGCGGGCTGCGCGCCCGACGAATTGAGCACGGAACGTGCGCCGCTCTCCAGTCCGCGGTAGGCGCTGACCCCTCCGATGACAAGAGCCGCACACGTTGCTATCGGAAATCCGGGAAAGGCGCGCCCCCCGGGGGAGAAACCGAGGAGAAACACGTCGAACCCGAACCCGAGGAACCCGACAAACAGGACGAAAAACGCCATGACGAGGATGGTGTTCCGCCTGTTCGCAGTCTGCTGCTCGAATATGTTGGCGCGGGCGTCCGACACGTGAAGGCGGGCTATTTTTTGAGAGAGAGATCGACCTGTGGAACGTTCCGCTCTCCCGCGTCCTTGATCTCGAACAGCTCCGACGGGTTGAATCCGAAAATCCTCGCCACGATATTTCCCGGGAAGACCTGGAGGGCAATATTGAATTTCGTGACGATATCGTTGTAGAACTGCCTCGCGAAGCCGATCTTGTTCTCCGTGGATGAAAGTTCTTCCTGAAGCTGGCGTACGTTTTCGTTCGATTTGAGGCTGGGGTAGCTCTCGGCAAGCGCGAAGAGCCGCCCGAGGGCGCCCGAGAGGGCTCCTTCCTTGACGGCCGCATCTGCCACGCCGGTCGCGCTCACGGCGGCGCCCCGTGCAGCGATAACCTTCTGCAGCGTCTCCTGCTCAAACTCCATGGCGCCCTTGACAGTATTGACGAGGTTGGGGATGAGGTCGTGACGCCGTTTGAGCTGGACATCGATCTGTTTCCAGCCGTTTATGACCTGGTTGCGAAGCGTTACGAGAGAGTTATATTTCGCGATCGCCCACGCGACCAGGGCAACGACGAGTATGAGCAGAATAAGAAGAGGGCCCATTGGTTCTCCGGGATGATGTGTGACAAGGACACAGGCAACGTAGAAAGAAGTGTGATCGAAGTCAAGGCGGGATGGTTGACATTCGGAACTGATTTGGATATATTCACCCTTGTTCCGAGGTTGATGCACGCCTGTACCCCCCCGCAGGTCCATTACGCATGAGGTATGCCACCGGACGATCAGAAAAATCCCAGCGACTCCGCCCGCAAACAACTGCTTGAAGAGATTCGCAAGCGGGCGGAGGAAGCGGAGATGAAGCGCCTTGAGGACGACGACCGCAGCCGGGCGCGCCATGCCGATGCCGATCGGCCGAAGAGCAAGTCTCCTGCCCCGTTTCCCGTCCCCGCCGCCGAGACCCCCAATGCGGGGAACCACGCTGCCACCGAACAGAAAATTCTCGTCATCCGCGAGCGCCTCCAGAGCGCGCTCGAGCGGGGAAAGTCCGAGAAGGCCGCCGAGCTGTTTGCCGAGTTGAGCAAGATCATCCCCGGCGATCCGGTGCTGGCCGAGTTCAAGGCCCGACTTGAGACATTGCAGGAGGAGAAGGCAAGGTCCCGCGAGCAGACCCGGGCGATCCCGCCGGCCGGCATCCCCTCCCGACGGACGGCCCCGCCGGCTCAGGCGGTGGCCGAGCAGGAGACGCGACGCAGGAAGATTGCGGACATGCTGGAGGCTGCGAACAGCTATTACCAGCAGGAGAAGTATGACAAGGCCCTTGCATACGTCGGCGAGGTGCTGAACCTGGAACCTTCCCATGAGCAGGCGGCCGGCCTCCGCGCGCAGATATTGAAAGCGCGCGATCTGGGAGAACAGATCCGGTTGGAAGACGAAGAGCGGCGTGCGAAGGAGCACGCAGCGGGGATGCCCGGTTCCCGGACCCGGGACGACGGACCTCCCGCATCGGGCCGGCCCACCGATTTCTGGGGGTCGTCGCTGAGCAGGAAAAGCGGATCGGACTATGACCTTGTCCCTGAGGAGAAAGGACCTGTGGGACCCCCTCCTCTCCCTCTGGCCCAGCGCTTCGCCAGAGGGTTCTCACAAATCCACATCCCCCTCAAACCTGTTCTGACAATCGCTGCGGTCGTGGTCCTCGCCGTTGCGGTATGGCAGGGGGTGGAGTATGTCCGAAACAGTGTCTCGGAGGCGCGCTATTCCGTCCTGGTCCTCCCGCCTGTGACCGGTGGTGACACGTCGCTTGTCTATGCGGCCGATGGCTTTGCGGGTGACCTTATGGCGGAGCTTGCACGGATTGCCGGCATACGCGTGATCAACCCTGCGACCTCGAACGCATTCGGTGCATCCGTGGCTCCTCCCGGACAGATCGCCCGGGCGCTGGGTGCCAACTACGTCCTCTCCTGGTCGATGGCCCGTGCCAGCGGGAGCTACGATCTCCATCTCAGTTTTGCGGACACGCTCTCAGCCGGGACGCTCTGGTCAACGCAGTTTCACGTCTCCGCGAGGGGGCTCCCGGGCCTGCGCCCGGAGATCCTGCGGGGGCTTGCGAAGGGGATGGGGGTCAAGGCCGTCACGGCGGACGGCGGTCCCCTCTACGGCATCGCCACCGACAATGAGGCGGCATACGACCTTTACCTCAGGGGCCGCTCGCTCCTGCGCTACGGGGACAGGTTCGCGCCTGAAGAGGCGCTCCTTCTTTTTGACAGGGCGAACCGTCTCGATACGATGTTTGCCGAAATTCACTCGGCCGCCGCATGGGCACATATGCTCGCCTACGAAACCTCCGTCGAGATGCAGCAATCGCATATTGCGCTTGCAATCAGCGAGGTACATCGTGCCCTGAGCGCAGGGTTGAAAAGTTCCGAGACATTCCGGTCGTGGGGCCTTGCGGAGGAATGCCGCGGAGCATATGACAATGCCATTGCCCGTTTCGAACAGGCCGTGGCGATTTCTCCGAGCGACGCTGAGTCCCAGCGACGCCTGGCCGTTGCCTGCGCCGCGAAGGGACGGATCGACGAATCCGTCAAAGCGGCCCAGCGCAGTGTGTCGGATGACCCGGGGAACATCGCGGCGCATACGCTCCTGGGTCAGGTGGAGCAGTTCAAAGCGATCCACGCACTCAACAACCGGGATGACTACCGGGCGGCCATGAGGGCCTACGAGCAGGGACTCAGGCTCGCCCGCGACAAAAGCGATTACGCGAGCGGCCCGTTCGCGGACGTGCTCCTCCGTCTCGAGCAGACCGACAGGGTGATGAACCTGCTCCTCGACCGTACCGCGCGCATGCGGGACAGCTATATCGATTACTACAAGCTGGGGCGTGTGCAGCAATCGGACGGGAGGCCGATTGCAGAATGGCAGGCCTCACTGGACAGGGCACGCGACATACTCACGACTCATCTCGGTGCGCAGCCCGACGATGTGGTGGCGCAGGCGTACCTGGCTCTCGTCTATACGCGCCTTGGGTCCTTCAAAGAGGCCGTGGTTGCCGTCGCACGGGCCCAGACGGTCGCTCCCGGTGACAGCGATGTGCTTTACCTCACCTCCCGGATGTATGTCCTCCAGAAGGACAGGAAGCAGGCCCTGGAATACCTCGGGAAGGCCCTGACCCGCAGGTTCAGCCTGGGGGCCATTCTGGACATGGACTTTTTCAATCTCCAGACCGACCCCGACTTTCTCGCAACACTGAGGCGGTAGCGCCTCGCTTCCGTCTCCCTCCCGAGCGTTCCGTCTTCGCAACGGCTGTCGATTCGTCAGACTGCCCCCCCCGCTCATCTCTCTTCGCGGTTATTTCATGACATTATGCGGATGTGACGCGCGTCAGGACACGCTCCCTTCGCGTTGACAATCAGGAGGTCAATGGATATATTAGCTACACTGGAGCGGTAGGCGTGTGACGGTTCTTACAGGTGACGGATGTGCCTGACCTCGACGACGCAGGACGACAGGAACAACGTAAGAAGGCGGGCGATTTCCTGAAAATGGCCGACAAGCTATTCAAGGGGTCGGACTATGAGGGAGCGGTACGCCTCGTCCAGCTTGCTATGCAGACCGATCCGCACAACCCGTATGCNNGCGTACATGGAGCGGATCAAGTTCGCGATCGAGCAGCGTGAGAGCAAGAGGGAGCCCCCTTCGTCGACAGGCGCCCCGTCCCAGTCCGCAACCACCCCGGGCGAATCAACAAGTGCGCCCCCCCCCAGAGCCGCTCCAACAGGAGTGCCGCCGCGTCCGGCCCCCGCCGCCGCTTCTCCACGGCCGGTCTCGTCTGCGGTTCCCCCGTTACAGCAGCCGCGAAAACCCGAACACACGGTGACACCCCCCCCTCCCCTCAGGCGCGAGACGATTACACCCAGATTCCCCGTCCAGCAGCGAGTTGATCCCGCCGAAATGCAGCGGAGGCAGCTCGACGATGAAGCGCGGCGGTATGCCCTGGCCGAGGCGAAACGGAAGGCGGAGGAAGAACAGCGCAGGAAACTGGAAGAGGAAGCACACCGCAAGGCGGAAGAGGAGGCCACGCGGAAGATCGAGGAAGCGCACCGCAAGCTCGAAGAGGAGCGAAAGCGGCTGGAGGAGGAGAACCGCGCCCGCCTCGAGGCCGAACAGGTCCGCCGGCGGGACGAGGACGCGCGGAAGAAACGTGAGGAAGAGGAACGGAAGCGCCTGGAGGCCGAAGACAGGAAGCGTATCCAGGAGGAGGCGCGGCGAAGCCTTGAAGAAGAGCGGCACCGCCTCGAAGCGGAGACGGTCATGAGGTTGGAGACGGAGAAAAAGCGCATAGAAGAGGAAATGCTCGGCCGCCTTCGCGTCGAGCGGGAGAAGCTCGAGGAGATGCAGCGGCGGGAACGGGAAGCCGCCGAGGCGACCCGCCGCGCGGAAGAGCAGAAACTCAAAACGATCGAGGAGGAGACTCACAGGCGGCTCGAGGCCGAGCGAAAGAAGGTCGAGGAGGAGCTGGTCGCCCGGGCTGAAGAGGAACGGAAGAAGATCGAGGAGCTCCACAGGAAGGAAGAGCAGGCCGCCGAGCAGCGCCGTAAGGCGGAAGAGGAGCGCCTGAAACAGGTGGTGCTTGAGACGGAACGTCGCCTTGAAGAAGAACGGCGCCGGCTTGCTGAAGAGAAGAAGAAGGTCGAAGAACAGCTCCGCCGCCAGATGGAAGAAGAACGGACCCGGCTGGAAGAGGCCCGCAAGAGGCAGCTCGAACAGGAGACGGAAGCCAGGCGGATTGCTGAAGAGCAGGCAAAGAAGAAAGTCGAGGAAGAGTACCAGAAACGGCTGGCGGAGGAGCGGGAGCGCCTGGCGGAGGAGCAGCGCCGCCAGTTCGAGGAGGAGCGGAAAAAGATCGAGGAGGAAGCCCGCCGGCGGGTCGAGGAAGACGAGCGTCGCCGCGGGGAGGAAGAGCGTCTGCGGCTGGAGGAGGAAGGGCGCAAGCTGAAGGAGGAAGACCGCCGCCGCCGCGAAGAAGAGGAAGCGGAACGCCGCCGGCAGCAGGAGGAGACCAGGCAGTATGAAGAAGCCGTCCGCCAGGCCATCGAGGAGGGACGAAGGCTTGCGCAGGCAAAGAAGATCCGTGCCTATCTCGAGCGGGGGAAGGAATTCGTGGGGCTCGCCCAGTTTGAAGAAGCGCTGAAGGAAGTGACGAAAGTATTCCGTCTGGATCCCTCGAATGCCGATGCGCGCGAGTTCGAGCAAACCGTCTATGCGACGCGCGACGAGTTCACGCGGCACGAAGAGGAAGCGCGCGCACTGCAGGAGGAGCAGCGCCGCAAGGTGGAGGAGCTTCAGCGAAAGCTCGCGGAGCAGGCCCGGCTGGAGGAAGAGCTTCAGCAGCAGCGGACGATTCGTGAAGCGAAGATCGCCATTTGCCTCCGGAAGACGCGCGACTACACACGCGAGGGGATGTACGACAAGGCGCTGACGGAGATTGAGACGGTCTATGCCATGGACCCGGGGAATGCCGAAGCCCGGGAATACGAGCAGAGCGTCCTGACGATCCAGCGGAAGGCCGAAGAGGCACGTTCGGTGTCACAACAGCGGTCGCAGCAGAGCGATGCCTGGCGGCGGGAAGAAGAAGAGCGGCAGAAGTCGGCGGACATCGGGCGCGAGGTGCTCCAGCGCGAGTCCACGGACACCTACACGGCGATGATGCGTCAGGCCTGGGCCAGCGGGGAACCTGCCGCGGATGAACGCTCGATGCTGGATGTCGTGCGCCTTTCGCTCGGCATCCCGGAAAGCGAGCACAGCAAGATCGAGCACGACGTCCGGGTCGAGACATACACGGAGGCGGTGCGCGGTGCGTTGAAATCGGGGGCAATGTCTCCCGACGATCTCACCACGCTTGAACACCTCCGCAAGCTCTTTTCGATAAGCAAGGACGATGACAAGACGATCCAGTCGGCGCTGAAGGCCGAGCTCAAGAACGACGGCCGCTGAAGCTGATTTTCCCCCCTTCTCTGCGCAGTATCACTCCCCGGTACGCAACGCACAAGAGCCAGAGGAGATTCATCCCCACCGCGTTGATCCAGAGATACGCGTCCAGCCGGTTGAGGACCGAGCAGGTCGTGAGCAGGAACAGCTCCGTGCCCAGACCGAGGAACCCCGAAAGCCGCACACCGGTGACATCGCCGTACCACCGTTCGTCCGTCACCCCGGAGGTGCCGGACCGTCCCCGGCATGCTGCGTCAAGCCGCGCGATGAAGGCATCCTGCCAGCGGTAGAGAATGAGAAACGTCCTGTGAAGCGACGAAGTCAGCCGGTCCTCGTTTGCGTCCTCCTCGAGGATCTCCTCGGATGTCCGGTTCCCCGTGTAGGCGTTCCGGAGATGAAGGAACGATGTCTGGTAGAACACGTGGTACGAGACACGGAGGGAGAGGCCGAGGAATGCACACAGGCAGAGTGCCGGTGCGCCGGCGCCGCTCCCGCCGCGGACCATGGCAACGGCGATCGCACAGAACACCGCGAGGTTGACTGCGAAGTCGCCGATCGAGTCGAGGAACCTCCCTGCCCGGCTGAACATCCCTTTCGCCCTGGCAAGCTGACCGTCCGCCGAATCAAGGAGGTCTTTGGCGGTGAGCGAGAGCCCGGCAAGAGCCGTCAGGAGCGGCGTCCCCTGAGAGTAGAGTGCCGCGGCCGCGAGGCCGGCTGCCGTGGCGGCCAGTGTGACCTGGTTCGGCGTCACGGGCGTCCGGTACAGGCTTCTGACGATGAGTCCGGCAATCGGGCGCAGGATGTACGTGTTGATAAGCTCGTCGGAGGCGCCGGATTTTACCGATACTTCGTATGAATATCCCCCTCTTTTCATCGTCTCCTTTCGTTCAAGGCGGCGTGCGAGGCACAATTGTAGATTCAATTCCCGCCAAAATCAACCTCCTTTAATAAGTCATACCGGTTTCGTATATTCTGAAGTTGTCGCGCCAGCACATACATGATCCGAAGGAGAGTCCTGAGCCAGCCATGAAATTGAAGAGAATTGGGATACTGACAGGAGGCGGTGACTGCCCCGGCCTGAATGCGGTCATTCGCAGCATTGCCAAACCGGCAATGAGCTATTACAACGCCACCGTCATCGGCATTCTTGACGGTTATGAGGGGCTCGTCGAAGGCCGCCACCGGGAGCTGACCCCCAGCGACGTTCTGGGCATCATCAACCAGGGGGGGACGATACTCGGCACGTCAAACAAGGGAGACCCCTTCCATTTCCCGATGGGGGAGCGGAACAACATCCGGATCGTTGACGCATCGCAACAGGTCGTCGATCATTACAGGAACCTGAAACTCGACGCCCTCGTGACGATCGGGGGGGACGGGACGCAGATCATCGCGCACAAACTCGCCGAGATGGGACTCAACGTCATGGGTGTCCCCAAGACGATCGACAACGATCTTGAGGCGACCGAGGTGACGTTCGGGCACGATTCTGCCCGTGCCGTGGCGACCGAGGCGATCGACCGGCTTCAGACGACTGCTTCCGCCCACCACAGGGTGATGGTCATGGAGACGATGGGGCGCTATGCCGGATGGATCGCCCTCGGATCCGGACTCGCGGGGGGAGCGGACATCATACTTATCCCCGAAATCCCCTTTTCGTGGGATGCGATATTCGAGGCGGTGCTCAAAAGGAGCAAAGGTGCGAAATTCAGCATCGTGTGCGTCGCAGAGGGGGCCAAACCGAGCGGCGGGGAAGTGTCCGTCAGGGAATTCGACAAGAAACGGACCGATCCCGTCCGCCTTGGAGGGATCGGCGAGCTCGTGGCGAAGCGGATAGAAGATGAAACCGGCCTGGAGACGCGCGTCACCGTCCTCGGGCACGTCCAGCGCGGAGGGAGCCCCACGCCATTTGACCGGATACTCGCAACCCGGTTCGGGACTGTCGCCCTCCAGGCGATGTCCAACGGAGAATTCGACGTCATGACGAGCCTCCGCCAGAACACCGTCATCACCGTCCCCCTTATCGATGCGATCGGGCGTCAGCGGCTCATTCCTCCCGATTCACAGCTCATATTCGCCGCCAAAGCCGTCGGCACCTGTCTCGGCGATTGAGCACGGTGGCGTCAGGCACCCTCACCGCCCCCTAGGTTACCGCGTCAACCGGCAGTGTCAGGTGTTCTTGCCCGTTCATGCCGTGCGGCCCCTCCGTTGTCGGATCATTGTGACAAGAAAAAGTGACGCGCCGACCATGATGGCGACGTCGGCGACGTTGAATATCCCGGTCCGGAGTCCCCCGGCGCCCAGGGTCACGAAATCCACGACCCTGCCGTCGTTGGAGAGCCGGTCGAAGAGATTATTCCCTCCCCCGGCGAGTATGAGCGACAGCGCGATCACGAGCCGACGGGAGAGAGCGCCCGAGAAGAGGATGACACATGCGATGACAGAGAGAATGACGCCGACTCCTGCTGTGAAGAGGAGGAACCGCATTTTTTCCGGAAGACCGGCCCCGAGACTCAGCATCGCTCCCCTGTTCTCGGCGTAGGACAGCGTCATGACCCCCCCCGCGATCTCCACCGGAGGTCTCCCCCGCAGGGACACTGCTGCATGTTTCGCCCCCCGGTCGCACACGGTGCAGAGCATCAAAACCAGAGCCGCCGTCAGCAGCGTCGACCGGCTGTTCACGTGCATACGGCAACCCTTTCTGCTGTACCCGTCTCCGGGGGAATGGTACACCCTGGCGTCATAGTCGGAATTTGTCGTCGTGCCACTCGCGTGTCATCTCGAGCCAGAAGAACAGCCCGCGCCATCTGCCGAACATCTCGTAGTCCTTTTCGATGGTGGAGTCTTTCACGCGTCTTCCCGAGCGGCGAAGCTCGAAGTACTTTCCCCGCACCCACGAATCGAGGCCCAGGTAATCGTATCTCCCTGTCAGTTTGAGCAGGTTCCCCGCGGCGTACGGCCCTATCCCTTTGACGGATTTCATTTCCTCGAAGAGCTCGGGAGTCGGGAGCGGGGAATCGCGCCACGAGTCAATGTCGAGCCTGCCCGATGCCACCCGATCAGCGAGCCGGAGTATGTACGGCGAGCGGTAGCCGGCTTTGACATGCTTTCTGAGGAATGATTCCGTCATGCCGGCGACCGCACCGGGGGAAGGGAATGTCGTGCCCCCAACCCCGCGGCGGCTCCCCGCACTTTCGACGAGGTTGGACACCATGAGCGTGGTGAGGGTCCACGTACAGTTGGTCGTGCAGATCATCTTCACGGCGTCTTCGAACATGTCCGGTGAGCGGAGCATCCTCCCGGCGCCGCACGCGGCGATCCAGCGATAACGCGGGTGCCGGCGCGCCTCCCTGTAAAATTCACTGAAATCCTCGTCCATGCGGAGACACGTCCTGATCTGGCCGATCAGATCCGCCCGCGCTCCGGCGTCCGGATTCCCCGACCACCTTGCCCTGACACGGATCCCCCTCCCCCCCCGGTCGTCCATCGTGCATGAGGCGGTCACGTTTCCCTGGAGCGCGAACACACGGGTCAGCTCCTTCCGAACCGGGTCGTGGGAGAACGGGGGGAGTGCGCACCATCCGTGGCTGAACGCAGTCCGCCAGAAGTCAAACCCTGCGGGAGCGGTGATCTGGAATGCTTCAGAACTTGCTGAGGAGGAGCTCATTCGTCGGGTACTGTTCGAGGAGCTTCAGCACGGAGAGCATCGCGTCGCGGGGCTGGAGCCGCGCGATTGACCTGCGGAGATTCTGGTGCAGGCCGACGGCCGGACCGAAGAGCAGTTCTTCGCGCCGTGTCCCTGATAACCCGAGGTTTATCGAGGGGAATATGCGTTCGTTTGCCATGCCGCGGTCAAGGACCAGCTCCATGTTCCCCGTCCCTTTGAACTCCTGGAAAATCAGCTCGTCCATCCGCGAGTTCGTGTCGATGAGGGCCGTGGCGATGATCGTGAGCGACCCTCCGTGTTCGAGGTTCCGTGCGGCGCCGAATATGCGCTTGGGGATCTCAAGCGCCCGGATGTCCACGCCGCCGGACATCGTCCGGCCGCTGCTCTTCTGGTGTATGTTGAAAGCCCGGCCGAGCCGCGTGAGCGAATCGAGGAGCATCACCACGTCCCGCCCCGTTTCAGCTTTCCTCTTCGCGTACTCGAGGACGAGCTGCGCGAGGCGCACGTGGCTCCCCCGTTCGCTGTCGCTGGAGCTCGCGTACACTTCCCCCCGGATCGAGCGGCGCATGTCCGTCACCTCCTCCGGGCGCTCGTCGATCAGGAGGACAAGCAGGTCGATGTCGGGGTTGTGCAGGCTGACCGCGTGCGCGAGCTGCTGCATGAGCACGGTTTTGCCGGCCTTCGGGGGGGAGACGATGAGCGCCCGCTGCCCCTTCCCGACAGGGCAGAAGAGCTCCACGACACGCATCGAGCGGTCGGCCCCCTTCCCTTCGAGGCGTATGATCTCATTGGGAGAAACGACTTCGTGCGCGGAGAACTCCTTCAGCAGCTTCCATTCCTCCGGAGGGAGTCCGTTGACGCCTGAAATGACGCTGACCTGGACGCTCTTCCCCTGCTTCCCCTCCGCGCTCGCTTCCAGAAACGCCCCCGTACGGAGACCGAACCGGGTGATCAGCCCGGCGGGGACATACGGGTCGGTCTCGTCGCGGGAGAGGCCGTGGGTGGGCGTGCGGAGGAATCCGAATTGCTTTGGATCGAGTTCGAGGATACCGGAGACGTTGATGGGCATTGACCTTCTATTTCTTGAATAGGCCTTTCAGGGCGTCGTTGACCTTGGTGTTCTTCTCTTTGTCCATGCGGTCGGTCAACTCTTTCTTCTTTGCGTCCGCGAGGGAAAGCTTGTCGTTGAGGAGTGACTGGTATGCGCCGAGCTGCTTCTGGACGTCGGCCGTCTTTTCGCCCACGAGCTTCATCACCTCCGCCTTTTTCCCTGCGATTGCGGCGTCGAGCTTCGACTTCAGTTCGTTCTGGGCCTTCGCGAACTCCGCTCCAAGCTCCGCCGTTGCGCGCTCTGCGATTTTGGTGTCCAGATCGGTGGAGAGGGCCAGATCGAAGTTGCCGCCGGTGTTCCAGAGCCGGAATGTGATCTCGAATTCATTGATGTCGCGCAGGACATCCTGGATGATCTTCTCGAGCATGCTCTTCGGCTCCGCGGCGAATGCCACCCTGAAACCGGAGAGTGTGCTCCTGGCGCTCGCGTCGAACGCGCTCCCCGGGACGGTCACCTTCACCGAGGAGCTCATCCTTGCGTCCACCATCTTCGCAGACAGGAAACCCTCTTTTCCAAGGTTGAACTCCGAAAGCGGAACGCCTCCGAGCGACGCTTCATACTCGTCGTAGGGGACATCCTTCGTCCTGTCGAATACCGCCTTCAGCCGGAAGGTCCGTCCGCCTCCCTCGACGCCTTCGAGCGATGCCGTGGTGGGGACATGCGTCACGCTCTGGTCATTGGTGATATTGTCGATCTCTCCCTTCGCGTGGATGAAGGTATCTGCCGAAGTGCTGTCGGTTCCCCCCGAGATCCGCGCTTTCTCGATGAGGAACTTCGGGTAGGCCCTCTCGAGCGGAAACGCTATGTTTTCACCTTTCATCCGGGGGGGAGCGGTGAAATCAGGTTTCGAAGAGGAATTCTTGATATGGGCGCGCGCCCAGTCGACATACGAGAGGTAGGTTGTCGCCTTCTTCACAGTCTCGTCCCCGACGAGCAGCCGGGCCACGCCGGTCGTGCTGAGATTCGGGAGCTTGGCCATCCCCTTCAGACGTGCAAAATCGTCGCCGGCGATCTCCTCGACGAGTCCCGCAGAGCCGGTGAGCTTCTGCACATCGGCACCGATGGCTGCCTTGCGGGCGCTGAACGCCGAGGAGATTTCGTTGATCCCTTTCACGGAGTTCTCGACCGTCGCGATGGCCCCCGTGATGGCGGGGAGTGAATTGAGCTGGGATGTGTTGATGGACTTGATGCCGGTCTCGAGATCCGCCAGCTTCTTCTTCGAGCCTTCGAATTCGGCGAGGGTGGAGCTCCACTGCCCGGAGGCGGCGAGCGTCTGGCTCTTCAGCGAGTCGAGATGCTTCAATGTGTGTATGTCCAGCGCCTTCACAAGGCTGTCCGCGTTGAGATGCAGCGCGCCGATGCCGAATGTCGCCGGCGGCGCTTTCTCGTTTGTCTTCTCAAGCGCCCCCTGTGCCTGTGCGGTGAATGAGCTCCCGCCGGGGGAACCGGCGCTCGCACGTTCGGGCTTCCGCGCTATGGAGCCGTCGGTGGTCCGCTTCGTCCCCAGTATCAGCTCATCGATTTCCATCGTGCGGATGATGTACTTGCTCCGCAACAACTGGCCGAAATCCATCGCGAACCGGACGTTCCGGGTCTCGAACAGGTTGCGCCACCCGTCGTGAGGGTCGGCGACCTGCGCCCGGGTCCATCGCATCCCCAGGGGGGAAAGCGAGACGTGCAACCCTTCGATCTCCACCTTTGCGCCGACCGCCGCCTCCCCCCCGGCCTCGAGCCCCAGCCTCACCCACGTGTCGACGAAGAAGTAGACGACCAGGCAGAGAACGACGGCGGGTATCAGGACGAAAAAGACGAACTTCTTTCTCATGGCTAGCCTTTCAGGTCGCGGATTCTCCTGTACCACCCCAGGAGCTTGCTTCGATCCAGCACCTGGTAGATCTTCCACTTTTCCAGCCGCGAATGGATGTGAGTGCGGTAGGCCACGACGAAATGTTTCATCCCGGCGTAGACCGGGACGAACAGCAGGAGCGCAACCACGAAGCTCCCCATGACCACCGTGTTATTGAACCGGGTCAGGGGGGCGACCGGTGCATTGTAGAGCCAGGTCCAGACGCCCTTCAGGGCGTCGACGTTCACGAGGATCTGGTACCCGAGCCGGTGAAACAGGGGGTCAAGAAGGAATG
This sequence comes from Ignavibacteriota bacterium, assembly GCA_003154425.1. GTDB lineage: Bacteria > Bacteroidota > Ignavibacteria > UBA10030 > UBA6906 > Fen-1273. Next base: position 17,873 of record PMDK01000332.1, read on the forward strand.
CCAGGAGGCTGAAGAGCGTCATCGCAACCCCGGCCGCCGAGAAATTGACGTCGAGCACGAGAAGAATGAGCCAGATGAGCGCCCCCTGAAGCGTCAGCATGGGGGAGAGCCCCAGTATCGTCCCGAGCGCAAATCCGCCGGCGACCTGTGCCGGCGTCTGTCCTGCCCGCAGTATGTTCACGAAGTCCCTGATGAACTTGAGATAAAACATTATCCGCTCCGGATGGGTGACGTGGGAATAGACCGGTGTTAAAATATCACTCGAATCGACAACTTGCAAGGGAAGAGGCCGCCGTGGAGGGGGTGCACCATCGTGCGGGAGATCAGATCGCCGGAGGCTTCATCCCGAAGGCAGCCCATTCCTGGCGGGAGGGGCCGTAGAGCCCGGGGATTTCGAGCCCCGCCTGCCTCATGAGCACGGTCATCTGAGCGCGGTGGTGGACCTGGTGGAGTATGAGCGAGGTGAGCGTGAATCCCCTCGCCCACTTCTCGCCGTACATATCGTCCTTTTGCAGGAGCGTTGCGTCCGTCCAGTTCGCCTTCACCTGCTCAAGGAGCGAAATGGCGGCCTCAGAGTAGGCTTTCGCGATGAGCTTCGCCGTGGCCGGGATCGGGTCGTCCTGCCCCGGACCTTTCGTCTTCAATCCGGCGCGGGAGACCATCTCCGGTATCGTCGTCGTAATGTGCCATGCCAGGCGGGCGAGTGTCCGCCCTTCCGGGTTGACCGCCTGGGACAGCGAGCGGTCGTTGAGGTGCTTGAAGAGTTTCTGCGTGGCCTCCAGCTCGCTCGACCAGAGGTGTTCAAAATCGTTGATCGTGGAAATCATGTGTGCCGGTCAGCTCTGTGGGAAATGTGGGTTCTTCAGCGTCGCGCAATCGTCCATCCGGGAATGATGACGACCTCGATCCGTCTGTTGAGGGCACGCCCCTCGGCGGTGGCGTTGTCTGCGATCGGGCGGCTGCTTCCCCAGCCACGGGACTCGATCAGCGTTGCTGCGGGAGGGGACGTCTTCAGGTACGCGGCGAGCGTCGCAGCGCGCCGTGCAGAATCCTTCTGATTGAGCGTCTCGCTCTCCCCGGTCTCCGTGTGCCCCTCCACCGTCAGCTGGCAGTCGGGAAAGAGGCGTACCGCATGATCGATCTTGCTGAGAAGGTCGAAAGAGTCCGTTGCAAGTGCGTCATTCTCCTGGGTGAACGTCAGGCCGAAAATCCGCAGCACGACTGTCTCCCCGTCCCGGAGGACCGATCCCTCGCGAGAATCGAAAAACGCGCCTGCAACGGCGACAGCGCTGTTGGTGCGCTGCGCCTCCTCCGCTTCCCGCTCCGGGTCCGGCCCCTTTGTTGCCCCTCCCCGTGGTTCGAGCGACGCGACGCGGCGATGAAGGGCCCTGTTCTCGGACTGCAGGCGCCTGAAGCTCTCCGCCATTGCCGTGCGCGCCGAATCGCGGCTCCTGACGGCCGTAATGATCTGCTGGACGGCGGGTTCATAGCCGCCGTCGAAGCGGACGGGGGTGTTGAGCGCAGAGCCGATCTCTCCGATCGCGGCCTCCGAAAGGAGAATCGCGTCTTCGGGTGTCGTACCCTTCTGCTGCATCTGAGTGATTTTTGTGTGCAGGTAGAGCGCGTGGGCGGCTTCGTATTTGGCATCGCCCGCGAACCGCCGGGCTTCGGTGATGTCGTATCTGTTCTGGTTGACCATGGCCTCGGCCGCCTCCAGGCTGTGGTAGGCGCGCTCCATTGTTTCCCGGGCGGTCACCTTCACGTTCAGCTGCTCTGCCGCTGCAAGGAGCTCGCGCGCCGGGGTGAGGAGACTCAGCTTGATTGCCTCCAGCTCGGCGGACCTGTAGATCCCCTGCGCCTCTCCTGCCTCCTTGCGCGCCAGGCGGACGTCCCCGTCTTCGAGCGATGCGGCGGCTGAGAGGAGGAGTTTTTCCGCCTGGTCCCAGAGACCGGGGGACAGGCGTGCGGCCTCCGAGCCGATGGCATCGGAACGCGCCTTCAGCGTCGGAGCGAATTCCTTTTGCGCGATCTTGCTTGCGTCTGCGGCCTGGGTGAAGGATCGGGCGGCCAGCCGGACCTGCTCCCTGATGTCGTCCAGCGGTTTCTGGCGGGAAAAGAGATTCTCTGCCCTGGCGTATGCGTCCGTCCCCCGTTCGAAATTCCGCGGGGCAAGGAATTCCGCATTGACATGCTTCGCGCGCGCCCGCGTCTCGCCGGCGTCCCGGAAGATCTGCGCGTGGTAGTCACTCTGTGCACCTGCCTCCGTCCCCGCCATCAGAACGCTCAGTGCGGAGAGCACAAACACTATCCCCTGCCGTTCTCTGCGGAACGGCGCATAGAATGATGCACGCATGGTTTCCCCCCAATGGTAGTCGTGCCGTTGTCCGCGCCGGTGTGAAGGCGCACCCGGGGCGTCAGGCACCTTCCATCCCGGTGAACAGTGATTGCAGGTTAAGGGAGGACGCCTTCGTCTTGCTCGCCAGCGAGACATACCGTCGGGCCAGAGTGTCCTTCCCTGTTCCGAGGACTGTGCTCACCAATCCGAGTGCCTCGGCGTACTCGGTGGGGGGGAGTTGCTTCAGGATATGGATCCAGATAGTCTCTTCCAGCACGTTGAACGCGGTCTGCACCTCCCAGAGATTGAAACCGGATGCGAATCGCTCGCGCGCGATCGAGTCCGCGTGTGCAACCATCGGGCCCAGATTGCGTTCTTTGACGGCCCTTGTCGTCAGTACAAGCAGTGCTTTCAGCCGCTGGTGTGTATGCTCGCTCCCCGACTTCTCATAGCTTTTCAGGTGCGCGCGAGACATGGCCCCTGCGGCTTCCTCGACGATCACTGCTGAATGTTCATGGAGTAATTCGTTGAGTGTCATGGGAATTCGAAAATTCATGAACCGGCCTGCTCACACAATATACGCTGCCATCGGGTGTGAATCAACGGCGGCGCGTGCGGGGTTTCAGGAAAACGCGTATTCTGGCCACTTTTTGGGACAGGCCTGTGCCGGCGGTCACACAGTGCGGCGAGAGAGGTCATTCCGCGTCCGGGTGCGGGGTTGCTTTCCCGGCAGTGCGCCAGTCGATGAAGAGCTTCCTTGATGGGGGCTGACAGGATGGACAGAAAAAAGTGTCGTGGCCCCGGACCCCCTCGCGCCGAATCGTCGTGCCGCATCTGGGACACGGCTCCCCTTTCCTGTTTCTGACCTTCAGATGCTCCCGCACCTTCACCTGGATAGGCCGGGCGGCCTCCTCCACCATCTTCGCCCCCCAGGCCATGACGCTCCCGATGGCGTCAAAGAGCCTTCCGGTCTCGTCCTCGCTCAATCGGCCTGAAAATGTCTTCGGATGGATTCGCGCTTCGAACAGGATCTCGTCCGCGTACGCGTTGCCGATTGCGCTGAGGACCGCATGGTCGTTGATCATCACGCGCACCTGGCGGCGTGCATTCCGGGCGATGAGCGTCCTGAATTTCTCCCGGGTGAACGCATGAGAGAGGATATCCACCCCCTGCGTTCCATATCGCGGTATCGAGCCCGTATCGGCGGTGCGGCAGATATAGAGCTTCGCCATTTTCCGCTCGTCGCACAGCCGGAGTGATGATCCGTCGTCCAGCATCCATGCGACGCAGAGATGCCCCTCCGCCTTCTCCCCCGGCTTCTGGTGCTGAAGCCTTCCGGCGAGCATGAGGTTTGTCACCATGTCGACATCCCCGCTCAGGCCCACGCGGAGGAACGGTCCATGCTGTTCGATTTCCCGCACGGAAAGGCCGCGGAGGGCCTCGCCGGGCGGAACGTCAAGCATGTTCCGGAGCAGGACCGGTTGCTTCACTTCCACGGCCGCAATCGACCGCCCCTTGAGGCTGCCGGAGAGGTGTCTCTGTATGTAGAGAAGATCAGGGAGTTCAGGCATCAGGATGAAAATATACCCACGGACCCGCATCGAATCAAGTGTCCCCCCTCCGCGGCTTCCGTCTGCCGGTGGTGCAGCGTCAGGATTTGCTTTTCTCTCCGAATATGAGTAGAGTGAGCCGTCACCGTTAGGGGTGTCCCGCCGGAAGGGCGGGACTGAGATTACACCCTGCAAACCTGATCTGGATCATGCCAGCGTAGGGAAACGGAACCAAGTCTGCTTCTTGATTTCCTTCTCAATCCCGCGCCGGTCAGGTCGCGGGATTTGCTTTTGGAGGGGCAATGAAGCGTGCGGGAGTGATGTTCGTCATGCTGTGGTGTTCGACTCCCTGTCTGCTCCTGGCGCAGGAGGAGGGTCCGAAGAAGGATACAGTGTACCAGATGTCTCCCGTCATTGTGACTGCGACGCAGGCGACAGGACGGAAGAGCCCTGTCACGTTCTCGGACCTCACGAGCCGGAGCCTCCGGGAGCGCTACTCGACACAGGATATCCCCGTGCTTCTTTCGGAGCTTCCCTCGATCACGACATATTCCGAGAACGGGAACGGCATCGGGTATAACTACATCAATATCCGCGGGTTCGACCAGAGGCGGATCTCCGTGATGATCAACGGCGTCCCCCAGAACGACCCGGAAGACCACAATGTCTACTGGATAGATTTCCCGGATCTTCTCTCCAGCACGGACAACATACAGATCCAGCGGGGTGCAGGGAGCGCTTTTTACGGCCCCCCCGCCATCGGCGGATCGGTGAACCTGGTGACAAACCCGTTCGGGGGAGAGCCCGGCGTCCTGCTGGAAATGATGGCGGGGTTCCAGGAGTTCGGCGACAGTTCGAAGCCTCTCCCGCTCACGACGAGAAAATACGGCGCGTCGTTCACATCCGGACTCGTCGGCGGGCACTATATGTTCTACGGCCGCCTCAGCAGGATCACGAGCGACGGCTACAGGACGAATTCGTGGGTGGACATGAACTCGTACTTCTTCGGGGCCATCCGTTTCGACGGGGACATGTCGACGCGTTTCCATTTCTTCGGCGGACCGATACGGGACGGGCTCGCCTACGACGGGCTGGGGAAGTTTGCCAACGGGAACAGGGTGCTCCGCCGGCAGAACGTCGTCGCGGGCTGGACGGCGGCTCCCTCGGGAGACGCGTACGCGTCGGTGCAGTACCGCCGTCCCCAGGAAGTGGAGAGCTTCAGCCAGCCTCATGCCGAGCTCATGAACGACTGGAAGCTCTCCTCGTCACTCACACTGCACAACACTCTTTTCTATTACTCGGGGGAAGGCTACTTCGATTACGACGCCTCCTGGGCCGACACCTCGATGCTCCGGATCGGATACCGGTACGGGATCCCGGCATCGGCGAACCCCGGGAACGCGCTCGTCCGCGCGTTCGTCGGGAGCACCCAGTGGGGCTGGCTCCCGAGGCTGGAGATCGACGGTGAAAGCGGGACGCTCACCCTCGGTGCGGAGGCGAGGGTCCACCGATCGACGCACTGGGGAAAGATCGAGTACGCGGAGGGGCTGCCGGCGGGGTTCGATCCGGACTACCATTTCTATGAGTACAACGGCGGGAAGGACATGTTCTCTCTGTTCGGCCACGAACTCCTCCGTCTCAGTGATGACATGACGCTGATGGCGGATGCGCAGCTGGTCAGAGACCGCTACACATTCACACGCGAGAAATACCTCGGGGACGCATTCAGCGTCCCGTATCTCTTCCTGAATCCCCGGCTCGGACTCAACTGCAATTTCGACGATGCGTGGAGCGGCTACATCTCGTTCTCCTACACATCGCACGAGCCGCAACTGACAAATCTGTATGCGGGGGAGTCGTCCTCCTACGGGGAGACGCCGCAGTTCAAAGCCGACACGACCGGCGGCGCGGTGCGGTACGATTTCAGCCGGCCGCTCGTCCGGCCCGAGCAGCTCTTCGACGGCGAAATCGGTCTCCGCGTCGAATCCCCCGACGCCGAAGGATCCGCCACCGTCTACCTGATGGAATTCAGCAACGAGCTCGTCAAATCCGGCCAGGTGAACATATTCGGCGAGCCGGTCACCGGGAACGCAAAGAGGACGCGCCACGCCGGCATCGAGCTCGAGGGAACTCTCCGCGTCGCCCGGGCCGTCACGCTGAGCGGGAATGTGACGGTCTCCCGGAACAGGATCATCGCATCGACGTATTTTCTGAGCGGGGGCGCGCCCCTCGTGCTGGATGGAAACCCCATCGCGGGGTTCCCCGATGTCCTGGGGAATTTCCGCCTGACGTGGCGGGTGGAAAAGCTGACCGCCTCGGTTACCGGAAAATACATCGGCGCATTTCATACCGACAATTTCAATGACGAGGCGAACACGACCGACGCGGCCGTCCTCTTCAATTGCGAGATACTCTACAGCTTCCCGCGCTTTGCAGGCACGGAGCTGACGCTCCGGGGGGAACTGAGAAACATCTTCAACACGCTGTATCTGGCAGGGGGGGAGGGCAATACGTTCTTTCCCGCGGCGGAGCGTAACTTCCTCGTCGGCCTGAGCGTGCATCTATGAAAACGAACGCGCCGCGCATCCTTCTTCTCTGCAACGGGGAGCCCCCCTCCCGCTCGCTCCTGCGCCGGCTCGCCGGCGAGGCAGACATGATCGTCGCGGCGGACGGCGGCGCGAACGTCGCGCTCCGCTCTGGGGTAAGGCCGGACGTGATCATCGGTGACATGGACTCGATACTGCCGGAAACCAGAAAAGCGCTCGCCGACTCGCGCGTCCTCCGCGTGCGACGGCAGGACAACACGGACCTGGAAAAGGCCCTCGATTTCATCTCCGAGCGCGGACCGGCGGAAGTCGCGATCGCCGGGGCGACAGGCGGAAGGATTGACTTCACGCTCGGGAATCTCTCCGTGTTCTGGAGCTACACCCGCACGCTCGGCATAACGTTCGTGGGAGACGGCTGGCGCGCATTGGCCGTGGGCAGGCACCGGACGGTGATCGCCCCCCGCGGGACGACGGTCAGCCTGCTCCCGTTCGGCAGTTGCGTGGGCGTGACACTCCGCGGACTCCGGTATCCCCTGAATGACGCCGCGATGGGAGCGGGGGAGATCGGCGTGAGCAACGTCGTCAGGACATCCCCCTTCCGTGTGACGGTCCGGCGGGGGAGGATGCTGCTCGTGATTTTCTACGGGGCGGAAAACCGCGGAGCTCATCCTGTATGGTGACGCTGGGGGCCGCCGATCTCGCGGTGATTGCCGTGTTCTGTGTCGCCGTGATCGCAATCGGGATCCTGACCTCACGCTCCTCGATTCGCGACGTGGATTTCCTTCTCGCGGGTCGTTCTCTTACGACACCCGTGTTCGTCATGACGCTGGTGTCGTCGTGGTACGGCGGAATACTCGGCGTCGGCGAGTTCTCGTACCGGTTCGGTCTCTCCAACTGGTTTCTTCAGGGGGTCCCGTACTACGTCTTCGCCGTCGTGTTCGCGTTTCTTCTCGCAAAGAGGGTCCGCACGACGAACCTCCTCTCCATCCCCGATAAACTGAACCTGGCCTACGGGAAGAAGACCGCCCTGCTGGGGAGCCTGCTGACGATCATACTGATGACGCCCGCTCCATATGTGCTGATGGTGGGGGTGCTGATCGAGCTTGTGACCGGCTGGTCCATCGCCGCGAGTATCATCGCGGGGACGTTCGTCTCCGTCGTCTATCTCTTCACGGGGGGATTCCGATCCGACGTCAACACAAACGTCTTCGAGTTCTTCATGATGTTCATCGGATTCGGGGTCATCCTGCCGTTCGCGGCGCTGAAATTCGGCGGACCCGGCTTCATCGCAGCCCATGTCCCCCCGCTCCATCTGACATGGAACGGCGGGAACTCGATGCAGTTCGTCCTGGTCTGGTTCTTCA
>PMDK01000071.1 GCA_003154425.1 Ignavibacteriota bacterium
GTCAACGAAGAGAATCCCGACGTCATCCGCGAACGGGTCCTCTTCGACAACCTGACACCGCTCTACCCGAACTCCGACATCAAGCTCGAGACCGCTCCCGGGGAATATTCGATGAGGATCATGGATCTGCTCGCCCCGATCGGGAAGGGGCAGCGCGGAATGATCGTCTCCCCCCCCAAGGCAGGCAAGACGATTCTCCTGCAGAAGATCGCCAACAGCATCACGAGGAACCACCCGGAAGTGAAGCTGATCGTCCTTCTGATCGACGAGCGTCCCGAGGAAGTGACGGACATGGAACGATCCGTGAACGCGGAGGTCGTAAGCTCTACATTCGACGAGCCCCCCGAACGGCACGTGCAGGTCTCGGACATGGTCCTGGAGAAGGCGAAGCGACTCGTGGAAGCGAAGAAGGACGTCGTCATACTTCTCGACAGCATCACGCGCCTGGCACGGGCGCACAACACGGTCGTCCCTCACTCCGGAAAGATCCTCTCCGGCGGCGTCGACNNGCGCGGCGCGCAATATCGAGGAGGGGGGATCTCTGACGATCGTTGCCACGGCGCTTGTCGAGACGGGAAGCCGCATGGACGAGGTCATATTCGAGGAGTTCAAGGGAACCGGCAACATGGAGATCATCCTCGACCGGAAGTTGAGCGACAAACGGATATTCCCGGCCATGGACGTCAACCGCTCCGGCACCCGGAAAGAGGAACTGCTCATCGACGCGGACGACCTTAACCGGATCTGGATACTGCGAAAGCTCCTCTCGGACTTCAACACCGTCGAGGCGATGGAATTTATGATCGAAAAAATGCGGGGGACAAAATCGAACAAGGAGTTCCTCCGCTCCATGAGCAGCTGATTTCCCCCGCCGAAAACCCAACATGGATATACGCACGGTCTGCGTTGTCGGAGCCGGGACGATGGGAAACGGCATCGCCCACGTGTTCGCACAGTACGGGTTTGCCGTCACGCTGAACGACGTGAGGCAGGACCTCCTCGATCGGGGGATGGCCGCGATCGCCGCGAACCTGGACCGCCAGGTCAGGAAGGGGACGCTCACGGATGAGCTGAAGCGACAGGTCATCTCCCGCATCGCGCCCGGGACCGACCTCGCCGCCGTGGCGGCCGGGGCTGATATCGTGATCGAGGCCGCCACCGAGCACGCGGATACGAAGAAGGATATTTTCCGCCGCCTCGATGCCGCCTGCCGCCCGGGTGTCATCCTCGCCTCCAATACCTCCTCAATCTCGATAACAGAGATCGGCGCGGTGACGAAGCGCCCGGACCGGGTCATCGGCATGCACTTCATGAACCCTGTCCCGGTGATGAAGCTGGTCGAGGTGATCCGCGGGCTGTCGACCTCGGACGGTACTTTCGCTGCCGTGAAAGAGCTTTGCGGGAGGCTCGAAAAGACCCCGGTGGAGGTGAACGACTACCCGGGGTTCGTCTCCAACCGGATACTCCTTCCGATGATCAACGAGGCAATCTACTGCGTGATGGAAGGGGTGGCCTCGCCGGACGCCGTCGATACGGTAATGAAACTCGGCATGAACCATCCGATGGGTCCCCTGGCGCTTGCGGACTTCATCGGACTTGATGTCTGCCTCGCAATCATGAATGTTCTGCACGATGGTCTGGGCGATCCGAAATACCGCCCATGTCCGCTCCTGAAGAAAATGGTTGCTGCCGGTCAGCTCGGCCGCAAGTCAGGACGCGGCTTTTACGAGTACGAGAAGAAATAGTCCGGAACCTCCAGAGATCCCCCCCTACGGCGACCCGATGGATTTCTCGTTGAACGAAACGCACTCGATGATCCGGGAAACTGCCCGGAAGTTTGCGGACGAACGGATCGCCCCGGGGACGATCGATCGGGATGAGAAGGAGGAATTCCCGCGCGAGATCGTCCGGGAGCTGGGCGAACTGGGGTTCATGGGGATGATGGTGCCCGAGGAGTGGGGAGGGAGCGGCCTCGATACGACCGCCTATGTCTTCGCCCTGGAGGAAATATCCCGCGTTGACGCCTCTGTCGGCGTCATCATGTCCGTGAATAACTCGCTTGTCTGTTACGGGATCAACAAAGACGGGACGCAGGCGCAGAAGGAGAAATACCTGAGGGACCTGGCGTCGGGGAAGAAGCTCGGAGCATTCGCCCTCTCCGAACCCGAGGCGGGGAGCGATGCATCGAACCAGCGCACGACCGCTGACAGGGATGGCGATTCATATGTCCTGAACGGGACGAAGAACTGGATCACGAACGGTTCCACCGCGGATATAGTGCTTGTCATGACTGCGACGGACAAGGCAAAGGGGGCGAAGGGGATAAGCACATTCATTGTCGAGAAGGGAACCCCGGGTTTCACTGTCGCGAAGAAAGAGAGAAAGCTCGGCATACGGAGTTCCGACACGGTGTCCCTCTCATTCGCGGATTGCCGGGTCCCGGCGGCGAACCGCATCGGCGCAGAAGGGGACGGATTCCGGTTCGCGATGAAGACGCTCGAAGGGGGGAGGATCGGGATCGCCGCCCAGGCTCTCGGGATCGCCCAGGCGTGTCTCGATGCGTCGGTCAGCTATGCAAAGGAGCGGAAGGCCTTCGATCGGCCCATCGCGGAGCTTCAGGCGATACAGTTCAAGATCGCGGACATGGCGACGAATATCGACGCATCCAGGATGCTGACGCTCAAGGCGGCGGCTCTCAAAGACGCCGGGGAACCGTTCGGCCCGGATGCTGCGATGGCGAAGCTCTTCGCCTCGCATACGGCGGTGGAAAGCGCCCTGGAAGCCATTCAAATCCATGGGGGGTACGGGTATGTCAGGGAATACCTCGTGGAACGGTATCTTCGCGATGCAAAGATCACGGAAATCTATGAAGGGACGTCAGAAATTCAGAGGGTGGTCATTGCACGTTCACTCCTCAGATAGTTGACCTGCGTCACTTTGCCTGTTTTTGTCCCTTGCAGCAGTTGAAAGAGAGGTTTTCGTTCTCTATATTCGTTTGCCTATCCCACTAATTCCCCGGAGGATCT
>PMDK01000197.1 GCA_003154425.1 Ignavibacteriota bacterium
CAATTGCTCCACCCCGCGATCATTCCTTAATATACGGAGGAATGTCTCCTAAGTCAAGTCCCAAACCCCCGTCTTCTGATCTATATTTAGGGCCATCCCTTCTCTAAAGCCATCCCTTCGAACGGTACCATTCTATCGTGTTTCGAACGCCTTCTTCCAGCCCGATCTCCTGCACGTACCCGAAATCCCGCTGAGCTTTGGATGAATCGCATGTCCAGTAGTTCTGGACCATGTCGCGCGCTTTCTCGAAATTTATCAGAACAGGCTTCCTGCTGAAGAGACCGAAAAATTCTGAAACCGCGGCAATGGCAAAGACGCCCGCCTCCGGGATTTTGATCCGGAAGGCGTTCTTGCCGATGACTTTGCGTGAGACCTCGCCGACTTCCTTCCATCCGTAGATCTGGCTGCTCGATATGAAATATGTCTGGCCGGACGCTTTCGCGCTCGTGGCCGCCATGACAAATCCGCGCACCAGATCTCCGACGTGAATCAGGCTCACGAACTTCTCCTTCATCCCCACCATCGGTTGCAGCCCTTTGCTCATGGTCTTGAAGAACTCGAAGATGTCCTTGTCTCTCGGACCGTAGACGGCGGGTGGGCGGACTATGGTGATCGGGATCGTCCCCCTGCGCTCCGCGCATGCCTCTTCTGCCCTNNTTCCGCCGTTTTCGCCTTGGTTACTCCGGCGGAGTGGAACACGTAGTCCACACCGGCGACCGCCTGTCGCAGCGCGTCACTGTCGAACAGGTCACCGTAGACGTAGTCGATCGGCAGACCTTTGAGCCAGGCGGTGTCGCTCGTCTTGCGGAGTAATACCCTGACGGCGTACTTCTGCTTCAGGAGGAGATCCACCAGGTGGCTGCCGATGAACCCGGTGGCTCCCGTTACAAGCGCGATCACGGGATTGTACTCTGGATATGAGGGAGAGTCGGGATTGACTTTATTAGCCCCATCAAGTATATTAAGTAATTATTACTTATGCAATCCTGCTCACAGTGCTGAATTCCCCCGCAGGCACCACGTCTTCACGCAGTGATCGCGCTGCCAATCCTTACCACCCAGCGAGGAAAGTTCCCCAGTGACCGAGGCTACCAAGAAACCCGTCGATCTGTTCCAGAAATGCTGGTCCTTCACGCGGGCCGATGAGATCAAGGCCCTTGGATACTACCCGTATTTCCGCCCGATTGAGGAGAACGAGGGTCCCGTGGTGACGATCGAAGGGCGAAAAGTCATCATGGCCGGGTCGAATAACTACCTCGGTCTGACATCCGATCCCCGCGTCAAGAAGGCCGCGATTGCGGCGATAGAGAAATACGGCACCGGCTGTTCGGGTTCCAGGTACCTGACAGGGACGCTGGACCTGCACATAAGGCTCGAAGAGCGCCTGGCGAAGTTTTTCGGCAAGGAGGATTGCCTCCTCTTTAGTACCGGCTACCAGACAGCTCAGGGGATAATCCCCACTCTGGTGGGGAAGGGGGAATACGTCGTCTCCGACCGTGACAACCACGCGTGCATCATGGCCGGAAACCTGATGGCGAAAGGAGCGTTTGCGGAGTTTGTGCGGTACAAACATAACGAGATGGACGATCTGGAGCGCGTGCTGGGTAAACTCCCGGCGAATTCTTCAAAGCTCGTCGTCAGCGACGGTGTGTTCAGCACCTCGGGGACGATAGTCGATCTCCCCAATCTTGTGAAGTCTGCCAGGAAGCACAATGCGCGGATTTTGATCGACGACGCCCACGCCACCGGCGTCATCGGGAAAGGTGGCCGCGGCACCGCCAGCTACTTCAGTCTGGAAAATGAAGTGGATTTGACGATGGGGACGTTCAGCAAGACGTTCGCCTCGCTGGGCGGGTTCGTCGTCGGAGAGCGGGCGGTCATCAACTGGCTGAAACACCAGGCCCCGGCGCTCATTTTCAGCGCAAGCCCGACTCCCGCTTCCGTCGCCGCGGCCCTCGCGGCTCTCGAAATCCTCGAGATCGAACCATGGAGAATCGAAAAGCTCGTCGGCAACGCCCGGAAGATGCGGGAAGGATTCAAGAAGATGGGATTCAATGTCATCGACGGCGAAACGGGGATCGTTCCGGTCATCATCGGTGACGATCACAACACGTTCGTTTTCTGGCGCGCCCTGTTTGATGCCGGCGTGTTCGTCAATGCGTTCATCAGCCCCGGTGTGCCGAACGGCATGCAGATGCTCCGGACGAGCTTTATGGCGACACACGAAGAGAAACACCTCGACAGGATTCTTGAAGTCTTCGGCGAGATCGGCCGAAAGCTCGGGGTGATTCATTGAACCGGACATGTCCGCAGGTAATTCCCGCTCCAGTCCACGACAACTGAAAGGCGTATGCTGCTCATGAACGCCACCACTGTTCGGCCTGTCCATTCCAAATCCGACGAGAAGAAGTTCATCAAGTTCCAGTGGGAGCCCTACAGGGGGAATCCCTTCTGGGTGCCGCCGCTGCTGATGGACAGGCGGAAACTGATCGACAGGAAGGGGAACCCCTTCTACAAGCACGCGGCGATGGAACTGTTCCTGGCGGAGCGGGACGGGAAGGTTGTCGGCAGAATCGGTGCCATCGTCAACGACAATCATAACAAGGAACACGGAGAGAATATCGGCTTCTTCGGTTTCTTCGAGTGTATTGACGATCAGGGCGTGGCAAACGCGCTGTTCGACGCCGCGAAGAAATGGCTCAAGGGAAAAGGGGTGACCGCGATGCGCGGCCCCGCCAGCCCTTCTGTCAACGACGAGTACGGGCTTCTCATAGACGGGTTTGACCGTACTCCGGCGGTGCTCATGACATACAATCCGGCGTATTACCAGACCCTTGTTGAGAATTACGGCTTCAAGAAGGCGCAGGACCTGTTTGCCTACTACATTCACAAGGACAAAGTCTTCAACGAGAAGTTCAGGCGGATCGCGGATACCGTGCTCAGGCGGGAGAGCATCAAGATCCGCCCGCTGGACATGAAACGATACGACGAAGAAGTAACGCTGATCCGTGAGCTCTACGCCCGGGGCTGGTCGAAGAACTGGGGGGAGGTCCCGATGACGGAGGACGAGTTCAATTACGTGGCGAAGGACCTCAAAGCCGTTGTCGATCCACGGATCGTGATCGTGGCGGAATCGAATGGGAAGCCGGTGGGATTCGGCATGACGCTTCCTGATCTCAATCAGGTCCTCATCCACAACAAGCACGGGTGGCTTATTCCGGGGATCATCAGGATTCTCCTCTTCAAGAAGAAGATCGACCGGGTCCGCATTGTGATCCTGGGAGTTCTCCCCGAATATGCCAATGCCGGAATCGGTGCGGCACTCTTCTATGAGACTGGCCGCCGTTGCGTTGAGAGCGGTTATCCGCACGGGGAGGCGAGCTGGGTGAACGAAGACAACCTCATGATGAACCGGGGTGCGCAGCTGATGCAGGGGACGATTGACAAGAAGTACAGGATATATGACATGCCGCTCTGATCGCCGCCACGGATCGCGGGGCGGTGCAGCGGGAGATTGAATGACGCAATGAGGTGAAGGCATGCCCGTAAAAAAAGTTGAAAAGATCTGGATGAACGGCAAGCTCGTCAACTGGGACGATGCCCGGATCCACGTCCTCTCCCATGTGATTCACTACGGGTCGAGCTGGTTTGAGGGGATACGGTGCTACGAGACGGCGAAGGGACCAGCGATTTTCCGTCTTGACAGACATCTTCGCCGGCTCTTCGACTCCGTCCGGATCTACAGGACGGAGATCCCGTACACTATGCAGGAGATCGAAAAAGCCGTTCTTGATACCGTCCGCGCGAACAAAATGCGGGCCTGCTACATCCGCCCGATCGTCTACCGGGGGTACGGCGACGTCGGAGTGAATCCCCTGACGTGCCCCGTGGACGTCAGCATCGCGGTATGGGAGTGGGGGAGCTACCTCGGCCCGGAAGCGCTGACCGATGGGATCGACGCGTGTGTCTCCACTTGGAATCGGCCCGCGCCGAACACGCTTCCCGCGATGGCAAAAGCGGGAGGCAACTACATCCTGTCACAGCTCATGAAGGTCGAAGCTGTGCAGTCCGGGTTCAAGGAGGCGATCGCGCTCGACGTGGACGGGCATGTGAGCGAGGGGAGCGGGGAGAACATTTTTGCGGTGAAGGACGGCACCATATTCACCCCACCCCTGTCATCCTCGCTCCTTCCCGGCGTGACCCGCGCCTCCGTCATACAGATTGCCGCGGAAGCGGGGTACCACGTGCAGGAGACCGTTCTTCCCCGGGAGATGCTCTATGTTGCCGACGAGCTCTTTTTCACCGGCACCGCCGTTGAAGTGACGCCGATTCGTTCCGTGGACAGGGTGAAGGTCGCGGACGGCAGGCCGGGGCCGGTGACAATGAAGTTGCAGAAGACGTTTTTCGACATCGTAAAGAACGGGGACGATCCCCACCGCTGGCTGAAATACGTTTACAACGACTGACGGCGCGTCCGCAGGACGCGATGTGAACACTTCACCAAGAGGTGCGTCATGAAGAAGAAACCTTCGCCGAAACGCACGCGGGCACGCAGACCCGCACGTCTTCCCCGCCGGACCGCGAAACCGGACCAGGCCCGGCAAGAGAAATTCAACATCAGTTCGATCCTCGTTCCCATCGATTTCTCCCTCCATTCCAAGAACGCCCTCAAGTACGCCGTCCCGCTTGCGGAGAAATTCCGGGCGTCGCTTCACCTCGTGTACGTTGTCGAACCCACGATCTATCCGGCGGACCTGGGGTTCGGGCAGGTGGTGCTGCCCGGGGTGGAGGAGGAATTGCGGGAGAAAGGGGGAGAAGAGCTTCAGTCCCTGATGGTGAAGGAGATCGGCGGGCGCGTGAAGTCGTCATGCTCCGTCCGCACGGGAAACCCTCATCAGGAAATTCTACGGGAAGCGGAGGAACTCGGCGTCGCGCTGATCGTCGTTGCGACGCACGGGCACAGCGGGGTCGAACATATGCTCTTCGGAAGCACCGCGGACAGGATAGTGCGGAACGCCAAATGCCCCGTCCTGACCGTCCGCCCGGAGGTACCGAAGTAATCGCGCCTCCGGCGCCGCTTCGCTCTTACTTGTTCCTCGACACCACAAACTCCGCAAACGCCGTCAGAGACGCCTTGCTCGGAGACGCGGGGAATGACTCAAGCTGCGCCTTCGCGAGCGAGGCGTAATGATGGGCCCGCCCGCCCGCATATTCCAGTCCCCCGTGTTCCTTCACGAAATCGATCACCTTCTGGACCTTCATGGATTTCCCCCCGTGCCGTATCATGCCGAGGATTTCTTTCCCTTCAGCCCGCGGCGCCTCCCGGAGAGCATGGATGAGGGGTAATGTCAGCTTCTTCTCGTTCAGGTCAAGCCCGGTCGGCTTTCCCGTGATGCTCCGCCGGCCGACGTAATCGAGGACGTCGTCGCGGATCTGAAACGCCAGTCCCACGTTTTCCCCGAATTCCCTCAGACAACGGTGCCGTTCCTGGTCTGCCGTGCTGCTCGCCGCGCCGATCTCACAGCAGGTGGCCAGGAGCGACGCTGTCTTGTCGCCGATGATCGTCATGTAGGTCTCTTCGTCCATGTCCAGCTTGCGGCTCTTCTGGATCTGGTGAAGCTCCCCTTCGCTCATGCGGCGGACCGCGGTGGAGGTGATCTTGAGAAAATGGAAATCGTCCTTTTCGAGCGAGAGGAGAAGTCCACGGGACAGGAGATAGTCCCCCATCAGGACGGCGATTTTGTTCTTCCACACGGCGTTGATGGAAGGGAACCCCCGCCGGGTGTCCGCATCGTCGACCACGTCATCGTGAACGAGCGTGGCGGTGTGGAGTATCTCCACGAGCGTGGCGCCCCGGTAGGTCTTCTCATTCACCCCGCCGCACAACTCTGCGCTCAGGAGAACCAGGATGGGCCGGACCTTCTTCCCCTTCTGCCGGACGATGTATTTGGTGATGAGCTCGACGAGGCCGATCTTCGAACGTAACGAATCACGGAAGACATGCCCGAAGGCCTCGAGGTGAGGTTGTATGGGATGTGCGATATCCTGGAGAGTCACGGGTTTCCTTATGCTGGGAGCCGGATCAGACAGTTCCGGCTTTCTTTTTTCCGCGCCACGCCCATGCCGAGACCCATATGCTTATCTCGTAAAGACCCATCAGGGGCAGTGCAAGCAGTACCTGGCTGACGGGATCGGTCCCCGGTGTGAGGAAGGCGGCGATGATGAAGATGGCAACGATCGAGTGTCTCCGGTAATGCCGCATGAACGCGGGGGTCAGTATGCCGATTTTGGAGAGGAACCACGACACCATCGGAAGCTCGAAAACGACCCCGGAGGCGAGGAGGACGCTCACGACGAAATTCATGTATTCGCTGATCGCAATGTTGTTCGCGATCGAGGCGGACCCGAACCCCGCGAAGAACTGGAGGGCGGCAGGGAGCATGACGAAATATGAAAAGGCGATGCCGGCAAAGAAACAAAATGTCGTGAAGAACACAATCCACTTGATGTACTTCCGTTCCTTCGGCATCAGTCCCGGCGCGATGAACGCCCAGAGCTCGTACAGGATATACGGGAGGGCGATGATGACGCCCGAAACGATCGCCACCTGCATGTACAGAAAGAGCTGACCGAATGGCTTCAGATTCTGGAGGTGGATTTGCTGCGTCGAGCCGGAAGCGTGGGCGTTGATGACGGTGATCGGGCGGAGGAGCACCCCGTCGACAAGCCAGTCGATGAAGATCCATGCGATGATCGTCCCGACGACGACGCTCAACAGCGAACGGACGATGCGCCAGCGGAGCTCCTCGAGGTGATCGAAGAACGACATCCCCGACGTCGCGTCTTCGTCCTCCGTTTTTCCCAGATCCGTGAAGTCGTTTGCCATGGCGGGTCAATCCAGGGTGCGGCGTGGGTTCAGGGGAGCAATTCGGGATACAGGGGAAAGGGCGTGCAGAGCTGCGCGATTTTCGAGCGGACCGCGGCCGCGACTTCTTTCTTTCGTATCCCCGTGAGCACTTCGTTCAGCAGGTCCGCCACAGTCTCCATTTCCCGCTCCTTCATACCGCGCGTGGTGAGCGCCGCCGATCCGATCCGGATGCCGCTGGTGATCAGCGGGCTCTTGTCGTCGAAGGGGACGCCGTTCTTGTTCACGGTGATCCCCGCCTCGTCCAGCACCTCCTGGGCTTCCTTCCCGGTCAGATTCCTGTTTCTGAGGTCGAGGAGCATCAGGTGGTTGTCGGTTCCGCCCGAGACGACATCGTAACCGAGTCCCGTCAGACGCGCGGCCAGCGACTGTGCATTGCGGATCACCTGCCTGCCGTAGGTCTCGAAACCGGGCTGGAGTGCCTCCAGAAACGCGACGGCTTTGCCTGCGATCACGTGCATGAGCGGTCCTCCCTGAATTCCGGGAATGACCATCGAGTCGATCAGTTCCGACATCAAACGCGTCCGCCCCGATTTCGGTGCGACGAGCCCGAAGGGGTTTTCGAAGTCCTTCCCCATCAGTATCAGCCCGCCCCGCGGCCCGCGCAGGGTCTNNGCATAATCGATGTTGCGCGAATACGCGCTGGCGCCGACGGTGATCATCTTCGGCCGGTGCTTCATCGCGAGGTCCTCGACCTCGTTGAAATCGATGAGCCCCGTCTCGCGGCGCACACCGTACGGAACGAACTTGTAGAACTGTCCGGAGAAGTTCACCGGCGAGCCGTNNGCGGCCCGCGCAGGGTCTTGTGCGTTGTCGATGTCACGACGTGGCAGTGGGGGATCGGGTCGTTCAGGAGTCTCTTGGCGATGAGTCCCGCCGGATGTGCGATGTCCGCAAAGAGGAATGCGCCGGCCCTGTCGGCGATCTGGCGGAATGCCGCATAATCGATGTTGCGCGAATANNCCGTGCGTCAGGTGCCCGCCGTGGGAAAGATTCATCCCCATGAGCGTGTCCCCGGGTTTGACGAACGTAAAGTAGACCGCCATGTTCGCCCCGGAGCCCGAATGCGGCTGTACGTTTGCGTACGCGGCTCCGAAGAGCAGCTTCGCCCTGTCGCGCGCGAGGTTCTCCGCGATGTCAACGAACTCGCACCCCCCGTAGTACCGCTTTCCCGGGTATCCTTCCGCGTACTTGTTCGTCAGGGGACTCCCCACCGCCTCCAGGACAGCCATGCTGACGAAGTTCTCGGAAGCGATAAGCTCGAGCTTGGAGTTCTGGCGCTGAATCTCGCCGGTTATCGCGGCGTAGATTTCTGGGTCCGATTGCCGGATGTGTTCCATGGCTTCTTGTCACTCCTCTTCGGTCTGGACGAACCAGGGGAGGACGTCGCTGATATGCAGCGAAACCGTGAGGCGGAAGATTTTATCCTTGACCAGACTTCCGGCCGTAGTTCCGCGTCCGCCGTAGATGGCCGCGACATTGAGGCGTGACTCCCCGGTGAACGGGAGCGCCACGCCGCCCGTGATCCCCCATTCATTGATCTGCTGTCCGTTCAGCGCGTAGTAGGTGGCGGAATAGGTGAACCCGAGACGGTAGGCGAACCTGTCGAATGAGTTTGCAGTCAGCTCTGTCGACCCGGCCCGCTCCGCACCGACACCGAAGCGATAGCTGTTCCGGATTCCGAACGGGGAAGCTCCGTTGAAGTCCGCTCCCGCCCACGGCTGGGCGCCGTAATCGGCTGCGACGGTCCACCGTTCCGACGGCCGGTACCCGATGCCGAACCCGTACGAAAACGGGACCGCGACCCGTCCGAACGTCTG
>PMDK01000134.1 GCA_003154425.1 Ignavibacteriota bacterium
GCGAGAAGAGGGGGCCGCCCGGCGGGTGGGGGACCTGGAGCATGTACGCGGCTGCGGAGAGCTCCCCCGGGTCCCAGAAGGAGACCGTCGGCTGGGCGGTGACGAAGAACTGGACTGCGGCGATCGCAAATACGGTGCCGGCGATCGAGCGGTGAAGGAGCCTGTGGTTCATTTCTGCCTCGGAGTGCGTTGATACCCGTCCATTCTCCTCACGCTGCGGCGGGATCTGAGGGACATTTGATGGTACCATAATGGCCCGGGAAAAGCAACGAGGAATGCGGCCGCGCACCCCATAGTTGCCTCAGTTAAGTCGGGTTCTGCTATTCGAACGGCCCCTTGACCTTTCACCGGGAGTTGCCGTACTTGATCCGTTGAACACCGGGGAGGACAACGAATGAGCAACGAAGGTACGCGCAAGGTGTCGCTTGTCGGGACGGGACTCGTGGGGTCCTCGTTTGCGTACGCACTCATGATCCGCGGACTCGCCTCCGAGCTCGTGCTCATCGACGCAAACGCGGACAAGGCGATCGGCGAGGTGATGGATTTTAACCACGGGCTCTCCTTCACGCGGCCGATGAAGATCGCGGCGGGAGACTACGCCGATTGTGCCGGCTCACATGTCGTTGTGATCGCTGCCGGCGCATCCCAGAGGCCCGGCGAGAGCCGCCTGGACCTGCTCGCCCGCAATGCCGGGATATTCCGCGAGATCGTCCCGCAGATCGTGCGGCACAATCCCGACGGCATCATACTGATCGCGACGAACCCGGTTGACATACTGACGTACGTCTCCGTTGGTGTCTCCGGACTTCCCCCGGGACGCGTCATCGGCTCCGGGACAATCCTCGACACATCCCGGTTCCGCTTCCTCCTCGGGCAGTACTACGGCGTTGATGCCCGGAGCGTGCATGCCTATATCATCGGCGAACACGGGGATAGCGAGATCCCGGNNGTCTGGAGCCACGCCAGCATCGGGGGTGTCAGGCTGCAGGAATTTGCGCCCCTGAGGAACAAGGCATATGTCCAGGCCGACATGGACAACCTTTTCACGCAGGTACGCGACGCGGCGTACGAAATCATCCGCCGCAAAGGGGCCACGTACTACGCGATCGGACTCGGATTGCTGTCCATCGTGGCGGCCATACTCGGCGACTACAGGCGCGTCGTGTCCGTGTCGACACTGATGAGCGGCCAGTACGGCGTGACGGACATGTGCCTGAGCCTCCCGTGCGTTGTCGGTGCCCACGGCGTGGAGGAGATACTCACGCTCAACCTGGATCCGGCGGAAGAAGCGGGATTCAGGGAATCGGCCGCGAAGCTGAAGTCCATGATAGAGCCCCTTGACCCCTCATGATGACCCGCCTTTCTTTTTCCCTCCTGTTTCCGGCCCCGCAGATACTCTGATCGTTCTGTTCCTCCTCCCCGGTTGAAAGGTCGCAATATGATCAAACTAACGGAAATAGTTACATCGCCATGCTTGACTTACTCGCAGATTTTCACTATTTATATTCACGACAGAGTCTCTCACGCCCGCGGTATCAATTCCTTTGAGAAGGGGAGGCATCGATGTCATCCGGATTGAAGTTCTTAAGCGCATTATTCCTTGCAGTTATTTGCTCCGTCGCAGTCTCTCAGGCGATGGACATATTCGGCAGCCTTTCTGCCGGTTATAAATCCGGATTGAGCTTCAGGGGGACGACAGGACTCTCAAACTTCGCGCAGGGGTTCCCTCTTTCAGTGGAATTCGGCATCACATATTCGAGCGTTGACGCCGGGGACCCGTTTCCCGCCAGGAGGGTATTTATCGCCAACGCAACAAACGGTACGCCCGAGAAAAACGGAACCACATGGGATTTCCGTTTGGATTTCCTTTACAATCTGAACATCAGGGGTCCGAAAGCGATATACGTTTTCGCCGGGCCGCGCCTGTCTCTGTTCGACGCTCATTTCCATTATGTCGGAGCGAACGAAGAATTTGATGTCACGAGCAACCCCTGGGGCGTAGGGATCGGCATGAAAGGGCTGTTCGCGATTTCCAACAGGGTCGATCTCACGTTGTCAGGCGGCTTTGACAACTACTTTGACACGTCGATCCATGGCCACGATACCACATACAATCCCGACAACCAGAACGTCAACCCGCACGAGAATTTCACATACAAGGATGCGAAAGCCGCCGTCAACACACCGAGGTTTCAGGGGGTGCTGATGCTCGGGCTTACATATACGTTCTGAGGAGAGGAATTGCAATTCCGGCGGGGGAGTGTTACATTAGCAGTAGTGAGCGGCGACGATCAGAACTCTTTGGGGGAAGAACGCGATTTGAACGGGGACCGGTATGGGGTGCGATATCTGCTTCCTGTCGCGCTCTGGATGGTTGTCATATTCGTCACTTCTTCGATACCCGCTGACGATTTTCCGCATGTGGAGTTCTGGGGGTGGGCTAAGCTCATCCACCTCATCTATTACGGCGTCCTCTGCTTGCTGGTTCACCGCGCAATAAGCAACCAGATCCGCTATCCTCTTCTTGCCCGCCACTCCTATCTTTTCGGCGTCTTCTTCGCGGTCCTGTACGGCGTGTCTGATGAATTTCATCAGCTATCGACCCCCGGGAGACACGGCCAGTATACGGACATCCTGATCGATGCGTTCGGGGCATTGCTCTTTATCGCTGTTTTCCGGGTCTACACCGCACTGCGACCCCGCGCCACCGGCGGGGCGTCGGGGGAATAAAGGGTGGTCAATGCCTGGAGACCACGCATCGGTGACTTCCGGGCGGGGCGATCACGACACAGCCGGTCCCCGATGGGTCTGTACGCCCTGTACGCCCTGTACGATAGAGCCTGAGCATCGCAGGCTTCTCATCGAGTGTCATTCTCCCAGGTACCGTGTCAAATCCCAGCGCACACCTCCCCACGGAATGGTAATCCACCGATAACGAGTCGCCGCTCCACCGCGCGCCGGACAGTTCCCCCGTGATTGACAGGAGGCGGATTCCCTCAACATCCTGACCCCCGATGATCCGGATGACGTGCTTCCCCGCAGGCACAATGATTTCCGATTCTCCCCGTGCGGGCCATGGTTGACCGTCCATCCGGACCCTCCAATCCCCGGGCTCCGCGCTGAGCGTCACGGTGTTGGGTCCATCGACCGTGACGGCTCCCCGGTCCGCCGTCACACTCTCCCCCCCCGCCATGGCAAATGGGAGGAGCAGCCAGTCCTTCTCGTAGATGCTGGACTCGGAATAAAAGCAGACACGATCGGTCCCGCCGGACGCATAACGCCAGAGCTGAAGAAATTCCGTCCCCGCCGGCAGCTCCGTGGAAAACCGATTCTTTCTGTCTTCTTCGAGTGGGACGACATTGACATCAATCATGAACGGTCTTCCACCGAGGAGCCGGCGGTAGTATCCCCCCATCGCGGTGTACCTCTCCGGCGGCCTGCTCCATTCCGTGTACGGATCCTCGACATTGAGCCTGAGATCAAACTGTTTTGTTATGGCCACGGTTTCATTCATGTTGAAACCGAGCAGGTCGTCGAACTCGGGGTGTTGTGTGTTGTCGACAATCGTCAGCATCAGCTCCTCCGCTCCACTCTTCTCCCTGTCGGCTTTCCGGAGTTCGCTGAAGATTGTCCGTTCGGCGGCATAGTTGACCCCGGTCCGATACCGGTAAAATGATTTCAACGCGGAGGAATCCGCTTTCCAGTAATGGCGCGAGCGGGGATCAAAAAGTTCCGTCGGATCAAAACCGGTCTCCTTCCAAAATTCATGGCGGCCGAATTCAGTGAACCCCGTGAAAAATTCGGGCATGGCCGGTCCCTCCAGCGCCTCCCGCCCCGCCCCGGTCAGCGTGAATTCCGCCACATCGACTCCGTCCCAGTCAAGTGCAAGGAGTACTTTCAGTTCCTTTAACGCCTCGGCCATGCATTCGGGATTCTGCAGATCCATGAGGTAGAGGAAATCCAGATGGGCGTCCTGGAGCAGCGCGTTCTTCTGCCGCCAGAGGGGATAGCGGTCCCAGAATGCCTTGCCGACATACGGCCATTCGAGCCATGCGTAGGCGAGAATTCCGTTCCTGTGGAGAGCCTCGACCAATCCCGCGTAATCGTACGGGGGATTCCCTGAGGCGTACCATGCCGCGGCATGGATTCCACGGATCCCCCATGACCGCCACATCCGGGCGAGCGATTCGGCCGGGACGCCGGCCCGGTATCCCGGATCAAAATACGCATCCGCGGCCCTTCTGGAGAAGGGCGGACGGCAGCGCATTCCTTCTGCGATCACCCACGGGAGCGTGGCAAAACGGAAATAACCCCTCCCCGTGAAGGGGTCGACGAGAGGGGCGACATACAGGCACCGTCCCCGTTCCCGCGTCATGATAACGGCAAGCGGATGATTCCGCATCTTGTCCGAGTATACCACGCTCGCACCTGTCTTCGGGAAACCGGCGATCCAGGGGACAACCTGGTCCCCGGACCAGCGTACACGAACTTCCGGCCGGAGGTGGTCGGTGATCTCCTCCACGTGGACGGGGCTCCCGTGCACGATCCCGAGCATCCGGGCGAGGGGGCTCACTCCGTCCGTTACGAGTACGCATCCTCCATTCCCGAACGCCGCAAGGATATTCCGTGACTCTCCCGCCGTCATGCGCGCCGCCGACGCATGGGGGATGAGAAGTAGGTTGTGTGAATCGCGCGCGGCCGTCTCACACTGTGCCGGATGAATCCGTTCCGTCGGGAACCCCATAGAAATGAAGACCGCCTCCAGCGAGAGCTGGTCGAGCGAATCTTCCCCGGTCGCTCCGCTCTCCCACGCGACCACGGCCCGCCGGGGATGGGTCCACGATGGTTGCGCAGGGAGTGGAAGGGGGATGCAGGCAACAGCCGTGAGGAGCAGAAACGCGGCCCTTGCGCCGGTCTTCCATCGAACTCTCATTGTCCCCGTCTCCGAGATGTTATTCCCGCGTTGCCGCATGCGCGACGGAGATCATCATACCGGTTTCGTCCGTCAGTATCAAGCCGGGGGGCCTCTTCCCCTGCCACTCGCCCCCCGTTCTGCCGGTCTCGCCCGAAGTCTCGCCCGAAGTCTCTCGCCCGAAGTCTTGTCGCCCGAAG
>PMDK01000057.1 GCA_003154425.1 Ignavibacteriota bacterium
ATGGACAACCATTTCTGGTTCCCGTGCTACGATTTTCCGAACGACATGGCCACCAGCGAGATGATTGCCACGGTGCGAAGCCCGTACGTCGCACTGTCCAACGGGCGGCTGCTGGACGTGAAGGAGGACAGGGCGAAGAAGACGAAGACGTTTCACTGGAGACAGGACATCCCTCATGCCTCGTACCTCATCAGTCTCGCCGCCGGCGACTACGCCGTCCTGAAGGACAGGGCGGGCGATATCCCTCTCGAGTATTACGTGTACCCGCGCCAGGTCGAGGATGCGAAGGTCTGCTTTGCCTCAACCCCCGACATGGTGACGTGGTTCGGTGAGAAGATCGGTTACAAATATCCCTGGGCAAAGTACGCCCAGGTCCTCATCCGGGATTTTGTCGAGGGTGGAATGGAAAACATAAGCGCCACGTCACTTGCGGACGAGTCGACGGTCTATGATGCGAGGGCGCGCGTTGACGAATCCCCGACGAGCCTCATTGCGCACGAGCTCGCCCACCAGTGGTGGGGCGACGCACTGACGTGCAAGGACTGGCGTCATCTCTGGTTGAACGAGAGCTTCGCGAGCTATTTCGACCCGCTGTGGCATGAACACGCCTTCGGACGTGACGAGTTCGACTACACGATGTTCAACGCGCAACGTTCCGGCATAAACTCCGACAAGCATAACGGGCGCAGGCCCATCGTAAGCGTCGGATCCTACGGGGAAAACGTCTATCCGCGGGGAGCCTCGGTGCTCCATATGCTCCGTTATGTCCTCGGTGACACGCTCTTCTGGAAGGCGTTGCATCATTACATCGTGAAATACCAGCATACGCCTGTCGAAACCAACGATTTGAAGGTGGCCATCGAGGAGGCGACGGGGCGGAACTTGTACTGGTTTTTCGACGAATGGGTGTACAAAGCCGGGTACCCGGTCTTTGATCTTGCGTATGACTGGAGCGATTCCGCGCGAAGCGTAGCGTTGTCCGTTCGTCAGATTCAGAAGACCGACAGTCTGACGGATGTCTTCCGCACCCCGGTCGATATCGAGCTGACACTGCCGGAGGGAAGGGTGACCCGGAGATTCAATATCCTCACACGGGACACGACCTTTAGAATTCCTGCGGCGTCAAAACCCCTCCTTGTGATCTTCGACAGGGGAAACTGGCTTCTCAAGGAGATGAAGTGGACAAAATCAATTGCGGAATGGCTGTACCAGGCGGAGCACGCCCCCAATCCCGTCGACCGGCTGCGCGCCATCCAGGAACTGTCCGGAATGCGAATCGACTCCGCCGTTATTCCCTCGCTTGCGCGGATCGCCGCGACTGATTCCTTCTGGGCTGTCCGGCGGGAAGCGGTGCAGGCCTTTGAGAAGATCGACTCCCCCGGGAGCGCTCAGAAGTCGGACATCACCCGGGCTCTCATTACCGCCGCCGCAGACGGCAAACCGGACGTGCGGGCGGCCGCCATCTCTCAACTCAGGAGCTACCCCGGGGAAGGTGTGAACGCGGCGCTCCGTGGAGCCCTGAAGGATTCCAGCTACCGGGTCGTCGCGGCGGCCCTTCGCTCCATCGCGAAGGTGGATTCGGCGAACGCCAGGGGGCTCCTCCTCTCATACATCGACGTGCCGTCACACGGAAACTCCATTTTTGCTTCAGCCCTTCGCTCCCTTGCCACGATCGATAGTCTCGCGGCGGTGGACCTTTCCCTCATGAAGGGGAGGAATGGTCAACCGCAGGGAGTGCGATTCGCGTCGCTCGGCATCCTGAGCCGTTACGGCAAAGGGCGGAAGGATGTTCTTCGCCTGCTGGAGTCGATTACCGGCGAGAACCCTTCGTTCGCCCGCTCATTTGCCATAGGGCTTCTCGGTGATCTCGGCGATGCCGGGTCGCTGTCTGTTCTGGAGAAAATTGCCGGCAACGAAGATGATCGATCTGCGGCGGCGGCGAAAGCGAGCGCCGGGAAGATCCGGAAGAGGACAGAGGGAGCGAACTGAAAGGAGTGTTCGGACTCAGGTGCGCGTGCGCTGGGCCCCGCCGAGGATTCTGGCCGGGAGCGTGATAAGGACTCTGAAGAGTTCGAACACAGCGTCCATCGTTATCCCCAGCACCCTGAACGGTATCGACAGTAGCCAGACAATAGGATACAGGATCAACGCCAGCAACGCGAGCGGCCAGCAGACGAACAGAAGAATCAACCAGAGGATGAATTTTGTCATGCGGTGCCTCCACTTCAGGTGTACGGCGGGAGTATTGAGAGGTTGCACCAGCCCGGGGGAATCTCCCATGAAGGGTGCACCGGCAGCTCCGCCGGAGCGGCGTCTCCCCCCTTCACCGGGGTAAACCCTCCGTTCGCCGATCTGGCTGTCACCCCGGCGGGGCATACCACGTATGTTCGTATGGGTACCCACAAACAACGGAGGATTGCTCATGCAAGCCCGGAAGTGGTTCAGCGCACACATATTCATCGGATCGTTCCTTGTCCTTGCCGGCGGCGCCCTGTTGCTTGAAAATTTTGATCTGATCGACATCGGGTCCGTCTGGCGATTCTGGCCTCTCATTCTCGTCGGTCTCGGTATCGCCAGGATGAGGGAGGCGGCGTCCCGCCGTGAGCAGGGTGCGGGGCTCTGGCTCCTGTTGCTCGGACTCTGGCTCACGGTCTCGATCCTGAATATCGGCGGATTGACGTTCAGCGACACCTGGCCTGCGATTATTATCGCCGCCGGACTTTCCATGCTCTGGAAGAGCCTTCCCGCTCTTCCGCAATTGAATCAAGAAAAGGAGCACCTCCATGGAGCGTAAAGGGATTTTCTATCTCAGCGGTCAGGCAATCATGGGCGCGGCTGCCGTCCTGATCGGCGTATTCCTTCTGCTCGACAACTTTGACGTGCTGGACGCGAGGCTGTATCTCCGGTTCTGGCCGCTGGTTCTCGTGGCATTCGGGGGAGCGCGGATCCTGTACTCTTCCCACAGGGGAGGAAGGTTCGTGGGGATGGTGATCGCGCTCGTCGGAGCAGTGTTGCTTATTCGCGAACTCGGGGTCACATCTATCGGGCTCCACGAACTCTGGCCGCTGGTCCTCGTCCTGCTGGGGGTCAGCATGCTGCTGGGTGGAACAGCACGGGGAAGGATACTCGGCGACGATGGCGCGACTCCGGACTCGCATTCGATCGTCAATGCGTTCGCGGTCCTCGGGGGGGTGCAGCAATCGAACAACTCCCAGGATTTCCGCGGAGGCGAGTCGAGCGCGATCATGGGGGGATGCGAAATTGACCTGCGACAGGCTTCAATCCAGGGAGCGGATGCTGTCATCAGCACGTTCGCCATGTGGGGAGGCATCAAGATCAAAGTCCCTCGCACATGGAACGTGATCGTGCAGGGAGTCCCTTTCCTGGGAGGCTTTGACGACAAGTCTGTGAAGCCCGCCGACCCCGCCGCGAAGTGCCTCATCGTGAAGGGAACGGCAATCATGGGGGGTGTCGAGGTGACGAACTAGTGACGTGCCTGCACAGAGATCCCCCGGGGCGCCCCCGGCCCCGGGTATCGCGATCGGGTCATGCATCCCATCCTTAAGGACCGACGCACGCTCGCCCTGTATCTTCTCGCGTGGCTTGCCCCGGCTCTGATGCTGGCCACACTCCTGGCGACGACTGCGAAGGCATCGTGGAGCGGCGCGATGTTCTTTTCTCTTCCCGCGATGATCGTCTATGCCTTCATGTCTCTCTCCTCCTGGTACGTCTGTCGTGCGTTCCCGCTCGCGGGGACGGACCTCGCGAAGACGCTGTCCTCCCTCTTCTTCGCCGCCCTCCTCTCGAGCGCTCTCTGGCTTCTTGCGTGTTACGCGTGGGCATCAGCACTCGAGTGGATGTCGCCGGGCCTCGCCCCGCGGGAAAGCTACCCGGATTCAATCCCTCTCCTTGCGTCGTTCGGCGTCGGGCTGTTCCTCATTGCCGCCGCGACGCACTATCTTATCGAGTCGCTGGAATCAGCCCGCAGCACCGAGCGCAATGCGCTCGAGCTGCGGGTCCTAGCGCGCGACGCCGAATTGAAAGCGCTGCGCGCACAAATCGACCCCCATTTCCTGTTTAACAGCCTCAATTCGATCAGCGCGCTCACGAGCACCGATGCGGCCGCGGCGCGCACGATGACGCTCATGCTCGCCGATTTTCTGCGCATGAGCATGGAATACGGCGCGCTCGAAATGATCAGGCTCGAACAGGAGATTGC
>PMDK01000313.1 GCA_003154425.1 Ignavibacteriota bacterium
CGTTCAGCCCGCCGAATACGCCGAGCGGAACCGGGAGACCATCGATATAATATGTGAATTCACCGTGCATCCCGCGGACATGGACTTCGCCGGTCGGCGCGCGAGCCACACCCATCAGGTTCTCCTGAATCAGGTTTGTCATCCGGGCGGTGGGAGGAGCGTGGTAGGTCTCTGCCTCGAAAACCTGGTTCCCGGTTCTCGGATCGATGTGAGAAACCGCCAATTCCCGGTCGGCGATCACCTCGACTTCCTGCTCCTCAGTCCCCTCGGAGTGCAGTCCAAAGGTGTAGGAGGAATGCGAGTCGTCTATGAGTATCGAGTCGGTGTACGTCTTGTATCCAACAAACCAGGCTGACACGTTGTACCTGCCGGGTTCAAGGTCCCGGAATCGTACCAGGCCGGCGGGGTTGGTTGCGTCCTGGGTGATGAATTTCCCGTTCCGTCTCAAGACGACGTGGGCAAGTTCGATGGGGAGTTTTTGATCAGCATCTATGACCAGGATCCTTGTCTGAACAGCTCCGTTAGCCGCCTGAGAATAGTAGCGTTCACCCGCTTGAGCGATCACGCACAACAGAAGGAACGTGAACGCAAGAATGAATAGGCTCCGTTGAACACTCATGGCCGAACCTCTCCGATGTTGAGTCGAGTGCGCAGGGAATGAGTACGATGGACCAAAACCTCACTGTGGAAAGCATGAGCGGTCCAGGAGCACCGTGCTCCATGAACTACCCATCGTACGGTAAGGTCTTGGTATTGATGACCTACAGGAGAGAGAAAACCGGAGGCGCGCGCGCGGGGTGGGGTTGAGGAGATGAGTCAGCGGTAATCAGTATGCCAGCAGATCCTACTGCCCGGTTCGGCGAAAGGACTGGTACGAACGGCTCGTGATTGACGATATGTCCAGCGGTGAAGAGGCAGGCGAAGCAGATCCCGTTATCCAGCGATTTCGCGAGACTCTGAGTTGACTGCTTCTCTACAATGAGATGACCATTCCCACCGCCACAGAGATCATCACTGTGCAACATCCCCACAGAAACGCTGAGCGGGATGTAAACAGCGAGAAGTATTATCCGGAGCTTATTCTGGGCGAAAGTTCGCATGGCTAACTCAGTTAACGAAATCCTGGAGGAAAAGTTCCTGAAATTGTCGTAGTCCCTTTGATTTGACGAATCCTGGAGAGATTCTCTAAAACAGGGGGATTACAGCAGACGATCTGGAGCAATGCCCTTCGCGTGCGAGGATAGGGTCACTCCCCTGCCTTTCAGCGGTTTCCAGTGCACTGAGCCTGCAAGAGACCTTATCGTGTTAAGCTGCAGCTGGAGGGGTCGATCGGCTGCACACGGTCCTGAAATCCGCCGGGACCGGGGATGGCTTGCGCTTTGTGTAATCGAAGAATACCATGCCGGTCTTCACTCGCGCAACTTCCTTGCCTGATGCCTTATTCGCCATACGGAAAAGAAAATCAATTTCCGCTGTTTCCTTTTCACAGTCGATACCGATTCTGTGATTGTCGCTCCCCTGAGGACCGGAGTTTTGGTCTTCATTCTCGACGTGCAAAAAGCTGTCATTTAAGCCAATGTATCCCACGACCCGCCAATTGTCAAGTGGACGAAATCTGCGCCACGACTGCGTTGATTTGTCGTCCTTTCTCAAGAGGAGACAGGTGAAAAATGGCGCGCCCCCCCCCTCGAACCGGCCAATTCGTATATTGGAGTATCGGTCTATGACCATATCAAAATCTGACGATGTCTCACCCGCCGGGGCTGAGGGTCTGTCATTCATGGATTATCTCAGGCACATCAAAGGCAAAGAAATGAGCTGCAGATACGCTCGTGTCGCAGCAACAATACTGTGTTTGATCACCGGATTCCAGGCTGTGAGTTCATTTCCTGCGGACAATCCGGGCCGCTCCGACTTCAAATACGGGTGGACGAGCTCCGAATCCGGCGGCGGGGGATATGTTACCGGCATCTTACAGCATCCTGCCAATCCGAATATCCTGTATATCAGAACTGATGTCGCCGGGGTTTTCGTGAGTGTTGACGGCGGCAAACGCTGGAAGGCAATCAACAATGGAATGACCGAGGGATATCACCACAATGTTGAATCCTTTGCCCTGAGCACAATGAATCCGAATGTTCTGTTTCGTGCTTCGGGCGAGGCTCGCGGTCACAGAATGGTTTCTGCTATTCATAAGACCACCGATGGAGGAATTACATGGAAACCGGTTACAGACAAGCCGGACTTTTTTGGGAACGGCGCGACGAGGTTCTATGGCGAGAGGATCGGTGTTGACCCCTTTGACAGCACCTTTGTCGCAGCAGCAAGCAACACGAGAGGGATCTGGCTAAGCAGTGATGAAGGCGACACGTGGAGTTATTCGGGGCTTGAAGGTGAACCTTTCTGCTGTCTGGGGTTTCACCCGTACGCAAAGAACATGTTATATGCCGCAACGCTCGATTCTCTGCCGTTCGCAGATTATCTGTACCCCTCCGGTTCCTACAAAAGACAACTCATGGGGAGGATCTATCTTTCGACAGACAAGGGTGCAACGTGGACAATGGTATTCGAGCGGTCCGGGGTCAGTGTCACGAATCTTGCGTTCGATAAGGATGATCCGGGTACGATTCTCGCAACATTCCGCAACGACGGGATCTATAAATCCCTCGATCGTGGAAGATCATTCACAAAACAAACGACATCGTTGGGGATGGCCGATGTTTCAACAATCTCCTCCGATCCAAACAACAGCTCGGTATTTTATGCAGCAGTCTGCCAATACCCCTCCCCCGATAATAATGCACCTGTTCCGCTTTATAAGTCGAGGGACAGAGGCGCAACGTGGCAACTATTGAAGAAAGAATACTACTGGCATGACTTCAAACATTTTGCCGCGGAATATCAGCGGCCCGAACAAATCGGCTGGGCTATCTCAAAATTTGTCGTCGACAGGAGGAACCCGGCGAAGTTCTACCTCATGGACTGGTTCGGTATTTGTGTAAGCCCGGATTCCTGCCGGACATGGGATGCCAATTACTTCGCTGGAATAGGAAACATCTGCCTCGAGATGATCACCGCCGATCCGGTTGTGCCCGGCAAAGTCATGTTCGCAGGGGCAGACATCCAGCCCTGCATCAGCAGGGATGGCGGCAGGACATATGCGTCTCTTCCCAAATTGGAAGCAAAACAGAACTATTATAGCAGTACCGTAATCTGTCCGTCACGATTTAAGCCCGGACTTATGATCTACGGGGCGACAAACAGTTCAGATCGTCTCAGCGCGATCTGCATGACGGAGGATGACGGCAAGACCTGTAGCGTCGTTCTGAATCTGCGGAAGGGATTATTCGTGCAGGCACTCCAAGAGGACCCTCTCAACAAGGGAGTGTTCTTCGCCTATATAGACGGAGTGGTCGTCAACGGTGCGGGGTTGTACAAATCGGAGGATTGGGGAAAACACTGGCAGAAGATGAGTCTTCCGATACTCGACGAATTGAAGACACTGCCTGTACGAAAGGATTTCATAGAAGGGGAATTGTTGGCTGTGACGGCCTACCAGACGAAGAATGCTTGCGGAACAAATCAATTGCTCTGCATCGACCCGACAAGAAGAAACACTCTCTATTTTGGAGAAGCCGACAAGGGCATTGTCGCAACCTTTGATGCAGGAATATCATGGCGGATACTTGGCAAGGATCTCCCTTTCGGAAAGGACACTGCATCAATCCTCAACACCATCAAAGCAGACCCGAAACGGCCGGGCCGGCTATACGCCGGGTTCGTTCATGAGGGTTTATGGCGCAGCGAGGATTACGGCCAATCCTGGCACAAACTGTTCCCCCGGGACAATCGTGTCTTCAATGCGACGGCCGTTGCGGTTGGCGGACCTTCGGGAAATGAAGTATATGTGGCAAGTGAGCCGCTTTACTGGTCAAGGTCAGAATCCGCCGTCTATGCCAGTTATGACAGCGGCAAATCATGGAAAAACATCTACGACAAGACACTTGGGGCGCTCCGGTGGAAAGGGATCGATGTTGATAGTGGAACGGGCAATCTTTACGGTGTCACCGATGGAAACGCCGCCTTCTATGCCGAGAGAATCAAATGACTGCATTTTCACAAGGGACAAATAATCAACCGGACTGACCATGAAAACGCAATTTCTCTTAATCACGATTATGGTTGTTGCCGTGAGCACAGTGAACGCATCTGCCCCCTACGACAGCAGTTCCACGGTGATCCCCTATCCGGCCATAGAGGGTCTGACAGCAAGCAATCTCTATCGGGTAGCGGTAAATGACCGGGAAATCTGGACAGAACGCTTCCGGACATCTATGGATATCAGCAAGCTTCCGGAGTGGTTTTTGGCATCGTATACCAAAGTCCCTCAGGAGATTCATCAAGCCAGTTTTTCAGGTAATGGCAGACTGAATGTCACAATCCGCGTTCCTCACGCCATTACGAAGGCCTCTCTGCACCCGTCAAGCCGCAAATTACGACAACATGTAAGCGGCAATGTCTTGACTTTTTCTCTCCCCGGGCCCGATAAGCTCTATATACAAATTGACGACCTCCCTCCTCTGTTTCTCTTTGCAAATCCACCCGAGCATGACAACATCTCTCCCGGTGAGCGCGGCATTCATTACTTCGGCCCGGGGGTTCACCGGCCAGGGTACATCACGGTGAAGGACAGCGAGACGGTGTACATCGCCGCCGGAGCGATCGTGTACGGAGGTATACGCGCAAACGGAGCCAGCCATATCCGCGTTCTCGGGCGCGGCATTCTCGATGGAGGTCTTACATTTCAACAAATGGTCCTGGTGGAGAACTGTAAGGACGTCCTCTTCGAAGGCGTGATGATCCGCAACGGAGACGGGTGGACCAACACGCTTGTCAATTGTGACGGGCTACGATATGATCACGTGAAGGTGTTGAGCTTTGGTCCAGGGGGAGACGGCATTGACCCTCTCGGTTCGAGGGGAGTAGTTATCTCCAATTGCTTCTTACGGTGCACGGACGACTGTATTGCAATAAAGGCTTTGTCACCTGATCACAGAGTGGACGATGTCCTCGTTATCAACAACACCATGCTCGGCTTTGCATTCAGTGACGGCGTGACGATAGGTTTCGAGACAAATGCCGTGTCAGTCAGCAATATCACCGTACGTAATTGCGACGTGATACTTGCACGCGGAGGGAGCCGCGTCGAGGGTCATAGCGGGTTCAGCATCATCTGTGATGGTCCGGCCGTTATCAGCAATGTTCTTTTTGACAGCATTCGTGTTGAGAAATCCGAACTGAAACTCTTCGAACTGCAGATAACTGACGGGACAAAGTACGGCGTAGGTCCTCCCGGACACATAAACAACATTACATTGAGGAATATTTCGTGGGCTCATTCAGGCCCCATCATTCTTAAAGGATGGGATGAAACTCACAGGGTTCAGAGGGTGACGTTCGATAAGTGTTCGATCGCAGGCAGACCTCTTCGTGATCGGAACAATGCAGCAATGCACATCGGACAGTTTGTCGACGATGTCATTGTGAGGTGAGGTCAACGGTTTCAATTTTGCGGGCAAGGAGAAAACAAAGGAGCCTCACATGGAACGAACTGACGCCGCCGTAGACGTTTTTGAGAGCGGTTTCAATTGTGCGCAGGCCGTTGTTGCGCCTTTTGTGGAGAAGGTCGGACTGGCCGAGCAAACCGCGTACCGAATTGCGTGTGGATTCGGTGCCGGGTTGGGACGCCGGCAAAAAACGTGCGGCGCCGTCACCGGCGGGATCATGGTGCTTGGGATGGTGTATGGAAGGGATCCCGACCGGACCGATATCGACAAGGAAAAGACGTATCAGAAGGTAAACGATTTCATGCGCGAATTTGAAAAGAGACACGCGACAACGGAATGCAGAGAGCTGTTGGGATGCGACCTGACGACAGAAGAGGGAAGGAAGCACTATACGGAGTCGCACCTGCATTCAACTGTCTGCGTGGAATGTGTCAAGGATGCAGTCACGATTCTCGAGGGTATGCTCTGAAAGAGACTCTCCGGCGACGGAATAGCATTATACAGAAAGGCCCGGGATTCCCGGGCCTTTCCTGACACAGATCCGTTCAGTGTTTACCGAAGAAGAACAAAGCCCTTCGTCTGCACAAATCCACCTGCCTGGATTCTGTAAAGGTAGACACCGCTCGCCAGGCCGGCACCATCGAATCTCACCTCATGATACCCGGCATCGTTCTCGCCATTGACAAGGAGTGCGACCTGCTGTCCGAGTGTATTATAGACCGCCAGTTTCACAAGGGATTTCTGCGGGAGCCCGTACCCTATGGTTGTTGAGGGATTGAAGGGATTGGGGAAGTTTTGATGCAGTGAATATTCCGCCGGCAGGGATCCACTTCCTCCCGCGATGCCGGTCATTATCAGGTTTATCGCAACACCTGTGTTTCCCGCGTGCGCAGTCACGTTGCTGCCGGAATAATTTTGGGGCAGATTCGAAACAAAAACGTTGTAGTTGAGTATCTTGGTGGTCACGGGGATTGAGAAATTCCCGGTCGACCCGTCACAGACCGCGGCCGCCTGCGCTGTATCGGTGTTTTGTGCGATGACCTGCATCGGGAATCCGGGAGGCCCGCCGTTGACGTGCACAGTTCCCGTGATATGGGAGTTGACTGCATAGATCGTCAGATTCTTGAATATACTGTCGGCAGCATTAAGGGACGAGATCGTTGCGTTCGCCGCAAGATAGTTGACGGTCGTCTGCGAATTCTCGAGCTGCGCGTACAGCTGCCAGTGTCTCCCTGCTATGAGATCAGCGTTCGCGACGCCGATGAGGAACAGCCCGTTGATATCGGCCTTCACGGAATACTGCAC
The DNA here is from genome assembly GCA_003154425.1 of Ignavibacteriota bacterium. Taxonomy (GTDB): domain Bacteria; phylum Bacteroidota; class Ignavibacteria; order UBA10030; family UBA6906; genus Fen-1273. The sequence goes on from PMDK01000313.1 coordinate 6,873, forward strand.
ACCCGGTCCGTTATCCTGACTGTTGAGGTTGACGCTCAGTCCCGGCTGGCCAAGGCCGTTTTCATCCCTGAGGTACCCGTCAACCTGTGCAGCGGCGGCGGTGATCGTGAAGTTGATGCCGGTGAGATTTGTTGCGACGATTACGTCCCGCTCCGCAGGAGTAATAAATGCCGGCGCATACGGGTTGGTCGAGACGTTGACTCTCCACGGATTACCCGCCGTATCCGAGTTCATCTCAATAGTGTAATTCCCGCCGGAGTTGGTGAGAGCATCCCAGAAGTTGGGAGTGTACTGTTCGCTCCGGTGTGCTTCGATGAAGATGTTCGCCGCGCTTTTGCCGGCCGGCACGGTCACCTGTCCGGAAATGGTGTGCGCCGGAGAAGTCATGTGGTTGATCGTTCCGCTGATGGTCAGACTCACCCCCCCTTCCGTGACCTTCAACACGTACTTTCCGGGCGCGAGTCCCAGCTTCTGGCTCAGGACAACCACGCCGTTTACCGTCCGATCCATGTCGGGCGGTCCGTTGTTTCCATTCGTGTCACCGTCAGTCTGCGTGAACGCCTGCCACAGGAGGTCCGTCCCCGGCTCGATTACTCCATTCCCGTTGACATCGAGCCAGATCTGGAGCACAGCGGTCGCACCCACGGGAAGAACGTTATACTGCCAGTGGACGGAGTCTCCAGAATTCACGGTGAACGCGGTTGACGACCCGTTGACCGTCAGGTTGGAAACCTGCGCTGTCGACTGCCCGAGGCAGAAAATCGACAACATCGGAAGAAGTAGAAACAGTTTGGTCTTCATTGAAGATTCCTTTGGTTGTGGCACCGGATGTAGTCATTGATAGTGTAGCGGACGGAAGTCCGGAATGAATCGACTGAAAGGATGAAAGAGTAGTTAATCCTCAGGCTCTGATTGTCCGGTTTTCCCGGACATGCGGTCTGGCGGCCGGGAAGGGGGTCACGGGGTGGGTTGCCGCCGCGGGGATGATCCCGCGCGAAGAGGTTTAGCTGATCGAGGCGAGCACGGGAATTCCCCGCGGCGAACGGGGGAACTGATGCTCTCGTGACCACAGCCGGCGCGATCAGGCCTGTGGATGTTCCAGCCGTTCAAGTCAACGGAGGAGCAGAAGTTTCCTTGTGCTCGTGTAGCCTTCAGCGGTGAGCCTGTAGAAATACACCCCCGAGGCGAGTCCGGAAGCGTCGAACCGGAATTCGTGATAGCCGGGAACCTGCTGCGCGCTGATCAGGGTGGCCACCTGCTGGCCAAGAATGCTGAAGACGGTCAGCGTCACATGTGATTGCCGGGGGATGCTGTAGCGGATCGTAGTGGAGGGATTAAAGGGGTTGGGGTAATTCTNNGGTTCGTCCCGGTCGCCGCAAAGGCGTAGACGGGAGTGGCAGGAAGGAGTGAATCGACCGGGGCCCAGGACATCCCCATGTCCGTGGACCGGAATACCCCGACGTCAGTTCCGGCGAAGACGATTGTGCCGACAGAAATCAGGGCGTTGACGGTCAAGACAGTCAAACCCGAATCGTCGGCCGTCCAGTTTGCGCCGGCATTGGTCGAACGGAACATCCCTCCCCCGAGCGTGCCGGCAAAAACGGTGGAGCCAACGGAGGCAAGCGCGAGCACGTTTTTGGCGGTCAGGCCGCTGTCCATGCCCCCCCACGACGTATCGCCACTTGCGGAGAGAAACACTCCTCCCCCGTAGGTTCCTGCACAGATCCCGGGGCCGACTGCCGCAAACGCATACACGGAGACGTTTCTCACCTGGGTGGGGGCCCAGACCGCCCCGCTGTCCGCGGATATGAACAGGCCGTTTCCGTAGGTCCCCGCAAGCACGTCGCTGCCGTATGTCGCCAGCGAAATGACATTCGCGGTTGAAAACCCGGAATCAGAAGCCGCCCAGCTCACGCCGCCGTTGCTCGAGACGAACAGGCCGCCGAGAAATGTCCCGGCATAGAGGTACGTCCCGCTCGAGGCAAGCGCGAAGACGTCCGTGCTCGTCAGACCCGAATCCACCGCCGTCCAGTCCGATCCTTCGTCCGTTGAGACGAACACCCCCTGGCCGAACGACCCGGCGTAGATATTCGGACCATTGACCGTGAACGCATACGCTCCCTGAGGCCCGCTGAGGTGGACCCACTGGGCGTCCGCCCCCGTCACGGTAAAAAGCGCGCACAGAGGGAACAGAAGCCATCCTCTCACGTCCCCCTCCCTGTCTTCAGGAATGTCCCGCGCTCAAGATCCGTGAATGCCTCCTGAAGCTCCTGCTGCGTGTTCATCACGATCGGCCCGTACCACGCGACCGGCTCTTCGAGCGGTTTTCCCGAAACGAGAAGAAACCGGATCCCCTCGTCTCCCGTCTGGACCGCAATGTCGTCCCCGCTGTCAAACAGAACGAGCGAGCGATTATCCGCCTCGGCGGGGGGTGCGGTGTCCATCCATCCGACCCCCTCCGTAGGCACGGCAAGAGGCCCGGATGCGTTGCAGAACTTCCCGCTCCCGGCAAACACGTACGCGAACGCGTGGCTCGTCACGGGCACGGGGAGAGTCTTCTTCTTCCCCGGAGGGACCGAGACATCGATGTAGATCGGGTCGGTCGCAATCCCTTCCACGGGTCCCCTCTTCCCCCAGAAACTCCCGCACACAAGCCGAACACGGGTACCGTCATCATCAGTGATCTCCGGGATATCCCCTGCCTTCACTTCCTGGTACCGGGGCGCCGTCATCTTGCGTGATGACGGGAGGTTGGCCCACAACTGGAACCCGTGCATCCGGCCGGCCTCGTCCCCCTTCGGCATCTCCTGATGAATGATGCCGCTCCCGGCAGTCATCCATTGAACGTCACCGGAGGTTATCGACCCGCTGTTCCCCATGCTGTCACCATGTTCCACGCTCCCCGCGAGGACGTACGTGATAGTCTCAATCCCCCGATGCGGGTGCCAGGGGAACCCCGCCAGGTACTCTTCAGGGATGTCATTGCGGAAGTCATCAAGGAGAAGAAAAGGGTCAAAGTCGGACGTGTTGCCGAAGCCGAACGCGCGGCGCAGGTGCACGCCCGCGCCCTCGAGAGTCGGCTTTGCCTGAACGATTCGCTTGATCGGTCGAATTGACATTGACGGTCCTTTCACCTGAAGTGTCACAGAATGGCTCTATGGAGAAGACTGCAATCAGGGGGCTCCGATCGAGGAGAGATCGGCCTCCGCGAAATCCGCGGGCGCCGCAGTTACCCCCACGCACCGGCGTACGTGCCGCGCCTGATGAAGGCACCGCGGCCCGGCTTGCCGAGCCACGTCGACCCGTCGACGATGAGCGCACCCCGCGAGAAGACCCTCTCAGCGTTCCCCTTCACTCTGAAGCCCTCGAACATCGAGTAGTCCACCCGCATATGATGCGTGCGGGCGGAAATCGTATGTTCCGCCTCCGGGTCCCAGATGACGAGATCCGCGTCGCTCCCCACAGCGATCGTCCCTTTCCGGGGATACAGTCCGAACATCTTCGCCGGCGCCGTCGACACGAGCTCCACCCAACGGTTGAGAGAAATGCGCTTCAGGTTCACCCCGTGGTGGAAAAGAAGCTGGAGACGGTTTTCAACACCGGGACCGCCGTTCGGGATTTTTGCGAAACTCCCGCGCCCGAGCTCTTTCTGCTCCTTGAAGCAGAAGGGGCAGTGATCTGTGGAGACCACCTGCAGCGTGTTGTTCTTCAATCCCTTCCAGAGCCTCTCCTGGTGCCACTTCTCGCGCAACGGAGGCGTGAAAACGAATTTGGCCCCTTCGAAATCAGGTCTTTCCAGTTCTTCGATCGACAGCAGGAGGTACTGGGGGCACGTTTCCGCAAACACGGGGATACCCCGATCGCGTGCCTCCGATACTCTCTCCAGCGCATCGGCCGAGGAGACGTGAACGATATAGACCGGCGCCCCCGCCATCTGCGCGAGGGCGATGGCCCGGTTGACGGCTTCTCCCTCCGCAGTCGCCGGACGTGTAAGGGCATGGTAAATGGGGGCCGTTTTCCCTTCGGCAAGCGCCTTCCGGACGAGCAAATCGATGACCCCGCCGTTCTCCGCATGCATGCAGACAAGCGCGCCGTTGCTCCCCGTTTGCCGCATTGCACGAAAGATCGTCGCGTCGTCCACCATCAGCACGCCCGGATATGCCATAAAGAGCTTGAAACTGGTAAGCCCCTCCCTGACCATGTCGTTCATGTCCTCGAGATGGGCGTCGGGAAGGTCCGTGATGATCATGTGCAGGCCGTAATCCACGGTCGATTTTTCCCCCTTCTTCCACCATACGTCCAGCGCCTCGCGCATCTTCTGACCCTTCGCCTGGGTCGCGAAATCGATGATGCACGTCGTACCGCCGAAGGCCGCAGCGCGCGTGCCGGTTTCGAAGTCGTCGCTCGACGTCGTGCCGCCCAGAGGCATGTCCATGTGGGTGTGGACGTCGATCCCGCCGGGGATGACATATTTCCCCCCGGCGTCGAAGACAGCATCGGCGGCGACCGACAGGTCCGCCCCTATCGTGGTGATCTTTTCCCTCTCAATGTAGATATCCGCCGTGTAGTCCTGCTCGGCCGTCACGATCCGCCCGGACTTGATGAGTGTGGACATCTGATTTCCCGGTCAGTGCGCTTCAATCCCGCGCCGTCGCCGTACCCGTCGCGGGGAGAGTCTCATGCGTCCGTTTCCCTGTCTGCCACCGCCAGTGCGGCGTCGAGCGCGGCAATTCCGGCGTCGACCTCTTCCCGGGTGATGATCAACGGGGGGGCGATGACGATATGACTGATCCACGCCTGGACGAAGACCCCCCTGTTCATCATATCCGCCGCAACCCTGTCCACGACGAGCGGACGGCCCGAAACCTTGTCCACCATCGAGTTGAACGGCTGTCTGCTCTCCCGGTTCTTCACAAGGTCGACCGCCCAGAAGAGGCCGAGGCCCCGGACGTCGCCAATCGAAGGGTGTTTCGGTGCAAGCTCCCGGAGCCGGGCACCCATGTAAGCTCCCATTTCCGCTGCCCGGTCGATGAGCTGCAGCCGCTTCAGCTCGTTGATTGCCGCCACGGCGGGAGCGAGCGTGATCGGATGCGCCTCATAGGTGTGACCATGCGCAAAATAGTGGTCATCGAAGAATGACGCAATCTTCGCGTTTGTCGCGCACAGCCCGAGAGGAACGTATGCCGAGGTGATCCCTTTTGCCGTCGTCAGGATGTCAGGTTTCACGTCCCAGTGATCCACGGCAAACCACTTCCCTGTCCGGCCCCACCCCGACATGACTTCATCGGCGATCAGCAGCACGCCGCCGGCGTCACATATCTGCCGGAGCCGTGGCATGTACTCGGCCGGGGGCACGAGCACTCCGTTCGTTCCGACCACCGGCTCGACGAGTACCGCGGCAACATCGCTCTCGTTCTCGATCATGTGGCCGATGTATTCGACGCACGCAATGCCGCATCCGGGATACCGGTGGAGAAGGGGGCACTTGTAGCAGTGGACTTCAGGAGCGAATATCACCCCGGGGATCTTTCCCGCGGGCTCCATCGCCCACCTGCGGGGATCGCCCGTCGCGGCGACCGAGCCCATCGTTGAGCCGTGGTATGACCTGTAGCGGGAAATGATCTTGGTCTTCCCGGTATAGATGCGGGCGATCTTGATCGCGGCCTCGTTCGCTTCGGTGCCGGAAGTGGTGAAGAAGAACTTTTCAAGTCCGGCCGGAAGGACATCGAGCAACTGCAGGCTTAACCGGGCCCGGACGTCGGTCGCAAAGGCCGGGGATATGTACGGGAGTTTTCTTGCCTGCTCTTCGATCGCGGCAATGACCGCCGGGTTCCTGTGCCCCAGCGTGACGCACATGAGCTGGGAGGAAAAATCGAGATACCGCCGCCCGCTGCTGTCGGTGAAATGACACCCCTCCGCATCGACGATGTGCAGCGGCGTCCATCCTCTCTGGAAACGCCACGTCCCGTAGGTATACCGGGCGGTGATCTCTGGCACGGATCCTGCCGGAACTTCTGTGGACATTCAGGTCCCTTCAACCGTGAAATATCATGAACGGGTCCCGCACTCTTCGGGAGGAGCGCAGTGGCACCGGCTCATTCGAATATATCAGGAGTCCGACTGAAGTTCAAGCATGTACCGGAAGGGAGAAAAGCGCCTGCCGGCGGCACTCTGAGGGCCAATGCCGGGCATTGATCGGAAGGCCGCCTTGGAGCACGCTCCGCGCCGGGGATCAGGATTGAAGGGATTGAACCCGTCCTCTTCTCACGCGGAGGAATTACACCTGGCCAGTTGAGGCAGGCATCTCCCGGGCGACGTCACTTGTGAATCTCGAAATCCACGGTCAAATTCTGTTTCTCCGGCACCTCAATTGTCACATCCTCTCCTTTGAGCTTTTCGTGCCAGATCTTCAGCGTGTATTTCCCGGGGGGAACATCCTTGATAGAGTAGCTGCCGTCTTTCGCGCTCACGGCAAAGTAGGGGGTCCGAAGCACGACAACGTATCCCCACATCTCGGGGTGAATGTTGCACAGGAGCCTTACGACGCATCCCGGATCACTAAACGTGTAGGACTTCGTCTGTCCCTTCGGCCAGGTTCCGAGGTTAAACTTCTCGGCACATTTGTCGGGCGAATACACATTGTGCAATACGCTGTCGCTGTTCAAAAAATCCACCGTCGTGCCTGCGAGCACCGGCAAGACATGCGGTATGAATGCCATATTCTTCTGGTCCATCTGCAGGTGGTCCTTCGGCGCCGGAAAGGTCTTCCCTGCGACCTTGTCGATATAGATGACGGCGTCCCTGCCGATCGTTGCCCCATTGACCCGTACGGTGCCGACGATACCTCCCGCGGTAGCCCGCTGCCCGCCGCAGAACGCAACGATGAGGCCGATCGAGATGATCGTGATGTTCTTCATGATGCCGCTCCACTGTTGTCGGGAATGTGTGACGACGGACGAGGTCTGCCTTCCGGCTGTTTCTCTCTCCCGGGCATCAGCTCCATGCCGTCCCTCCCGGATGTCCAATCGTTCAAGCGACGCCTTGAGCTACCCTCAACCTCAGGCGTCCGGCACAGAGGGGAGGGGCAAAGATCCCGCCGAAGATCGGCGGGACCCAAGAAGAATCCCGCCAGGAACCGGCGGGACATAAAAAAGGGTCCCGCCAAAAATCGGCGGGACCGCGCATACAGAGTGACTCGATCAGGAAACTAAGCTGACGTTTGTCGCTGTAAGGCCTTTCGGCCCCTTCTCAACGTCGAACTGTACCTGGTCGCCTTCATTCAGGTTTTTATAACCGTCGCCGACGATGGCTCTGTA
>PMDK01000315.1:0-759 GCA_003154425.1 Ignavibacteriota bacterium
TCCGGTGCATCCGCTTCCCGGGACTGATCAGCGCCGTCACGGTGCCGAGCGGCGGTACGAGTGACTATGCGCCCGAGATGCTTCATGCTGCGGCGCAGAAGCAACACTACGACTGTTTCGTGCGGGAAGACGTCCGCATCCCCTTCATGGCCATGCCCGACGCTATCAATGCACTTCTCAGGCTTGAAGCCGCCCCTTCGTCGGTGCTCTCGCAATCGGTGTACAACATCACCAGCTTCAGTCCCTCCGCGGGTGAAATCCGCGCGATCTCGGTCCGTGCGTTTGGGGGGGCAGACATCACATTCCGGCCTGACGACAAGCGCCAGGCGATTGTCGATTCGTGGCCCGAGGATGTCGATGACAGCGCCGCCCGCAGAGACTGGGGGTTTGCCCCGTCGTTCGATCAGCAGCGCGCGTTCGATGAGTACCTGATTCCGGGGATCAGGCGGAGATATGCACAGTGAAAATTCCCTTCCTTGCCCCGCTCCTGCTCGCCGGGTGTCTCACGGCTTCCGCGCAGGTCACCGATTCGACAAACGGGTATGATCCCATCGCCGGAGAGCTCCTCCGCGCAGGGCTCGGCAGGCTCGGGGCCTACGGGATGCTGGAGCGGTTGACGTCGCACGCAGGGCACCGGCTGAGCGGCTCCGCCGGGGCTGACACTGCCGTGGAACTGGCGAAGAGGCTGATGGAAGAGAGGGGATTCAGCGGCGTGCATCTGGAGCATATCATGGTCCCCCGCTGGGAGCGGGGGACGAC
>PMDK01000315.1:868-2604 GCA_003154425.1 Ignavibacteriota bacterium
GCGTCCCCCACACGGGGGGGATGGGATACCAGGACGGCGTGAAGAAGATCCCGGCAGCGGCGATAAGCACAAGAGACGCGGAGAAACTGAGTGCGCTCCTCCGCGGGGGAGAGCCTCTCCGGGTCAGATTAATACTCTCGTGCAGGACGCTCCCCGATGCTCCATCGGCGAACGTGGCAGGAGAGATCACCGGGACGGAGAAGCCGGGTGAGGTGATTGTCGTGGGGGGGCATCTCGACGCATGGGACAAAGGATCCGGGGCGCACGACGACGGCGCAGGATGCGTGCAGGCAATCGAGGCGCTCGATCTCATCCGGACGCTCGGGCGGACGCTCGGGCTGAAGCCGGTGCGGACGATCCGGGCTGTGATGTTCATGAACGAGGAGAACGGCCTCCGGGGAGGACGGGGATATGTCGCTGACCCACTCAGGCGCTCCGAAAAACATGTGGCGATGATTGAATCAGATGCAGGGGGATTCGCCCCGAGGGGATTTTTTGTCGATGCGGATTCCGCAGTCCGCACACAGGTCTTCCGCTGGAAGACGGTCATGGAAAAGGTGAACGCCGGCCGGCTCCTCGCGGGGAGGAGCGGGGTAGACATCTCTCCGATGGTTGCCACAGGTGTTCCCGGGTTCGGGCTGGACCCCGAGAACCACAGGTACTTCGACTATCACCACTCGGACAAAGACACGCCGGACAAGGTGAACCCGCGCGAGCTCGAAATGGGCGCAATCGCCGAAGCGCTCCTTGCCTACATCATCGCACAGGAAGGGCTGCCGTCGGAACCTGCTACTCGATCCCGCTGACACCGGTAGAGCTTCCCGGGTCCTTTCCCCCCTCCCAGTAGAACGCTCCCCGCCTGACGGGGTGGTTCCCGGCCTGGTTCATTGTGGCTGCATCATAGAGCCTCCCGTTGAGCATGACGAACCTCACCGAGTCGCTGTTCCGTATGTTCTCGAGCGGATTCTTGCCCATGATGACAAGGTCCGCAAGTTTCCCTTCCTCGAGTGATCCGATATCCCTGTCCAGTCCCAGATACGCCGCACCGTAGAGCGTGGCGCAGCGGAGCGCCTCAAGANNGAGAAATGGTGCCAGTCGTCTTCCGGCGCCATAAGTCGCCGCCGGGAACGTGCGTCGATAATAGTGCGGGGGACGTACGTGAGCAGGCGCTGGTTCTCCCAGACGTTGCTCTTCATGTACCAGTAATTCTCTCCCATCAGTCCGCCGTAACAGACGATAAGCGTCGGGGTGTACCCGACGCCGCTCCTGGCGAAGAGTGTGACAACATCCTTGTAGAGCGGCGCCACCGGGAGCGCGTGTTCGATTCCCGTATGGCCGTCTAGTATCTGCGTCATGTTCCAGTAGAGCGTCGATCCGCCCTCCGGCACGACCATCATCCTGAGGTCCCTCGCCGCCTGCAGTATCTCCTGCCGCTGGTCCCGGCGGGGCTGATTATAGCTCTTGACGGTGAACGCTCCGACTGCTTTCAACCTGCGGAGGTGTGAGCGGGCGTCATCGAGTTTGTCGACAACGGCCTTAAAGCTTCCTTCCGCGCCGTACAATATTGTCCCGGTCGAAAAGAGCCGGGGGCCCGTGATCATCCCCGCCTTCAGCATTTCCGAAGCGGCGAACACCTCTTCGGTGTCGTTGGAGGGGTCGTGCTCCGTTGTCACGCCGTAGGCAAGGCTTGCATAGAACGCCCAGTTCCTCTGGACGGTGATCCCGATGCTCCCGGC
>PMDK01000105.1 GCA_003154425.1 Ignavibacteriota bacterium
GTGAAAGATGCAATCGCCCCTCATGCCGGATGCCTGTTCATGTGCGACACCTTCAGGGTCCCTTTCCGGAGCGCGTGGCATTTCATATAGACAAAGAGGACCGGCGTCACCACGAGGACGTGGACCGTGGAGGTGATGAGGCCTCCGATCATCGGCGCGACGAGCGGCTTCATGACATCCGCGCCCACCCCGGCGCTCCACATGATCGGGACGAGCGCTATCATCGCGGTCGCGACGGTCATGATTTTCGGCCGGAGACGGAGCACCGACCCTTCGAGGGTCGCATCGGTGATGTCCTCTTCAGTCACGGGGCCCCGCTCCCCCCGCTCGTAGGCCCGGAGCCGCCGGTCGAGCGACTCATGGAGGTAGACCACCATCACCACGCCGGTCTCCACAGCAAGGCCGTAGAGCGCGATGAAACCCACCCAGACGGCAACGGAGAAATTGTACCCGAGGAGGTAGACCAGGTACACTCCCCCGATGAGCGCGAAAGGAACGGAGAGCATCACCACCAGTGCTTCAAGGTAGTCCTTTGTAACGAAGTAGAGCATGACATATATGATGAGGAACACGAGAGGCATCAGGAGCTGCATCCGGCTCTTTGCACGGATCTGGTTCTCCCATTGACCGCTCCAGCGGAGGGTGTACCCGGAGGGAAGCTTCAGCTCACGGTTGAGCGTTTCACGGGCTTCGCCGACAAAACTCCCCATGTCGCGCCCCCTGACATTGAGAAGGACTATCGAACGGAGCTGCCCGTTCTCGCTCCCGATCATCGGGGGTCCCGGTTCCACGGCGATGCGGGCGAGTGCGGAAAGGGGAACATAGGCACGCCGCGGAAGCACAGACTGTGCAACACCTGAGTGCGGCACCAGGCGGGGGGGAGCCGTCATTCCCCCCGAAGGCATCCCGGTCTCGGACGCCGCGACCGCCACCCCCGCCGAGGGGGCTGTCCCGCCCGGGAGGTTTGCGGGAACCGGAAGTGCGCGGATAGCATCCAGAGAATTCCGGCTGTCCCGCTCATAGCGGACCCGGAGAGGGAACCGCTCCCGTCCCTCTATCACGGTACCGATATTCTCCCCTCCGAGAGCGGTTTCGATGACATCCTGTACGTCACCGACGGAGACGCCGTAACGCCCAACGGCACTCCGGTCGATGGCGATGTCGAGAAACATCCCCCCCTCGGCCCGCTCGGCATACAGATCAGCCGCTCCGGGGATCCCGCGGAGTATCTCCTCCGCACGCAATGCCAGGCTCTCCAGAGTGTCAAGGTCCCTCCCGAACACTTTCACGCCCAGATCCGTCCGGACCCCGGTTGAGAGCATGTTGATCCGGTTGATGATCGGTTGAGTCCATCCGTTCCGGACTCCGGGAATCTGGAGTTTCCGGTCCAGCTCGGCAACGATGTCGTTTTTCGTCAACCCGGGACGCCACCTGTCCTTCGGTTTGAGCAGGATGATCGATTCGATCATGCCGAGGGGAGCGGGATCCGTGGAGGTCTCTGCTCTGCCCGCTTTCCCGAGAACGGTCTCCACTTCAGGGACAGACCGGATGGCGGCGTCCTGGACACGGAGTATCCTGTTCACTTCCGTGATCGAGGCGGACGGGAGCGTCACCGGCATAAACAGGAGGCTCCCCTCGTCCAGCGGGGGCATGAATTCCGACCCCATGCTGAGCAGCATCGGGACGGCCGCAAGGAGCGCGAGCACATTGAGGCCGAGGGCGGTTTTCCGGTACCTGAGCGCCAGTCGGATGACAGGCGAATACATCTTCCCCAGAACGCGCGTCACCGGATTCCTGTTCTCCGTCCTGAACTTCCCGCGCGTCAGGAGCGTCATGAGCATGGGGACGAGCGTGATCGCGATGATCGCCGATCCGGCGAGGACGAATGTCTTTGTGAACGCCAGCGGCCGGAACAGCTTCCCCTCCTGACCTTCGAGAAGGAACACGGGGAGGAACGATACGACCATGATCAGCACAGAATAGAATATCGCCGGGCCCACCTGCTTTGCGGAACGGATGGATATCGCAGTATAGTCTTCCTCCGTGAGGGTCCCCTTCCGCTCCTGCTCGGCCGCGACGTTTCTGTACGCGTTTTCCACGAGGACGATCGATGCGTCCACGATCACACCGATGGCGAGCGCGATGCCCCCCAGCGACATGATGTTCGAGCTGATGCCGAAGATCCTCATGAGTATGAAGGCGATCAGGACCGCGAACGGAATCTCGATGACGACACGGAGAACGCTCCGAAGATGAAGGAGGAAGAGGAGCACGATCAGCGTCACGACCACCGCCGCTTCCACAAGCGCGCGCTGAAGCGTGCCGACCGCCGCGGTGATGAGCGTGCTCCGGTCGTACGCCGTGTGTATCACCACCCCCGGGGGAAGCCCGGGCGTGATCTCATCGATCCTCTTCTTCACCCTGTCGATGACATCCTTCGCATTCTCTCCGCTCCGCATAACCACGATCCCTCCGACGACCTCGCCGGTGCCGTCCCTTTCCAGCGACCCGCGCCTGATATCTCCGCCGAGCTGGACGCGGGCGACCTGGTTGAGCAGAACGGGGTTGCCTCCGGGGGCGGTGGCAAGAGGAATATCCTCCACGTCCTTCACAGAGTGGATGTACCCCTGCCCGCGGACAAAGTATTCCGCATCCGACACCTCGATGATCTTTCCCCCGACATCGTTGTTGGAACGCATGACGGCATTCCGGACGTCAGCGAGCGTGAGGCCGAAGGACTTCAGAAGGAAGGGGTCGACATCCACCTGGTACTGCCTGACGAACCCTCCGACGGAAGCAACCTCCGCGACCCCCTGCACGCCCTGCAGGTTAAGTTTGACATACCAATCCTGCACCCCCCTCAGCGTCCCCAGATCGTATTTCCCCTCGAGGGTGTACCAGAACACGTGCCCGACACCAGTCCCGTCAGGCCCAAGCTGCATCTTCGCCCCCGCAGGAAGGCCTGACTGCACGGTGGAGAGTTTCTCCAGAACCCTGCTCCGGGCCCAGTACAGATCGGTGGACTCATTGAATATCACGTATATGAATGACATGCCGAACATGGACTGGGCCCGTATGTCGTGCACCTCCGGAATCCCCTGCAATGCCGTCACCAGTGGGAAGGTCACCTGGTCCTCCACGAGCTTCGGAGAGCGCCCCATCCACTCGGTGAAAACGATGACCTGGTTTTCGGAGAGATCCGGGATCGCGTCAAGGGGGGTTGTCAGCATTCCCCAGATGCCGAATCCCAGCACCACCAGGTATGCGATGATGACCGCAAACCTGTTGCGCGCCGAGAATTCTATGATGTTCTCTATCATTCGTGCTCTCCTCCGGCGTGAGCCTCGAGCCGGCTCTCGGAATCAATGAGGAACCCTCCCGTCGCCGCGACCATGTCCCCCTCGTCCACGCCGCTCAGTATTTCGGTGAACCCGCCGGCGGAGAGTCCGACGCTGACAACATGCGGCGCGAAGCGCCCGGGCTCTGATTCGACCCACACAAGGGGATGCCGCCCCGTGAAGAGCACCGCCGATGTGGGGACGACGAGAGCCTCGCGGGAGGCCGGTTTCAGCGCGATCCGGGCGTACATGTTCGGCTTCAGCCTCCCGTCCGGGTTGGCCAGCTCCGTGCGGACGCGGACGGTGCGGGAGTCCGCATCAAGGACAGGCTCGATGAATCCGACACGACCCCTGTACAGGAGACCGGGGTATGCCTCCACGGTCACTTCCACAGGCTCTCCAATCCGCACGGAGCGGATATCCTGTTCATTGACCGAGGCGATCACCCAGACGCGGGAGAGATCCGCCAGCTCAAAAAGCGTCATCCCTTCCTCGACATACTGGCCTTCCACAACCGGCTTCCGTATGACGGTCCCGGCCATCGGGGAAGAATACGTCGCCGGGCTTTGCGTGTCGCGTTCACGCTCCAGGCGGCTGATCTGGGACTCCGTCAGCCCGAACCGCTCCATGAGCCTCTTCCGTGATGCTCCGATCATTTGCACCCTGGTGCCTTCCTCCGTACCTGAGAGTGCGATGAGGTACTCCTCCTCGGCGCTTATCAGCTCCGGGCTGTACACCGAGAGGAGCGGTTCTCCTTTGCGGACAGCGGCGCCTGTCCTGTCCACGAACAGATGCTCGATCCGCCCCCTTCCCCTGGCGGTGACGACCGACTGGAAGGGCTCCGCAAATGCGACGACACCTGAAGCTGAAACGGACGCGGAGAGCGGCATCCGTCTGACCGCCGCTGTCTCAATATTTGCCTGTACTCTCTGTGCCGGCGAGACCACCACCTCCCCCCCCTGCACGTCTTCATGCCCGCCGGGGTGTCCGCCTGAGACCTTCTTCACGAGCGTCATCCCGCAGATGGGACAAGGTCCCGGCCTGTACGCGATCACCGAGGGGTGCATGGGGCATGTGTAATACTCGACCCCCTCCCCGGCCGGGGGAGTGCCGGCGGCCTGATTGCTCCTGACGGGGCGAAGGAACACCACGGCAAGTACCAGCGCGACCAGGACTGCCGCTGAGATGAAAACCGTTTTCTTTTTCATCATTCATCCTTTTGATTATCGCAAGTACGTAAGGTCCCTCACACCGATTTCCTGTTCCAGGCCGGCGATCGAGCGTGCGAAATCCATCCGGAGCATCAATGCCTCCATCGTCAGATCGCTCAGCATCCTGCAGGAATCGAGAACCATAAGGAGATCTCCCCGCCCGGCCCGGTATGAGGCGAGCGCCGACTGGCGCGCCGCCTCCGCCCGGGGAAGCATCGCGGTACGATACGTTTCCACCTGGTGCTTGTCCGCAACCGCCCTGGAGTACCGGTCCCGGATCTCCGCGCGCACCATCGCGCGAGAGGCGGCGAGAGCAGCGGCAGCCCTGCCGATCCCGGCTTCCGACTCATCAACTTTCGCGGACCGGGCGCCGAGAGCCCAGGGAGCGAAGGGGAGCGTGATACCTGCGGTCACGGTCCAGCCGTTGAACCCGGTAAGCGGGGCGCTCATGTACTGAAGGCCGATCCTGAGATCGGGGATGTACTCCTGCCGGGCCTGAGAGAGGAGCACCTTCTGCTCCATCACGGCAAGTGAGTCGTGCTGGAGCATCGGCCGATAGTCCATCCCCCGCACCATGAGCGTGTCGAGAGAAACGTTGAGGCCGAGCGAATCGGGCATGATTGCCGTCCCGAGTGTATCGCTGTCTGCCCTGTCGAGAATTGCCATGATCATGGATTTCATGGAGAGCTCCCGCTGACGGAGTGAAACCACGAGATTATCGTTCCTGGCGGATTCCACCGACGCCTTCAGGACATCCTCCTCCCCCGCACTCCCCGTTCCGTACCGGGACCGGACGACCGCGAGAGCCTGCTGAAGAAATTCTCCGTTGCGGCGGGCGAGCGCAATCGATTGCTGGAGATACCAGAGCTCCGCATAGGCGGACTTCAGACGGAAGAGTACATCGAACTCCTTTTCCATATGATCGTGGTGGGCGTGGTCCGCGTTGATTTCCGCGATCTCCCGTCTGGTCGAGAGTTTTGCCGGGAACTGCAGCATTTGCATGATCTCAACACGGGAGAACATCGCTTCGGAGTACCGGAAGGAGGGCATGCCTTCCCTCATGAATATGAGCTCCGGCGGAGGGAGAGAGGCCTCCTGTGCGACCTTCGCGCCCATGACCGCCATTTGCCGGCGTGCCGCCTCGATCTCGGGGTTACGGTCGAGCGATTCTTCAACGAGGTCCCAAATCCGCGTGGTATCGGCCGCTCCGGCGGGGTGGAGCGTACGGATAGGCCACAATGCGACGAGGAGACCGAAAAGAAATGCTATCATGACATACCTCAGGTGATTGTCGTAACAGGAAGACAGACGAACGGCGGAGTCCGGCGCACCAGATCAGAAGATGTGTCGATCTCTCCGGAGGAGGAAGATCAGATCAGAAGCGACGAGTGCATGACGGGAATGTCGGGGGGGGAAAACTGAGAAGGGGTCGAAGCAAAGACCTTTGAATCGGAGGAGAAACTGTGAAGGATGAATCCGGACGCGCAGGTGAGGCACGGACTTGCAGGGAGATCGCACAGGTTCTTCTGGATCCGGAGGAATTCATTCGTGTTCCTCCCGGCCGCGATGGAGGGGGAGCAGCACGGTTTCCCTTTCACGATCTCCCCGCCCGATCCTTCCCCTTCCCCGTGACAGAGAGGACACATCATTGAGCCCACTGGTTTCGGCATCGGGCATGAGTCTATCAGAATCGGCAGGCCGACATTGAAAACCAGGAAGAGGGAGGCCAGCAACATCCGCGATATGTGAGTGACAGTCGGGCGCATGACTGTAGAGAATATATACAACCGGTCCGACAGATGCAAGTCGACGATTTACCCCACAAAAAGACGGGGAACCCTGTCGGAAATCTGGCAGGTCACCTCGTACGGGATTGTCCCGAGTGTCTCTGCAATGTCCCACGCCGTAATAGATTCGCTTCCGTCAGTACCTATGAACGTCACGTCATCCCCGGTCTGGCACTGGGGGTCCGTCCCCACATCGATCATGAGATGATCCATGCATATCGTCCCCACGACCGGGTGGAGGTTTCCCCGGATGAGAGCGGACGCCCGGTTCGTCAGGAGCCTCGAGTATCCATCGCTGTAGCCGATCGGCACCGTCGCGATCGTCGTCTTGCCCGGAGCAAAAAAGCGGCGGCCGTAGGAAATGCTGGTCCCCTTCCCGACGCTGCGCAGCAGGCTGATTGTCGAAACGAGAGACATCACCGGCGTGACCGGGTGTCGCTGCGGCATTGACCTCGACGGCGCATACCCGTACAGCATGATACCGGGGCGGACCATGTCGAATCGGGCATCCGGCAGCGAGATCACTGCACCGCTGTTGGCCATGTGCCTGAGAGGGACTTCTATCCCCAGCCTGCGAAGTCTTTCAATGACTTCATTGTAGCGGGCCAACTGTGTCATGGCGAAAGAAGTGTCCGGATCCTCCGATGTCGCAAAATGACTGTACACTCCCGCCAGTTCCAGATGTGGAAGCCGGAGGAGCGAGGAGACATCCTCCGGGGCGGTGTCATCGGGGAACCCGAGCCGCCCCATCCCGGTATCCACCTTCACGTGAACGGCAGCCTTTCCCCCCCCCTGCGACGCTGCCCGGCTGATGGAGGCCGCCCCCTCCCGGGTACTGACGGAAAGCTCGATCCCTTCCGCCAGGGCGGGGTCGATCATCGAGGGTGGCGGGACCTCGAAGACCAGGAGGGGATGGGTGATGCCGCTCCTGCGGATTTCGAGCGCTTCCGATACGCGGGCGACCGCCAGGTACTCAGCCCCCATCCGGATTGCTTCACCGGAGAGTTCAACCATCCCGTGCCCGTACGCGTTCGCCTTCACCACAGCCATGATCCTGGTCCCCTCCCCGCAGTAGGAGCGGACACAGGCGATATTGTGGCGGAAAGCGTCCAGGTTGAGCAGTGCGCGCGTCGAGCCGCGCGGCCAGGAGTAGCTCATCGTGGGTGTGGGGTCCGGTGTTTGAACGGAAGTCGGGCAGCCCGAAATATCGGCAGAGTGATGCTGACTTGCAATAGATTGATTTTGCTCCACGGCTTTGGTATGTTACCAACCAATCCGCCGCGCCGGTGCGCGGCAGCCCCCGTTCCTCAACCATGACTCACCAATCCGGACCCGAGCGATGAAACGACTCCTGGTGATTCTCGCCGCAGCATGCCTTGTATCACATGCCGACGGGCAAAAGCGCGCCTTCACACTCGCCGACCTCTACAAGATCAGGAGCGTCGAAGACCCGCAGTTTTCCCCCGACGGGAAGAAGATAGCGTTCGTCGTCAGAGAAGACGATCTCGCAGGCGGAAAGACGCACGCCGCCATATACGTCATGGACTCCGACGGAGGAAACCAGAGACGGCTGACAGCCGACACCGGGACCGACACCCACCCGCGATGGTCGCCCGACGGCTCATCTCTCCTCTTTCTCTCGACCCGGAACAACGGGGCCCAGGCGTGGACTCTCCCCCTCGGGGGGGGAGAACCGAAACAGCTGACCGATTTTTCCTCCGGTGTGGGGGACCCCGAGTGGACGAAGGACGGTGCGGGGATCGTGTTCGACGCGGAGGTCTACCCGGAATGCGGGGCGGACAACGACTGCAACCGGCGGACTGAGAAATCGTGGAACGCCGGACCGCTGGCGGCACACATGGCCGACGGGCTCCTGTACCGTCACTGGACCTCGTGGCGGGACGGAAAGAGGACGCACATACTCATGTTCGACAGATCCTCCGGGACCTACACGGACCTGACTCCGGGCGAGTTTGACTCCCCCCCCTTTTCGCTCGGCGGCGTTGGATTCGCCCTCTCTCCCGACGGGAAGGAGATCTGCTTCGTCTCCCAGCGGGACGGCAAGGATGCCACGACGACAAACAAGGACATCTGGACTGTTCTTACTTCCGGGGGGAGTACCCCGGCTACGCTCACCGGGGAGAACACGGCATACGACGGCGACCCGGCATATTCCGCAGACGGTAAATACATCGCGTACAGGACGCAGAAGGTTCCGGAATACGAATCGGACAGGTTCCTGCTCGCGCTGTACGACAGGACCACCGGTGCAAAACGGATACTGAGCGAGAAATTCGACAACTGGGTGGACGACATTGCATGGGGACCCGACTCGAAGAGCGTCTATTTCACGGCCGACGTCGAGGGGCGTGTCCCTCTCTACAGGATAGACATTGAATCCGGATCGATCAGGAAGATATACGAGAGCGGGATGATCGACGCGTTCAGAGTTTCCCCGGACGGGAAAACCGCAGTCTTCGTCCGCAGGACCGTGGGGGAGCCCCGCGAAATCTGGAGCGTGCCGACCTCCGAGGGCGCCGCCAGGCGCCTCACGTTCTTCAACAAGGAGATCGCCGAGGCGGTCGATATCAGGCCCGCCCGGGAGATGTGGATCGCATCCCCCACCGGCCGCAGGATACATACGTTCATTGTCACGCCGCACGACTTTGACCCGAAGAAGAAATACCCGCTGATCATCAATGTCCACGGGGGACCGCAGCAGCAGTGGGCCGACGCGTTCCGCGGGGACTGGCAGGTGTACCCCGGATCAGGGTACATCGTCGCCTTCCCCAACCCGACAGGATCGACAGGGTACGGCCAGGAATTCACAAAAGGGATATCGAGGGACTGGGGAGGCAAAGTCTTCCGGGACGTCATGGCGGTCACCGACTCGCTCGCGAAGCTCCCTTTCGTCGACAAGGACCGGCTCGGGGCCATGGGATGGTCGTACGGCGGAACCATGATGATGTGGCTGGAGGGACACACGACACGGTTCAAGGCGATCGCATGCATGATGGGCGTCTACGATTTTCCGGCGATGCACGGGGCGACGGAGGAACTCTGGTTCCCTGAATACGAGCTCGGCGGGACCCCGTGGACCTCAGGCCTCTACGAACGATGGTCGCCCAACAGGTCGGTGAAGAATTTCAAAACCCCCTGCCTCGTGATCACCGGCGAGAGGGACTACAGGGTCCCCTACACGCAAAGCCTCGAATTCTTCACGGACCTCCAGGAGATGCACGTCCCCTCCCGACTGATCGTCTTCAGCAACGACGGCCACTGGCCGGACGGCGTGAAGTCGATGCCGTTTTACTACAACGCGCACCTCGACTGGTTCCACACGTACCTCGGCGGAGACCCGGCTCCCTACGACATGACGAAAATGCTCAGAAACCAGGCCATGAAGGAAAGATGAGGACGAAAGAACAGATCGTCGCGAACTGGCTCCCCCGGTACACAGGCACGCCTCTCGACGCGTTCGCGAAACACATCCTGCTTGTGAACTTCAGCACCTACGTCGAGCAGTTCGCCGCGTGGCACAACGTCCCGGTGCGGGGAAAAGACAGGCCGATGCCCAACGCAACGGCCCGCGGGATCACCATCATCAATTTCGGGATGGGGAGCGCCAACGCGGCGACAATGATGGATCTCCTCGCGAGCATCCGGCCGAAGGCCTGCCTGTTCCTGGGAAAATGCGGGGGCCTCAAGAAGAAAAACAAGCTGGGAGATCTGATTCTCCCTATCGCCGCCATCCGCGGAGAGGGAACCTCGATCGATTACTTCCCCGCCGAGGTTCCCGCGCTCCCTTCGTTCAATCTGCAAAAAGCGATCTCGACCACGATACGCAACCACGCGCGCGACTACTGGACCGGGACCGTCTACACAACGAACCGCCGGGTCTGGGAGCACGACGAATTGTTCAAACAGTACCTGCGCCGGATCCGGGTGATGGCGATCGACATGGAAACCGCGACGATCTTTGTCACCGGCTTCTTCAACAAGATCCCGACCGGCGCACTCCTTCTCGTCTCCGACCAGCCGATGATACCGGAAGGAGTGAAGACGGCTGAGAGCGACCAGAGGGTAAGCCGGGAGTTCGGGGAAATCCATCTCCGGATCGGCATCGATTCGCTGGCAGAACTGATCAACAACGGACTGACGGTCAAGCACCTGAAATTCTGACGCATGAGCTCCCGAGCGAGGCCCCGATGAGCGCATTCTCCTTCCCCCTGATACTGCTCGCACTCTGCTCGTCCCCCCCAGACGGCCCGCAGGCGGGAAAGGCGGCGCCCACCCCTCCTCTCCTCAGGCCGTTCGGCACGATGACGGAACCGCGAGCTTCCCATACGGCCACGCTCCTGCCGGACGGGAGGGTGCTGATCACGGGAGGATTCAGGAAAGAGCACGGGGGGGACAACGAGTCATATTCCTCGACCGCCGAGCTGTTCGATCCCCGCACGAAAAAGTTCGGCTACACCGGGGAGATGTCGTACACGCGCGCAGGGCACACGGCGACGCTTCTCTCGGGGGGGGGGCTAATCCTCATCGCGGGGGGATGGAATCTCATGGGCGTTCTCTCGAGCGCGGAGCTGTACGATCCGGCGAGCGAGAAGTTCACGACGATCGGGAGCATGAACATGCGCCGGGGAGGATGTACCGCGACACTCCTGAACGACGGCCGCGTCCTGATTTGCGGCGGGACCGGACGCGACGTTACGGCGAGCGCGGAGCTGTATGATCCGGTGAGAAAAAGCTTTGCTCTGACCGGGAGCATGACCGTCCCGCGGCATTCTCACACCGCAACGCTTCTTCCGGGAGGGCGGGTGCTTGTCGCCGGAGGGCTGTCGCGGCGCAACGCGGTCCTGGCCTCGGCCGAAGTCTACGACCCGGGGACCGGGACGTTCGGCGGGGTCGGCGACATGGCGGAGGCCCGCTGCAAGCAGGCTGCAGTCGGGCTCTCCACGGGCGAGGTACTGATCCTCGGCGGGACAGACGAGACGGCCTGGAGGGGGAACCTCGCGCTGATCGAACGCTATGACATCGGGGGGGGAAAATTCACCAGGATCCCGGACATGAAGCGCCCGCGGGCCAGGTTCGGCATGGCCGTTGCGCCGCTGGCAGACGGGGGCCTGGTCGTCGCAGGGGGGGACCGGGCGATCGAGCTCCTGAATTCCGCAGGAGGAGAGGCCGAGCCTTCGATCATCGCGTCACTCGACCGGCCGTACAGCTATTCCACAGCGACGACACTGTACGCCGGATCCGTCCTGATACTGGGGGGATACGACGAAAACGGGGAGACAACGGACAGGGCATGGCTGT
>PMDK01000179.1:0-189 GCA_003154425.1 Ignavibacteriota bacterium
ACCGCCGGATCATTTCCTTCAGCGTAAGGACCTTCGGCCTTCCCTCCACGAGCGCAAGCATGATGACCCCGAACGTCGCCTGCATCTGCGTGTGTTTGTAGAGATTATTCAGGATTACATCGGCGTTGCTATCGCGTTTCAGATCGATGACGATGCGGAGTCCATCCCGGTCCGACTCGTCCCGGATGT
>PMDK01000179.1:213-1629 GCA_003154425.1 Ignavibacteriota bacterium
CCCCCGTCGGGAAGTCGGGCGCCTTGACGAACTTCATGAGCTTCTCGTCCGTCAGCGTCTCGTCCTTTATCAACGCAATGCAACCGTCCACAACCTCTCCCAGGTTATGCGGCGGGATGTTCGTCGCCATCCCCACCGCAATGCCACTCGTCCCGTTCACCAGCAAGTTCGGGATCATCGACGGCAGGACAGAGGGCTCCTTGAGGGTATCGTCGAAGTTGGGGACAAAATCCACGGTGTTCTTCTGGAGATCTTTGAGCATCTCCTCCGCGATGCGCGACAGGCGCGCCTCGGTGTACCGCATNNGCGGCAAGGCCGAGCTCCTGCATCCCGAACAGCACCCGCCGGTGCACCGGCTTCAGTCCGTCGCGGACGTCGGGGAGGGCGCGCGCGACAATAACCGACATCGAGTAATCGATGTAGGATCCCCGCATTTCATCTTCGATGTCAACGGGTATGACCTTTTCGTTCACAGTTGCCATAAGGGATCACTCAGTGTGACTGCGTTGCCCGCGTCCCCGATCAGATATCCAGGTTACGGACGTATTTGGCGTTCTTCTCGATGAATTCCCGCCGCGGCTCGACATCGTCACCCATCAGTATGGAAAATGTCCTGTCTGCATCGGCGGCATTTTCGATCGTCACCTGGAGGATCGTGCGCGTATCCGGGTTCATCGTCGTCGACCACAGCTGCTCGGGATTCATCTCGCCCAGTCCCTTGAAGCGGGAAATCACCACACCGCTCCCCAGCACGACAGCCCCTTCCTCGGGGGCTGCCTCCACGGGTTCTTCCTCCGCCTTTTTTCCCTTTTCCGACGAGAGTCTCTTGACGAGGGTGTCACGCTCGTCCTCATCGTATGCGTAGAGTTCCTGTTTTCCCTTCTTGACCTTGAAGAGCGGAGGTTGCGCAATATAGACGTGCCCGATCTCAATGAGCTCCTTCATGTGCCGGTACAGCAGAGTCAGAAGCAGCGTGCGGATATGGGAGCCGTCGACGTCGGCATCGCACATAAGGATGATCTTCCCGTAGCGGAGCTTGGACGCATCGAATTCCTCACCGACCCCCGTGCCAAGTGCCGTGAAGATGTTCCGGATCTCCTCGTTCTCCAGAATCTTGTGGAGGCGCGCCTTCTCGACGTTCAGGATCTTCCCTTTCAGCGGGAGGATCGCCTGGAACCGTCTGTCGCGTCCCTGCTTGGCGCTTCCTCCGGCAGAATCCCCTTCCACCAGGTACAGCTCACAGTGTTCCGGATCGCTGATCGAACAATCGGCGAGCTTGCCGGGGAGGCCGCCGGAAAACATCGCGTTCTTCCGGCGCGTCAGGTCGCGTGCCTTCCTCGCCGCCTCCCGCGCCTCGGCAGCCCGCATCGATTTCTCCAGGATCCTTTTCGCGTCACCCGGATTCTCGTCGAGCCA
>PMDK01000179.1:1653-5843 GCA_003154425.1 Ignavibacteriota bacterium
TGTACGCGTAGTTGTTCAGCGAGCGCGTGAGAGCAGTCCTGAATCCGACGAGGTGCGTGCCTCCCTCGTGCGTGTTGATGTTGTTGACATACGTAAAAATGTTCTCGCTGTATTGATCATTGTACTGGATGGCGGCTTCGACTTCGACAGCGCGGCCGTTTTCATCCTTATCCGACCCCTGTGCGTAGAATACTTTCTTCATTATCGAGGGACGGGTAGCGTCGATGTACTTCACAAATTCTACCAGTCCCCCTTTGAAATGAAAGGTCTCTTCCTGTTCGTTTTTCGCCCGCACGTCGACGATCCGGAGTTTCACCTGCGGGTTGAGAAAGGCAAGTTCGCGGAGGCGTTCCGCAATCGTATCGAATTTGAACGTCCGGTTCTTGAAGATCTGCCCGTCCGGAAGGAACGTCACCCTCGTCCCCGACTGTCCCTTCTCGGCCTTCCCGGCCACCTTCACCGGCGCGACAGGATCGCCCCGTTCATATTTCTGGTACCAGGCCTTTCCGTCGCGATACACTTCAACCTCCAGCCACTCGCTCAGGGCGTTCACCACAGAGACGCCGACGCCGTGAAGTCCTCCGGACACCTTGTAGGTATTTTTGTCGAACTTTCCTCCTGCATGGAGCATCGTCATCACCACCTCGAGCGCGGACCGTTTTTCCCCCTTATGCATATCGGTCGGAATCCCGCGCCCGTCATCCAGCACGGCAACAGATCCGTCCTTGTTGATGGTCACGTCGATGTTCCTGGCAAAACCCGCCAGCGCCTCATCTATCGAGTTATCCACAACTTCGTACACGAGGTGGTGAAGCCCGCGGATGCTCACATCGCCGATATACATGGCGGGCCTTCGGCGGACAGCTTCGAGCCCCTTGAGAACTGTGATGTCCTCGGCGTTATAGAGATGCTCCTCCGGCGTCCGGGGAACCGCTTTGTCCTTGTCGGCAGATGCTTTGCTCATACCAGCCTGTGATGATGGCACATGATCGCGGCGAAGGCGGAACTACCTGAACCTGATATCGTTCAGTACCCGCGTTCCGACGCGTGAATTCAGTTTTTCGATGAGTTCAAGCCGTTTCATGGAAAGTTCCGCACGCCACGGCGCCGTTGTCACTGTGACGTACAGGACACCATTCTCCATGCGCTGCGGAGCCGTCACCCGGGAAATCTGAGGTCCCACGACATCCGGCCACGCGGCGATAACATCGTATTGAGCCATTCTCGGCGCGATCCCGAGTTCCCGCACCAGACTCATCATAGCATCCTGGATCGATACGGGCCTGCCTCCTTTGCCGGGAAGCCGGTCACGCCTCCTGCCTGCACG
The DNA here is from genome assembly GCA_003154425.1 of Ignavibacteriota bacterium. Taxonomy (GTDB): domain Bacteria; phylum Bacteroidota; class Ignavibacteria; order UBA10030; family UBA6906; genus Fen-1273. The sequence continues at coordinate 2,981 of PMDK01000179.1, forward strand.
TACCGCGCTCAACGGTGAACCTCCTGTTGTGATTTCCCCATGGTACCGAGTCACCGAAGACCGTTCCCTCTGTCGTCGTGATCATGACCTGCCCCAGGCCTCCCGCGAATGCAAGCATCCGATGCACACGCCCCATGTCGAGCTCGCTGAAAACGTCGTCCAGCAGAAACATCGGGGTCTCGTTGTGCCTCTCCCTCATGTAGGAGTACTCCGCGATCTTCAAAGCAACAAGGAGCGTCCTGTGCTGGCCCTGCGACGCGAACCGCTTCACATCCAACCCGTTGATCGTGAGTTGCAGATCATCACGGTGAGGTCCCGCAAGTGTCAGGCCCCGCCGGCGTTCCTCGGAATTTTTTGCTTCGAGATCAGCCGAGAGCCCTGAGGCGTATCCCCGCACGTCCCCGGTGTCCCCGGGCTCGAACCCGCAGAGGTAGGCGATGTCCGGGATTTCCGTATCCGGCATGATGCTCCGGTATGCGTTCAGGATATGGCTCCGGAGCTCCGCGGCGAACTGTGCCCGGTGGTGTGCAATCCTGCTTCCGTACGCCACAAGACTCTCCGTCCAGGGCTCGATGACACCCGGCGGCAGGGCTTCCCGCATTCGGTTATCGGCGAGGATTCTGTTCCGCTGCCTGAGCGCCTTCCGGTATTCGAGGATGTCCTCGAGATAAGCGCCGCTCACCTGTGAGAGGGCGAGGTCCATGAATCTTCTGCGTTCGACCGGCCCGCCGAACGTTATGGAACCGTTCTCCGGGGAGAGGACCACTACCGGGAATCGTCCTATGACGGCGGCAAGCCTCTCCGGGGCTGTGCCGTTGACCAGGATTTTCTTCTCCTGAGGTGTTCGTGTGCAGGTGACCCGGACCTGGTGCTGTACTCCGGCATCGGAAACCAGAATTCCTTCAAGGTCGAACGCTTCTCCCCCGATCCCGATGACTTCAAGATCCCCTGACGCATAGAAACTCTTGGTGAGACTGAGATACGATACCGCCTCGAGGATGTTCGTTTTCCCCTGTCCGTTCGCCCCCAGGAATGCATTGATACCATCGCCAAACTCGACGGTGGTGGCAGCGTGATTACGGAAGTTGCCCAGCCTGATTCTGGAAAGGATCATATTCCGCGGCGTGCCTGCCAATACACCGGTCCCGCCAAAGGCGGGACCGTGGCAAGGCAGTATGTGACTGTCTCCGCTACGAACTCAGCCGGACCGGCATCACCAGCATCAGAATGCTGTCGCTGTCGCCCCCCACCGGGGAGACGATGCCGGCCCGCGTGGGCGTGCTGAACCGGAACGTGACCTGTTCGCTCTCCAGGTGTGAGAGAATATCGATCAGATAGACCGAATTGAATCCGATTTCAAGCGTGTCCCCCGAGTACGTACACGGAATCTTCTCTTTTGCCTCACCCCCGAAATCTATATCCTGCGCCGTGATCTGAAGGGATGTCTTCGCGATGTCGAATCGAACCTGGTGGGTCGTCGCGCTTGCGTACAGAGCGACCCGCCGGATCGATGAAATCATCTCGTCCCGCTTGACAGTCATCTGTTTATCGTTTTCAGCCGGTATTACCGTCTCATAGTTGGGATATGCTTCATCGATGAGGCGTGAAACCAGGAATGACTGACCGAACGTAAACTTCACATGGGTTTCGCTGATACTGATTGTTGTTTCCCCTTCATCAATCGACTTGCCGAGAATGAGCAGTGCTTTCGCCGGAATAACAATGTCTTTCTTCATGGATACGGGCTGCTTCTGCCTGTAACTCAGCTTTACGAGCCGGTGTCCGTCGGTCGCCACCGCCCGCAATTCCGTATCCTTGGCCTGAAAGAGCACACCCATCATTGCCGGCCTCAGTTCATCGGTGCTCACGGCGAACGTGGTTCTATGAATCAGTCCCCTGAGCATGCTGCTGTCCAGTGAGATCTCGGATGTTCCCTTAAACGGCGGCACAGGGGGAAACTCTCCCGCTGTTTCACCTGTCAGCCCGTATTCTCCGTTGTCCGTCGTTATCTTTATTTTGCTCGTCGTCGTATCAATTGTAAATGCCGTGCTGGTATCNNGGCAGCGATTTCATCGTATCCATCAGCCTTTTGGCTGGAATTGCTACCCTGCCGTCTTCCGCCCCCCGCACCTGAAGTGACACCGTGAGCGAAATTGCCATGTCCGTTGCCGTAATCGTCAACAGATTGTTTGACAATTCACACAGAATATTCTCCAGGATAGGCATCGTGGATTTAGTAGGAACCACACCACCGACCTTGTTCAGCGTACGCTGAAGTTCAATGCTGTTGGCGGNNCATTCTCCTGAGGTGGGCTGGATGAAAAAATCCTTGAGAAGGAAAACCCGGACAATTTACGCAGAAATCAGTGAAGAAACAACAGAACACGAGCCGCTGTAATATACTCTTACGTACATATATATAGAAGTAATAACTATTATAATGAGTGTTGACATGTGGAGAAGATACAACACCAGGAGCGGAAGAGATGATTGCTGGAGCCGATAAGAATGTCAGTTGATAAAAGCCTTGATCTGAAACTGTGTGCACAGGCGGAGGTTCCATGCACAATTCGCGAGAGACAAATCATATTCCGGGAAACAGAATGACATGCGCACAGCAGTTTCACATGGAATCACCATCTCTTCACGCTCTTGTCAACATGTGCGGGACAGCTGCGCAGGTGCTATACATGTCCAAGCATCTGCAGACGGCGTCTGATCTGCTGAACATTGGTCTGATATTTCGGGTCAATCCGCATCTGATCTTCGACGGATTGATATGCATGAATAACCGTGCTATGATCACGCCCGCCGAAGTGCAGTCCTATTGTTTTCAACGAGCAGTTTGTGAGTTCCTTCGCCA
>PMDK01000015.1 GCA_003154425.1 Ignavibacteriota bacterium
GAGCTTCGCCGTGACGTGGAGGACACAGCCGTCCTGTATGTTCGACCGGCGTCCCACGCGGATGGAGTTGATGTCACCCCGCAGGACGGCGTTGTACCAGACGCTCACCTCCTCCTCCACGCGGACGTCACCGATCAGCCAGGCGCCCGGGGCGATGAACGCGGACGCATGCACAAACGGCGCCACGCCGTGATGGACGATCAGTCCCACGCCTTACCGGTTCGCCCGCGGGGGGGTCCAGCCCGGACGGGTCCATTTCATGAGTTCCATCGTGACGCTCCCGATCAGGACCTTCATTTTCGCCTGGATCGGNNCGACCGCATCGAGGTCGACCGACGTTCGTTCGACTTTGAAGTCGATGAACGTGCTGACTTTCTGTTCCTTGATCACCGCGGGGACGTTGACCTTGAGTCCGGAGAAGAGCTTCGCGCGCGCATAGAAAAAGAGAGAGAGGCCGTCGTGGTACGCGGTCTCGATCGAGAGCGTGTCCCGCTTGACGACCACGGAGTCCCGTGTCCCCACGTGGATGAGGACCCGCTTGAGGGGATAATCGAAATCATACCTGGAGAAGTCCCACTGCCCGTTGTCTTTCTGTCTGCCGATGAACCTGCGGGAAAACATCCCGCTGTCGATCAGGCTCTCGAAGACGGCGTGAAGGTCCACGAACGGGACCTTGGGATAGGAATCGATGATCGCTTTCGCCTCGAACGCCGCGGAAGATTTCCCCCGCACGGTCCCCACGACCTTGATCCGCACCTGTCCGAGGTCGATGAACCCGTAGCGGACGTTGTAGACGAGATCCTCTCCCTCGACGAATACCCTGTCGGGGGGGGAGGGCTGCCCCTGCGAGTGCAGACTCCCCTGAGACACCAGACCGGCAGCCCCGACCAATACCGCCAGTGCCGCAACGCGCACGTGGGGTGAGAAGAGGCGACTCCTCATTTAAGGCTCGAGAGGTTGCTCAGGATGCGGTCGGTGTCAGGAAAGAGCTCCAGCGCCTTCCGGAACTGGGCGTCTTCCCGCAGCATGACGCGGGAAGACCCCTCGTTCCCCCAGAGGCTGCGGGCGATGAAGGCGCGTGTGAACGCCCTGATGTACCGAAGGTCCTTGTCGAATTCCTCCTGCTTGAATGTCGCGCCGGCGGCTTTGCCCAGCGACTGGACTTCCGTAAGCATGGCGGCCGTCACCTCGAACTCGTCGGCGAATTTGTCGGCGTTCTTCCCGTAGCGGGATTTCAATTCCGCACCGTGCCTGTCCAGGTACTTGTCCGCGAACTGCAGGAAGACATTGCGGCTGCGGAGCTGGACCGTGTATTCCGTCAGGTGATCGGACTTCACGATATAATCCGGCGTGATCCCGCCTCCCCCGTACACGACGCGCCCCCCCATGGTCTTGTACGTCGGGCGCGTCGAATCCCGCTCCTCCGAGTGTGNNCGGTCTCCTGCCGCTCGAACGCCGCGCGGGCGTACTTGGCTTTGTCATGATCGTACGGGCGCTGGATCAGCCGCCCGCTCGGGGTATAATACCGGGGCGTCGTCAGGCGGAAGGCGGAACCGTCTTTCAGGTCGAACTGGCGCTGGACGAGTCCCTTCCCGAAGGTCGTCTCTCCGATGATCAAGCCCCGGTCCCAGTCCTGCACGGCGCCTGCGACAATCTCGCTGGCCGAAGCGGAACTCGCGTTGACGAGCACGATCAATGTCACATCCTTGAACTTGCCGGCCCCCGAGGAAACGTACTCGTCGTCGAATTCCGGCCTCCGCCCCTTTGTGAAGACGATCTTGCGCCCCCGCGGCATCATCTCGTCGACGAGCTTGTACGCCTGCTCGAGGTAGCCGCCGGGATTGGAACGGAGGTCGAGGACAAGCCGCTTCATCCCCTCTCCCGAGAGCTTCGTGACAGCCGCCAGGAACTCATCATGAGTTTTCGCCGCGAACCGGTTGACGCTCACGTACCCGGTCTGGCCGTCGATCATGAACGAGGCGTCGACGGTGTAGATGGGGATCTTGTCCCGCGTGATCTCGAAGTCAAGCAGCCCCCCGATCCCGGACCGGACGATGGAGACCTTCACCCTGCTCCCCTTCGGACCGCGGAGCTTCTTCTGCACCCCCTCCTGCGTGATGCCGACCGCCGAGCTGTCGTTGATCCGGACAATCTTGTCCCCCCCCTGGATGCCGAGCGCTTCGCTCGGTCCTCCGGTGATGGGTGCCACGACCAGGAGCGTGTCGGCCAGGACCTGATACTCGATCCCTATCCCTTCAAAACTCCCCTGGAAATCCTCCGTCACCTTTTGCAGCTCGCTCACCGGGATATATACCGAGTGGGGATCAAGCTGGTTCAGGAGTCCGTTGATCGNNACGAGGAGTATCACGGTTCCCAGCGAAAATCGTTTGCGCATGAACACATTCCCTATGAAGTGCCTGAAGTGCGTGGTAGTGTATCTAATAACAGCCTGAAAGTCAAACATGGTTCCCTCCCCTTGTCCCCGGTCACGGGAAGCCTTCCGGTTCTACCGGACAGGCTTCCATTCGCT
>PMDK01000112.1 GCA_003154425.1 Ignavibacteriota bacterium
AACGTCTTGTCGAACATCGCCATATGCCCGCCGATCGTGGGCTCCCTCTCGACAAGCGTGACCTTCTTTCCGGCGTTGGCCAGCGTGAGCGCCGCATGGATTCCCGAGATCCCCCCCCCGACGACGAGAACGTCGGGGTGGATCCGGACGTGTTTCGTCGCGAGCGAGCGGTGGTGGGCCACGCGCCGGACGGCCGCCCGCACCAGGTCGAGCGCTTTGTGCGTCGCCGCATCATGGTCCGCACACACCCAGGAGACGTCCTCCCGGATGTTCACCATCTGGAAAAAGAACGGGTTGAGCCCCCCTTTCTCCGTGGCCACGCGGAACGTGTGCTCGTGGAGGAGGGGAGAGCAGGAGGCGACAACGATCCGGTTGAGTCTGTGCTCGCGGATGTCCGTGATGATCAGCTCCTGGCCGGGATCGGAACACATGTACTTGTAGTCGCGGGAGACGACGACATTCGGCAGCGTCCCGGCGAAGCGGGCGACCTCCGCGACATCCACGGTGCCGGCGATGTTGTGCCCGCAGTGGCAGACGTAGAATCCGACGCGGGGGGCGTCGTGGCCGTTGGATTCAGGCATGTGCGTGCGCCTCCTTTCCGGGTGTTTCTGCGAACTTCAGGGGGATGAACAGGCGCTGTATGCCGAGTTCCTTGGGCGGTATGCCGAGCGCAAGCCCGATGAACTGCGTGAAATAGGCGACCGGGATGTTGATCGATTCACCGAAACGCCGGTTGATGCGTTTCTGGTAGCATTCCAGGTTGTGCTGGCACAGGGGACAGCATGTCAGTATGACGTTCGCTCCGCGCTTGGTGGCTTCCAGCAGGAGGGCCCGGTTGAGCCGGAGACCCGCTTCCTGGATTGTCCCGGTGAGGCTCCCGCCGCAGCACCGTGCCTTCATCGGCCAGTCGATCGCCCTGGCGCCGAGCGCGGTGACAAGACGGTCCATCGTGGTCGGATAGGCAGCGTGGTCAAACGTCTCGAAGGGCCTGACAACCTGGCAACCGTAGTAGCAGGCGACGTTTATTCCCTTCATCGGCCTGACGACCGCTTTGGCGATTCGCTCGAGTCCGATGTCGTTCACGAGAATGTCGAGCGGGTGGCGCACTTTCGTGGTCCCCTTGTAGTCGAAGCCCCCGCGCTGGAGCGCGGCGGTGACATCCCTCTTTACACCTTCGTCCGTTTTTATGTAGTGCTGCGTTTTTTCCAGCACCAGGTAGCAGGCGCTGCACGGGGCCATCAGGTCCTCCCCGGCATTCCCGTTGCTGTGCATCCGTTCAGCGAGCGCGAGGTTGCGTGCGGCGAGCGTGAAGGCCTTGTTTTCGTCGATGGAGACGTACGCGGTGGCGCCGCAACAGTTCCAGTCGTCGAGTTCCGTCAGGGGGATGTCGAGCTTCCTGAAGACGGCGAGTATGGACTCTTCATACGGCCGGCCGGTGCTGCGCAGGGAGCACCCGGGGAAATAGAGGTAGCTCATAAGGGGACAGCCTCCTTTTGCGGCCCGGCGGAATCGATCATCGTCCGGAATTCTTTCATGCCCTTGATTTTCTCCTTCTTGAGTGTGAGCCGCCCGGTGCGGAAAAGATGGAACCCGAGCAAGGCCTCCTTCAGCATCTTGAACGGATTGGTGCGGAGGTAGAGCGTGATGAGGAGCCTGCTCTCGGTGTTCCGTCCGTCGTGCCTCACCCTCTCGAAGAACGCCTTTGCAAGGACCGGGATGGGGTTCCTGGCCGGATAGAAACCGCGCGCGATAGCCTCGCGCTTGAGTGCGTACATGACGTCGGTGATATGGATCTCGCGCGGGCACTGGACCGTGCACGCGTAGCACGATGCGCAGAGCCATATGGTCAGGCTGTTCAGGACTTCGTCCTTGAACCCCTCGCGCGTCATGGCGATGATTCTGCGCGGCGTGTAATCCATGTACTGGCTGAGCGGACATGTCGCGCTGCAGGTCCCGCACTGGATGCAACTGAGGAGCTTCTGTCCGTACGCCCGCTCGGCCACATGTTCGCCGAAGGAGAGGTCGAGCTCCGACTCGAACTTGAGTCTCCTGACGACGGTCTTCATCGGGGGGGGAGACTTCGTTGCGGTAGTCCGAACAGCCGGTGGTGTTGGAAGCTTCATGCCTGTCACCCTCCTGAAGAAACGATGAATGGGATAAGCGTCACGCGCGCGGAGCAGGTCATGTGCAAACGAGAGCTGCACACCCGATGATGATCCCCAGCAAGTTGATCGACGGCTCGATGTTCAGGGGCCAGCCGGGGGGTGCTTCTTCGTGCAGTGAAGCGCTCACGCTGAGCGCTGTCTCGATGATCTGGTCCCCCCGGGGGGTGAGCGAGATTTGTTCCACCCGGCGGTCTGAGAGACTGATGCGGCGCGTGATAAGCCCCCTGTCTTCAAGGAGGCAAAGGAGCTTGGAAGTGCGGCTGTCGCTGACACCGAGATGCCCGGTCAGCTCCTTGACGCTTGCAGGCCGTCGTGTATGAAGCAGGAGGAGGACGAGCAGGGCGTCTGAAGAAAGCCTCGTGAGAGACTCGAGGCGCTTCTCGAGTTTCCTGGTTTCCGTGAGAACGCCGATTAACGACTCCGCTTGTGATGCCACAGTGTCTGCTCTCTGCGTTGATGGGGTTTCTTACTGGTTGTAATACAGCAATAGTTGTGCCGTGGAAACTATTTCCCCCGATGAACAGTTTTTGCCCCGGGTTTGCCCCCTCTCCTTGCCTCGAATCGTTGAATTCGTAATCACGGGCGTACGGAATTTCAGCAGTTCCGTTGAATCTCCTCCCCTCATTCGGTATATTCTTGTATGTCATATCCCTTCCTGCCTCGCAATAAACCATGCAGACAGATCCCCACTCATTGAAGTCGCTCCTCCTGGCGCGCAAGGCCGAGATCGCTGCATCACATCGGAGTGGAGCGGACGGGTTCCTCACATGCAATGCCCTCGCCTCGATGACGGATGAGGCGATCCGCTCTGCGTGCGATTGCCTCCCTGCGGGGATGATGGATACGATAGCGATACTTGCGCTCGGGGGATACGGGCGGGGAGAGCTCTGTCCCTACTCCGATATCGATGTCATGGTATTGTGCGACACCGGGGATGCACTGGAAACGGCGGGGGACGCTGCGAAGGCTGTGCTCCATTTCCTCTGGGACGCGGGACTCGAAATCGGACACAGCGTCCGGACGGTCGGTGAGGCGCTCGCGCTTTACGGGAAGATGGTCGATTCCTGGGCGTCGATGATCGAAGGCCGGTTCATCTGCGGCAACGCCTCCCTCGCGCGGGATCTGCACGACCGCATGCAGGCGCAGATCGCGCAGGGCGCCCCGGGCTGGTTCGTCGAAGGAGTGTTCCAGGAGGTCCGCTCGCGTCATGAGCGGTACGGGAGCTCCGTCAAGCTCCTTGAGCCGAACATCAAGAAGAGCGCGGGGGGGCTGCGGGACCTGCATGCGGCGTTCTGGCTTTACCGGGGGACCGACAGGCGGTACTTCACCCCGCTGCGCGCAGGGGCAAGCGCGACGAAGGACTTTCTCGACATGCTCCGTTCGGACGGCCTTCTCGACCCGGAGGAACACGGTGCCGCCGTCCGGGCATTCGAGTTCCTGCTCCGAGTGCGGCATGAAATGCACTTCCGGCGCGAGTCCCAGCACGACACACTGGAATATGCATTGCAGCGGGAGGTCGCCGAAGGGATCGGCGTGGCGCCGGGTCCCGGTCTCATGAGCGTGGAAGTCTTCATGCGCGGGTACTATATCCATGCCCGGACGGTGTACAGGCTCCTGCAGCTGGCGGGGCAGCGGTTCAGGGAATTGATCGAACCCCCCCGGACGTCCGGATCCGCGCTTAGACGTGTCGGCTCCGCGTTCATACTCTACGACGATGCACTGACGATTGATCCATCCGTGGCCGCAATCGTCGATCCCGTACAGGTCTTCGAAGCGTTCACGCTTTCGGCGGAGCACGAGGTGCCGCCGGACCTGCGGCTGCGCGGCCTTCTCGAAAGAAGCGCTGAAGTCCTGCACGAGGCGGACGCGGATTCGCCCAGGCTCTCGTCGTATTTCCGGCGCATACTCAGAACCCACCGTGTCGCGGAAACGCTGCACGAGATGAACGATGCGGATGTCCTCCCCCGGTACATTCCCGAGTTCGGTGCTCTCGTCGCTTTTTTCCAGCACAATGTCTACCATTACTATACCGCGGACGAACACACGCTTATCGCGATCGCCAACGCGGAGAACCTGAGGGAGAAGCAGGGAATCCTCCGGGAGGTGTTCAGAAACCTTCCCCGCAAGGACGTTCTCTATGCGGCCATACTCTTGCACGACATCGCGAAGCCGCGCGGTGTGGCGGACCACGAGATCACCGGCGTCGGCATGTCTGCCGCGATTTTGAACCGCCTGGGAATGCCCGATGCAGTGGCCGACGTCGGGTTTCTCGTCCGTCACCACCTCGTGATGGAGCAGACTGCCTTCCGCCGGAACGTCAACGATCCGGACACCCTGAGGGAATTCGCTTCGCGGTTCGAGCGTCCGGAACAGCTCGACTACCTCTACGTGTTGACGTACGCCGACCTGTCCGCGCTGAATGTCAGTGTGTGGACGGAGTGGAAAGCGGCGATGCTCCAGGAGCTGTACCAGCGCACCTCGGAAGTACTCAGGCGCAACCTGACCGGCTCCCAGATCGACGAATTCCAGCGCGGGAAGAACGACCAGGCCGCCGAAAACGTCATCGAAGCCCTGAGCGGGTCGATTCCCCGCGAACGCATCCGGCGCCATATCCAGGGCGTGGGGGACTCGTCGTACGTCGCGCTCTTCAGCGAAGAAGAGATCGAGCAGCATATCCTGAAGGGGGCGGACAGCGAGCCGGTGTCGGCGCTCTTCGCCCGGGCTGACGGGCATACGGAGATCACCGTGATCGCCCGGGACGCGCCGTTTGCGCTCTCAAAATTCTGTGCGGTGCTCTCCGTCAACGATGCCGACATTTTCGACGCGAACGTGTTTACGAGGGACGACGGCCTCATCATCGACAGGTTCCGCGTCATCGACTCCGGGACGAAACAGGGGCTGGACCAGAGGCGCTGCGAGAAGATCGCGGGGGACCTCCGACTGGTGATGGAAGGGGGTCTCGACATCGAGCACCTCTTCCGGGAGCACGACAAGAAATGGAAGCGCCGGCCGAAGAGCCCGGCGAACCCGTCGGTGACGACTGATGTCCGCTTCGAAGAGAACCCGCACTACACGATCATCGACGTCTATGCTCCGGACTCCGTCGGGTTTCTGTACCGGGTGACCGAGACAATGTCGGAACTCGGGCTGGATATCTGCTTTGCCAAGATCGCCACGCGCGTGGACGGGATCGTCGATGCTTTCTATACGCTCGACCGGTCGGGAAAACAGGTCACGGATCCCGGAACCAGGGAGAGGATCCGGGAGAGGATCCTCTCGACAATACAGCGCCTCGCCGGGGAACGGCTCGATCGCACGTCATGAATTCAAAACCCATCGGTGTGTTCGACAGCGGGATCGGCGGACTCACGGTCGTGCGCGCGTTGAGCGCACGGCTCCCGAACGAGAACATCGTGTACTTCGGCGACACGGCCCGCGTGCCGTACGGTCCGAAGTCCCCCACGGTCGTGAGGGAATATGCGAAGCAGGATGTGGACTTCCTTGTCTCGAAGGAAATCAAGATTGTGGTGATCGCCTGCAACACCGTTTCGGCGGTTGCACTCGACGTGGTTCAGAACCGGGCGCGTGTGCCTGTTGTCGCCGTGATACTCCCCGGGGCCCGCGAAGCCGTCCGGGCGACGAAGAAAAAAAGGGTGGGGATCATCGGCACGATCGCGACGGTCAACAGCGGCGCCTATACCAACGCAATCCGTCAGCTTGACGGGGACGTCCAGGTCTTCGCACAGCCGTGCCCGCTGTTCGTCCCGCTGGCCGAAGAGGGGTGGATCGACCACAAGGTGACCGCCCTTGTCGCGAAGGAATACCTCTTCCCGCTGAAGCTGGAGAAAATCGACACATTGATACTCGGCTGCACCCATTATCCGGTCCTGCGCGGCGCGATCGCCGCCTCCGTGGACCCGAACGTCACGCTGATTGATTCCGGGGCGGCGGTTGCCGCGGATGTGGAGCGCCTGCTGGAGGAGAAGGAACTGCGGAACCCGAGCCGGGAGAAACCGAACCTTGAGTTCTATGTCAGCGACCTCCCGGCCCGGTTCACCGAGATCGGTGAGAGGTTTCTCGGACAGACCATGGGGAGGGTGCACCGTGTCTCAGGCTTCTAAGCGTTTATCATGGAGGTGCTCATGAGCGTTCGACCGGTTCTCCTGCTCGGGAATCCGCTCCTCCGCGCACTCTGCGTGCGGGTGAGGCAGTACAACACGCCCGACCTCCGCGCGCTTGTCGCGGACCTGGCGGACACGCTTCACGACTTCCGGCGGCGGAAGGGGTTCGGCAGGGGGATCGCCGCCCCCCAGATCGGGGACAGGCGCCGCGTGCTGTTCATCGATGTCGACGGGCCCCTTGCGCTTGTGAATCCCGAGATCGTCAGGAGCAGCCGGCAGATGATGACGCTCTGGGACGACTGCTTCAGCTTCCCGGAGCTTGCGGTAAAACTCAAGCGGCACCTGTCGGTCGAAGTGCGGTACCGGGACCCGGAGGGGAAAGAGCATCTCCTGAAGGCGCGCGGTGCGCTCTCAGAGCTCCTGCAGCATGAAATTGATCATGTGAACGGGGTACTCGCGTTGGACCGCGCGATCGATTCGAAGCACATCGTGTACAAATCGGAGCTGGAGAAGCTGAACCTCTCGGCGAGGAAGGAGATGTGACCTGACCCGCCGCTCAGCCCGGCAGTTTGCCCCACCGCGTCGCAAGGCAATAGGCGAGGATCTTCTCTTCATAGGCGCTGAATCGGGGGAACGTGATGCCGCTCCCCTGGAGCAGCGCGTCGGTGTTCCTCGAGTCGAAGAGCCTGTCGATGCTCACGTACGGCAACAGCGTATCCAGCTGTGCCAGGAGGGCCTCTTCCCGGCCGCGCGCGAGCTTTCTGCGTCGTTCAAATTCCTCCCTCGTGACAAATTCCATCCGGCGGGGCGCCGCCAGCGGCGTATGGCGGTCGAAGTACGCCATCGCGCCGAGAACGACTTCCCCCAGCGGAGCCGCGCGGTCGGGCCCGGCGGTGACGTGGCAGACCTTCCCGTCCGCGGCATCCAGGGCCATGATGTGCACCATCACGTCGTCGACCCAGTCGATCGGGACGAGATCCATCCTCGTTGCCGGCGTCCCGGGGATGAACTCCAGCAGTCCCCTCTGGAGGAGGCGCAGGGGGATGTAGATGACGTTGAAGGAGCTCGTTGCGCCGGTTCGTGAATCACCGATGATGATGCTGGGGCGGAAGACGACCGCAGGGATCCGGTCGAAGTGGTCGCGGACGATCCGTTCCGATTCGCACTTGGATTGTTCGTAGGTGTTGAAGAACCGCTGCCCCGTCTCGAGTTCTTCCTCGGTGACGACCCCCTCGCGCTGGCCCGACACCGACGAGGTGCCGATGTACACGAATCGCTTCAGCTTCCTGCGCCCTGCCCAACGCTCGGCGAGCGCGAGCAGCTTCCGCGTCCCCCCGCAGTTCACCTCGCGTGCCTCTTCGATCGGATGATCGAACCTGATCGTTGCCGCCCCGTGAATGATGTACGTCGTTTCTTCCGCGAGCCGGTCGAGGTCCCTGCCGGAGAGGCCGTACAGGTCCAGCAGCACGTCCCCCCGGAGACCCCGGATCCGCTCCCGGGCGCCGGGGACCCCGTCCTCCCGTTCCACCTTGAGCGAAATCTCGTCCACGCGGGATGCGACGTCGGCGTCGTTGTCCCCGCGGACCAGGAGCGAGATAATCGACCCGGGGAATGCTCTGAGCAGCCTGGGGATGAGGTGTGTCCCGACCAGCCCGGTACCGCCGGTCATGAAGATATGTTCCGCCATGGGCGTCTGTCCGTTTCGTGTGGGGGCCGCATCAGTATAAAATACGGTTTCTCCCCCCATCCGGCAATTGGAATCACGTGGAAACTTTGCTATATTTTTCGGTATGCCGTTCGTTCCTTCCTATATCGCCCTGCATCGTTCCGGTGAGCTGCGCAGGCGCGCGGGAGAGCTCCGTGCCATGCTCGCCTCGTGCACGATCTGCCCGCACGACTGCGGGAACAACCGCCTCGCGGGCGAGATCGCGCGCTGCTACTCGGGAGAGCTCCCGGTGGTCTCCGCTTACACCCCCCACTTCGGCGAGGAACCCGCCCTGACGGGGACTCATGGGGTCGGAAACATCTTCTTCGGCAACTGCAATCTCCGCTGCGTCTACTGCCAGAACCACCTGATCAGCCAAAACCACAAACTTGAACGCAGGAACGAGGTGAGCATCGAGCGCCTGGCGCAGATGATGCTTGAGCTCCAGGACAAGGGATGTCACGGGATCGGGCTGGTCTCCCCCACGCACTTCGTTCCCCAGATCGTCATGGCGCTTGACGCGGCCGCAGGCGCCGGGCTCCGCCTCCCGCTCATCTACAACACGAACGCCTACGATGCGGTGGAGGTCCTGCGATTGCTCCATGGCGTGATCGACATCTATCTGCCGGACCTGAAGTACGGCGACGACGCGATGGGGCGCGAGTTTTCGAAAGTCGACGGCTACGCCCTCCATGCGCGCAGGGCGGTGGCCGAAATGCACCGCCAGGTGGGGAGCAGCCTCGTGACGGGGGACGACGGCCTCGTGAAGCGGGGTCTCATCATCCGCCACCTGGTCCTGCCGAACGACATCGCCGGGAGCGGAGAAACCCTCACATGGATACGGGACAGGCTCGGGGCGGACACGACCCTGAGCGTGATGTCACAGTATTTTCCCGTGCACAGGGCCCTGGCGATGCCCCTGCTGGACCGGAAGGTCCGTGAAGGCGAGTACCAGAAGGTGCTGGACATTCTGGAGAAGCTGGGGATGGGCAACGGATGGGCGCAGGAATTCGAGGCGTCGGACTACTACAGGCCCGAGTTCGAAGACAGGGACCGGCCGTTCAAGGGAGCGGCCGACAATCGGGCAGCCGGTGAGTCCGGCAGTCAGGAAGAAGTGGAACAATCCGCGGGAGGCAGAGCATGACAAGCGAAGAACGACGGAAGAAGATCGACATGATCCGTGCCCTCCCGTCGGCACTTGAAGCGGCGGTGAAGGGACTGAACGACAAGCAGCTCGACACCCAGTACAGGGACGGTGGCTGGACAGTGCGTCAGGTCGTCCACCACCTCGCCGATGCACACATGAACGCGTTCGTCCGCATGAAACTGATACTCACCGAGGGGAAGCCCGCGTTCAAGCCGTACGACCAGAATGCCTGGGCCGCACTGCCCGACACCACCGAGATGCCGATCGGCGTGTCGCTGGAAATCCTCCGCGGTCTGCACGACCGATGGTCGAAGCTTCTCGATCGCGTTGCGGACGGAGAGTGGGGGAGGATCGGCGTCCATCCGGAGCGGGGGGAAGTCACACTGGAAAGCCAGCTCAACGTGTACGCGGGTCACGGGGAGAAGCACGTGGAACATATCACGAATCTCCGCCGCACGAAGGGATGGTGAGACGCGCCGGACGTTCGGGCGAGAAGCGAACCGGAAAACTGACACTCTACAAAAGAGAAGAGGGAACGATGCGAAAGCGAAATGCGGTGACCGTCATGCTTCTCCTGGCGGTGATGCAGTGCGCGGCGCAGACTCCGCGCCCCCCCGTCCCCGCCCCCGCAGCCCGCAGTAATTCGATCAGCGTCATGGGGGGCTGGGCATGGCCTGTCTCTCACCCCGGACTGACGACGTTCTGGGGTCCCGGCCCCTCGGCGTCGGTGGAGGTCCTGAAGGGGGTGAGCCGCACAGTCTCTCTGGGTTTCGATCTCGAGGGGGCTGCATTCTGGTTCCGTGGTCCCACCTTTGGGACCGCCTATCCGGGCCTCACGTTCAAGACTCCGCCTGTGGCTCAGATTGTCGCCGGTGTCGTCGGGCGCTTCATGCTCGCGCCCGGCAAGAAGCTCGCACCCTACCTGGGCGGCATGATCGGATTCTCGCACATGACGGGGGCGGAGTACCGGCAGGAGACGAGTTCCGGGCGCGTGACGTACTATGATCTCCCGTTCCAGACGAGGCTGGCGGCCTCGCTTTACGGAGGACTGGAATACCGCGCGAGCCGTTCGGTTGCGTTCGATATGGAAGCGAGGGCTCTGTACGTGAATGACGATCCCAATGCGGGCCTTATCGTCGCCGTCCGCGGGGGGATCAGGCTGCTCTTCTAAAGAAGCGACAATCACCAGGGGCGATGGAACTCGAACATCTTCTCTCGATATTCCGCGATTCGGGGGCGTTGCTGGAAGGGCATTTCCAGCTGACCTCGGGGCTGCACAGCGACCGGTATTTTCAGTGCGCCAGGGTCCTGCAGTACCCGCAGTACACCGGGTTGCTCTGCGGAGAGCTCGCAGAGCGGTTCCGCCCTGCGAGAATAGAGGTTGTGGTGGCGCCTGCCCTCGGCGGGATCGTTGTGGGGCAGGAGGTGGGGCGTCAGCTCAGGGCGCGCACTATTTTCGCCGAGAGGAAGGAAGGCGTCATGCAGTTGCGGCGGGGGTTCCAGATCGCGCCGGGGGAGAACGTGCTCGTGTGCGAAGACGTGGTGACGACCGGCGGATCGGTCTCCGAGGTGATTTCGCTCGTCCGGCGGGGGGGAGGGAAAGTCGCAGGCGTCGCATTTATCGTGGACAGGAGCGGGGGGAAGGTGCAGTTTGATATGGATCCGGGGGGGATCCAGTGCTCGCTGATGGCGATGGATGTCGTCACGTACGCCGCGGCGGAATGTCCACTCTGCGCAGGGGGGCATCCGGTGGTCAAGCCGGGGAGCAGGGGGAACACATGACGCCGCCGAAGGATGGAACGCTGGCGGAACTGAAGCTTCTCTCCCGTGAAGTCCTCTACACGGGACGCGTAATCGAACTCCTTGTCGACAGGGTGGAATACCCTTCGGGGAAAGCGGGCGTCCGGGAGATCGCGCGTCACCCCGGCGGTGCGGTCATCGTGCCGCTGCTGGATGACGGCCGGGTGCTCCTTGTGTCGCAGCTGCGCTACCCGGTCGGCAAGCGTGTCACGGAGCTCCCTGCCGGCAAGCTCGCGCTTGGGGAAGACCCGAAGGCTGCCGCGGAGAGGGAACTGGCCGAGGAGACGGGGTACCGAGCCGCCTCTCTCGACCACCTGGTGACGGTCTTTACAACTCCAGGCTTCTGCGACGAAGAACTCCACATCTATCTCGCCCGCGGTCTCTCGCTTCTCCCGGGAGGTGTGCGCAGGGAGGAAGGGGAGCTGAACATGACGGTCGAAGAGGTCCCGTTCGGCGAGGCGGTCTCACGCGCGGTCCGGGGAGACTACCCGGACGCGAAGACCATCATCGGACTCCTCCTTGCCGAAAAGAGGCTTCTGGAGCGGAAACCGTAGGGGATGCCGTACGACAATATCATCGTCGATTTCGACGGGACGATAAGTGATTCGAGGAAGGACATCGCGCAGGCGCAGCTGTGGGTGCTGGAGCGCCTGGGTGCCGGGGGGTATCGCGAAGAGGACCTGTATCCGTTCATCGGGATGCCGCTCACAGAGACCTTCCGGCATCTCCTCCCTCCGGCCATGCACGGCCTGATCGATGAAGCTTCAAAGTTGTACGCGGAATACTACCCCCCCCGGTCCCTCCTGACGACGAGGCTGTTCCCCGGCGTCCGCCGGACGCTCGAGCGCCTCCATGCGGACGGGAAGAAGATCGCCGTGGCCTCGACGAAGCGGGGGCCGGGCATACGGAGGGTCACAGACCATTTCGGCATCACGCCCCTGTTCGACAGGTTGCAGGGGAGCGACGGACTCCCTTTCAAGCCTGACCCCGCGATAATCCACGTCATCATCGCTGCGGAAGGATGGGACCCGGCACGGACGATTATGGTGGGTGACACCTCCATGGACGTGATGGCGGGCAAAAATGCTGGGATCGCAACCGTGGGCGTAACATACGGGGCGATGAGCGGGGACCAGATCGAGGCCGCCGGCCCGGATTTCATCATCAGCGAATTTCCCGCCCTCCTTCCACTCGTCGAATGACACTCCATGAATGCGCGTTGAATGCCCGATGAAATCGCCATGAATACTGTCGAACTCATCCGTAAGAAGCGCAATGGCGGCGTACTCACCCGGGCGGAAATCGAATCGCTGATCGGCGGATACGTCAGGGGGGAAGTGCCGGACTACCAGATGTCGGCGTTCCTGATGGCAGTGTATTTCAGGGGAATGGGACCGGAAGAGACCGCCATCTGCACCGATGTCATGCTTCGCTCCGGGAGCATCGTCGATCTCTCGTCGATCCCCGGGCGCAAAGTCGACAAGCACTCGACCGGCGGNNGACAAGCTCGAATCGATCCCCGGTTTCCGGACCGCTCTGACAATCGACGAATACAGGGATGTGATCCGGGAAACCGGACTTGTCCTCAGCGGTCAGACCGCGGAGATCGCCCCCGCGGACCGCAGGATGTACGCCCTTCGCGATGTCACGGCCACGGTCGAATCGATACCGCTGATCGCCGGGAGCATCATGAGCAAAAAGCTCGCCGAGGGGATCGATGCGCTCGTGCTCGACGTCAAGACCGGAAACGGTGCATTCATGCAGTCCTTTGACGATTCGGTCGCACTCGCGACGGCGCTGGTCTCCATCGGCAACAGTTGCGGGAAGGAGACCGTGGGCTTCATCACCGGCATGGACGAACCCCTGGGGATGATGGTCGGCAACTGGCTCGAGGTGGTCGAATCGGTCGAATGCCTGAAAGGAAAGAACGTCCCGGACCTGATGGAGGTCACCTACGTTCTCGGCGGGGCGATGGTGCATCTCGGCGGCAAGGCCGCGACGATCGCCGAAGGGATTACGCAGTGCCGGTCGGCGATCTGGTCGGGGAGGGCGTACGAAAAGTTCATACAGGTTGTGGAGCGCCAGGGGGGGGATTCCTCGTTCCTCCGGGACCCTGCCCGCTACCCGCTGCCGGAGCTTTCCCTCGAGGTTCGCGCGTCTTCATCCGGTTACATCACGGCCTTCGACACACGGCGCATCGGCGTGCTGGCTGTCGAGCTCGGCGCCGGCAGGCTCAGGGTGGAGGATCCAGTGGATCCCAAGGCGGGGATCGTACTCTCCCGGAAGATCGGAGACAGGGTGGAGAAGGACGACCTCCTTGCCCTGATCAGGACCGATCGCGGGGAGGTGGGCGAACGGGCTGTCCGCGAATTTTCCTCCTGCGTCACAATCGGAGATTCCCCCCTCCAGCGGGAGAACTGCGTGAAAGCAATGGTCGATAAAGAAGGGGTGCACGCCTGGACCACCCCGCGAACATATTGAAGAGGAAAGGAGAGAGACATGCCTGTTGTCACATTCCATAACGAGCACCGGACTTTCGACGCGGAATCGGGCTCGAACCTCCGGCTGCTGATGAAGAAGCTCGGTGTCTCTGCATACGCCGGACTTGACGCCCTTCTGAACTGCCGGGGGAACAATTTCTGCGGCACGTGTGCGGTGGAGATTGTCGACGGCAAAGGGGCGTCGCCGAGGACTCATGAAGAGGAGGGGACGCTCGGGGGAAACCTCGCGGTGGCCCGCGTCGTGGAGAAGAACATCCGGCTGGCGTGTCAGACCTCTGTCACGGGGGACATGGTCGTGAAGACGCACCCGGTCCGCCCCGTGGATGTACAGGAAACGAAACAGAGGATCGCGCTGCTGGGGATCGCGGCGGTCTTCGCGCTTGCGTTCCTGGGGATGTTCGGCGTCCTCTTCTTCGACATGATCAAGAGGTTTTGATCCTTTTTGGAATCTCGCCGCAACGGCCGTCCTACCCGAACATACATCACCCCCCCCACCACGTTCACCTGATCAAGCATCGGCAGATACGTTATTTTCGATCAACATACGTGGATGATACTCTAGTTAATACATGCTATATATAATCTCTTATATGTTAATAATACATATAATGATCTATTTTTAGCATGTAATAACTATTGACAATGTCACGGAATTGACATAGATTCGCTCTGTTCCCAAACAGGTTCAGGACGAAGATGAACATCGCAGGAGCGAGTGACGCCGCAATTCTATCAATTATCGGCGACCGAATACGCACCGAACGATTGAACCAGAATCGGACTCAAATAGAAGTCGCGAAAGCAGCGGGCGTAGGAGTAATAGTACTCAAGAGGCTTGAAAACGGGCAAGGCTGTGTATTGGGAAACCTGGTGAAAATCCTCCGCTCGCTGGGAAAGATCGACCAGGTGGATGCCCTTCTGCCCGAACCCGGCATAAGCCCGCTGGAACTCGCGCGCCTTGCAGGGCGTCAGCGAAAAGGCGCCTCAGGCAGGAGAGGGCGACCCCACCGAAGGAAGGATTAACGATGGCAAAGCAGCCGGGAAAAGTCAGAGCAGCAAATGTCATCTTGTGGGGAAAAAAAGTCGGAGCCGTCGCATGGGATGGGACGAGGCAATTCGCATCGTTCGAGTATGCACCCTCGTTCCTTCGTGATGGGTTTGATGTCTCCCCGATCACCATGCCGCGGCGCCCGGGTATTTTCTCCTTCCCGGCACTAAACCGCAAGACATTCAACGGGCTGCCTGGTCTGCTCGCAGACTCTCTGCCTGATCGGTTTGGCAATGCGCTGATTGACATCTGGCTTTCCCGCCAGGGAAGAGCAAAAGAGGACTTCTCTCCTGTTGAGCGTCTCTGCTATATCGGATCGCGGGGAATCGGGGCACTGGAATTCAAGCCGCCTATCAGCGGGCGTTCCAACAAATCAATCCCGATCGAAATAGCAGAACTGACCAGACTCGCGCAAAAGGTGCTTGATGCCCGATCGGGGTTACAGGTCAACCTCGATGATCCGGAAAATGCGATGAACGCCATACTACGAGTCGGAACATCTGCCGGCGGCGCAAGGGCGAAGGCGCTGATCTCCTGGAACCGAAAAACAAATGAGGTGCGTTCCGGAGATGTTCCGCCGCCGCCGGGGTTTGAGCCATGGATTCTAAAATTCGACGGCATTCACGATCAGATGCTCGGTGAATCGAAGGGGTATGGCCGTATCGAATATGCATATCACCTGATGGCCGTCGATACGGGGATTCAGATGAGCGAATGCAGACTCTTCCAGGAAGGCGGACGCGCCCATTTCATGACCAGGAGATTCGACCGAAGGGAGACCGGGGAAAAGATGCATATGCAGTCCCTCTGCGGGCTGGAACACTACGACTTCAACGCGGCCGGAGAATATGGATACGAACAGGCGTTTATGTCTATCCAACAACTCAAGCTGGGATACCCCGCGCTCGTGGAAATGTTTCGACGATTGGTATTCAATGTTCTTGCGAGGAATCAGGATGACCACACCCGCAATATCGCGTTTCTGATGGATAGTGCCGGACGATGGGAACTCTCGCCGGCATTTGACGCGACCTGGGCATACAATTCCTCCGGGATCTGGACTAACCAGCATCAGATGAGCGTCAACGGTAAACGTGACAATTTCAATCGGTCAGATCTCATTGCGGCCGCCCGGAAGTTCGGAATAAGGAATGCCGGGGAAATCCTTGACAGAGGAATAGACACGGTCAGCCGCTGGCCGGAGTATGCAGACGCGGCAGGCGTTTCTGGATCGGTAGCGAAGTCAATTGCTTCAACACACCGACTCTCACTATCGCAGTAAAGCGAGTCTTTTTGTTGATAAGAACAGGGAATTCTCTTATTTGATCCCTCCCGTTTCGCCCCGGCGCTGTTTCGCCAGCACGCTCACCATGGCGTCGTGTATCATTCCGTTTGAGGCGACGAGCTTCTTTCCGTAGAGGTTGAGCCGCGCGCCGTCGAAACCGCTCACGCGTCCCCCCGCCTCCGTCACCAGGAGTATCCCCGCGGCCATGTCCCAGGGATTGAGGTTCACCTCCCAGAAACCGTCCAGCCGCCCCGCGGCCACGTAGCAGAGGTCAATCGCCGCGGATCCGAATCTCCGTATCCCCCCCGCTTCCATCAGGAAGTCGACGAAATGTTCGACCGCGTGCTCCGGGTTTCCTGCGATATCGTAGGGGAATCCCGTCATCAGAAGGCTGTCGATGAGCTTTCCGGTCGCCGAGACCTTCATCCGGCGTCCGTTCATGTATGCGCCGCTCCCCTTTTCGGCGGTGTACAGGACATCCTGGTTCGGATCGTACACCACCCCGGCGATGATCTCCCCCCGGTGCTCTATGCCTATGGTGACGCTGAAGACGGGGAGCCCGTGCAGGAAATTCGTCGTCCCGTCGAGGGGATCGATGATCCATTTGTAGTCTGCGTCCGGGTGGCTCCCGCCGCTCTCTTCGGCGAGTATCCCGTGTGTCGGGTAATGCCGCTTGATCAGGCTGATGATTCTCTCCTCGGAACCCTTGTCGATTTCTGAAACGAGGTTCCGTTCCTCCCCTTCTTTTACCTCGATGGTCCTGACTTTTCCTACGCTGTACTTGAGAAACTTTCCCGCTTCGCGGGCGGCTTCGATGGCCACGTTGATCATGTCTCGTCCCTTGCTCCCCGATGATGGACTCTTATAATAGATCATGATAACGAAATGCTCCCCGGAATTCCACCACGACTTTGTTTCTCTCCCCCGATTTCCGTAGGTTTAGCGCGAGCACACAGTCAGCGGAGCAGCCATGCGCGATGCACTTATCCTCCCCGTTTGCCTCCTGCTACTTGCCGGATGCTCGGGGAATGAACGACACCGGACCGAACGAACGCCGATCCGCATAGACGAACTCGCGATCACGGTCCTTGGCGGGACCCGTTCGTACATGCAGTCGGACAGGGAGGGGGCGTTCCTTACCGGCGTGGTGGGAGGAGGAGATGACGGCGAGCGTTGGTCCGTGGGGGGCCTCGAGGTGCTGAAGGGGGTGCACGTGGAATGCTCCGGCGGAGTCCTTTCAGGTGACCGGCTCGATTCGGCTCGCATACTTCCGTTTGAGACCACCCGGTACTACCGCGGGGGGATTTCCGTCGGCGTGTCCGGTCTCGAGGCCGCCGGAGGTGCGGACGTGCACGGGTTCATCCTCCGCGTGGCGCTTCAGCATCCCGGGAAGGTGGTGCTCCATGCTCTCCCCGGCGCGGGGAGTGCGGAGCCCGGTCCGGGCCGGCTCTGGGCCTGGAAGCTCGCCCGGGGAGGGACGGTCGTCGTCACGGCGGGAAATGATTGCTCGGTGACACAGGACGGGGTTTCACTCGATGAAGCCGCCAAGGCGACATTTCTGGTATGCCTTCTCCCTCCGGGATCCGATCGGAGCATCGCTTCTCTTCTGTACGGCCGGGCGGATTCACTCCTGGCTGCCCGGAGAACGCGCATGGAAAACCTCCTCAACGAATCGTATTTCAATACTTCCGACGACACGCTCGACTGTGCGACGCACTGGATGATGCTTGCTCTTGACGCCCTGATGGTGGCCGGCCGCGACACGTTTGCGGTATCCGGTGTTCCCTGGGATGGATCGATCGACGTCCGCGATAACGCACAGTCCATTGCGGGGCTGGGGCTTGCCACCGGTGATTTCCCCCGTACCGCGGCGATTCTCCGCTCTCTCTCCCGCTACCAGGACACACTGCGCCGGAGCGCGTCCTACGGACGCCTCCCCGACCGGATCGTTAACGGCCGCCCTTCCTACGGCGGGGCGGACGTCACCCCGTGGTTTGTGAGGGAGCTGTACGAGCAGGCGGTCAATACCGATGACACGACGCTCCTTCGCGCGCTCTATCCGCTGATCAAAAAGAGCATTGAGGGGACGCTGAAGACACACGTTGACAGGTTCAATCTCCTTGTCCACGGACCCCGGGAAACCTGGATGAATGGTGTGGCCAGAGGGAACAGAGCCGCCGAGATACAGGTTTCGTGGTATTTCCAGCAGCTTATCGGGAGGTTCGTTGCTTCTTTCCTCGGCGATTCAGCCGCTTCACGCAGATGGGAAAATCTTCCCGAGAAGACCGCCGAGAACTTCACTCTCCTCTTTGTGGACACCGCCGCGCACACGCTGGCGGATCATCTGGAAGCCGACGGCACGCGATCTGCGGATATCCGTCCGAACGCCGTGATGTGCCTCGAAATGGTGGACGAAGAGGCGATGCGTCACGGCGTTGTGCGCGCCGCGGTTGCGGGTCTCCTCTCCCCGGCGGGCGTGCGCACGCTTTCCCCCTCCGATCCCCGTTATGCAGGCTCACCGGGTGCACCGGGCTGGGAGTATAACGGCCCCGTCTGGACATGGCTCGCGGGGCCCCTTTCCTACGCGCTGACCCGGTACGACCGGCAGGATGTGAGTTACACCCTCACGAGGGGGATGGCCGCCCTGGCGCTCGGCAGCGGCATGGCCGGGACGCTTCCCGAATTGTTCGATCCCTCGCCGGCGGGGGAGAGGGCGTCACTCACCGGGATGTCCGAGTTCGTACGGAGCGTTTACCAGGATTATTTCGGGGTGCGGATCGATATGGCGGCGGGCACATTCGTCCTCCAGCCCAAGCTCCCGGCTCCTCTCTCCGTGGTCCAGTTCACGGCATATGCCGGCAGCTTCCCGATAGAAGTGGAATTCCGGAAGACCAGGGAGAACACGCGAATGCACTTCAACGCCCCGGCGCTGCCGAAGGAGATGAGGGTGAACCTTCTCTGGGTGATGGACAACGGGGATGCGTGGCGCGGGTCGTTCCGCCTGAGGGGGGGGGCTCCGGTGGCGATCGTGCTCGGAGACGACGATGCTGTCCTGTACGAGGGAGAGAGCCGCGGGGATTTCGAAGGGAAGAGGAAGCTGAAGGGCTTTTCTCTCAGGAAGGAGGCCTCTGATCTTTCTCCGGCCCCGTAGCGGAGCGGAGAACGAACGGCCTACCCCCTGCGCGGGATCCCTTTCCGCTTGATCTTGAGGGACTTCTTGAGCTGCTCCAGCCGCGTCCTGTTCATTCGCACGCGCAGAGTGATCCCCTCGCCGTCATATCGTTCCTCGAGTATCTCTCCGGTCTCGTGCACGCGCGCGACCATGTCGTATTCTCCCTGTCCGAACGTGAGCGTCTCCTCTGCGACGGTCCCCTCCAGGAGCGACACGAGGGCGTCGGAGAGCGCGGACATGTTGATCCCCCGTGACGACGAGATGCACACCGCGTTGGCGAAATTGGCGGAGACGTAGGTGATGACGTTTCTGTTCCCGAGGAGGTCGACCTTGTTGAACACCATCACGGTCGGTTTCCCCTGTGCGCCGATCTCCTCAAGCGTTTCGTTGACGACGGCAATCTGCTCCTCGAACAGCGGGTGACTGACGTCAATGACGTGAAGCAGTATGTCGGCCTCCCTCACCTCGTCAAGCGTGCTCTTGAACGATGCGACGAGGTTGTGCGGCAGTTTGCGGATGAACCCGACGGTATCGGAAAGGAGTATCCGGTGAGCGGGGGTGAGGGGGACGAGCCGGACTGTGGAGTCGAGCGTGGCGAAGAGCATGTCTTCGACGACCACGCCGGCGCCGGAGAACCAGTTCAGGAGCGTCGATTTTCCGGCGTTCGTGTAGCCTACGAGAGCCACGCGCGGGAACTGCTCCCTTCCTCTCCGCTGGACCTCCCGTTCCTTGCCGATCTCGCGGATTTTCGCACTCAGATGCGATATCCTGGTCCGGATTGCGCGCCGGTCCGTCTCGATCTGTGTCTCCCCGGGTCCCTTTGTCCCGATGCCGCCGAACTGCTTGGACAGATGCGTCCACTGGCGGGTGAGGCGGGGGAGCATGTACTGGAGCTGGGCGAGCTCCACCTGCGTCTTCGCCTCGTTCGTCCTCGCGCGGGATGCAAAAATGTCGAGTATGATCCCGCTCCTGTCGATGATCTTGCATTTGATCAGCTTCTCGAGATTGCGCACCTGCACGGCGGACAGGTCGTCGTCGAAGATGATAATGTCGATTTTCTTCTCCTCCGCCAGGTAGGAGAGCTCCTCGGCCTTCCCCTTGCCGATGAAGAAGGCGGCGTTGATCGAGTGGCGCACCTGCATGATGCGGTGCACCACCTCGGCGCCGGCGGAGTCCGCCAGGCGCGCCAGCTCATCCAGGTAATCCTCGACCTGTCCGCGCCGCTCGGAGGGGGTCGCAACGCCGACAAGAATCGCGCGCTCGCGTACCCCCGTTCTGATCATGTTCATGCTCCCTCCACGTTGACGGATTTCGCCCCCGCCGTCCGGGCTACCGCCATTTCGGTGATCGCGAGTAGTGCCGCCAGCAGGATGAAACCCTTCCAGAGTTCGAATCCATACCGGGCCTGCCGCACGGTCTCTGCGGCCTGCTCCGGCGGCATGGTGCGTAATTCCCCCGCCCTTATCCCGGCGGCCAGGCGGAATTTTTCGATGTCGTCGTTTGTCGCGGTCCTGAGATCGGACTCCCCGGGAGAGATGTTGACGGCCAGTGCTGCGAGGTCCCTGGCCTGCTCTCCTGCCCCGTGAGCGTCGCGGGACAGCCGGTACACGCCCGGTTCGCGCGATGTCCCCCCGCTGAAGAGGGCAGTTCCCGCCTCGGGCTGAAATTCCGGCACGACCTTCCGGGTGTTTCCTTCCGGCGATGTGATCGTGTATGTGTCCCTGTCCGTAAAAGTCCGGAGCCTGAGCGAGAACCAGAGCGGATCTCCGGGCTGGAGTGACGGGCGCGTTGTTGACCGTGATCCTGCATAGGCGATCCCCCGGTGGAAGAGGGGTGCGAACAGTCCTTTGAGCGGAAAGTCGGACCATCCGGTTCCTGCTTCGACCGCGAAGAGAAGCACGCGTCCCCTTCCCGCGCCGTAATCGACGAGGAACGGGCTGCCGTTGGTAAGTCCGATGACCCTTGTCCCCTTCTCCCCCGCCGAAAGGGGGAGCGCGGTCGTTATCCGGGGGGACTCGACAGCTCCTTTGCCCCGCTCCATCCTTGAATCGAAAAGTCCTTCAAACAATGGGTGGGCGTAGTCGACGGACGAGAACGAAAGGAAGCTCCCCTCCGGTGACGTGACCGGTGTTCCTGAAGGGGGGGGAAGTCCGAGCTCCCTGAAGAGCGCCCGGTCCCCGGAAGGGGGGGCTGTGCCGGGGAAAAGGATCAGTCCTCCCCCTTCGCTGACAAATCGCGCCACCCTCCCGGCAACCTGGTCTGTGAGCCCGTCAAACCCGCACATGACGATGACATCGACGCGTGAGAGATCCGCCGCCGGGAGGGCCGCGTGCGTGATTGCGCGAACGGAGAGATGGCCGGCGAGCAGCGAATCCCCTCCGAGAGTCAGTGCAAGCGTTGCCAGGTGCGTCGATGAAACGTCCGGCCCCGAGAGGAGAACGGCGATGTGCTCCGGTACTTCCACCACGAAGGCATAGCTGTTGTCGGCGTCGAATGCGTCATCCTCGATCTGTACCGAACACCCGAGTATCCCCCGCCGTTTCACCATGAACGAGAAGAGGGGGCGGACCTCGCCGCGGGGAGAAATGTCCGCCGACTGCTGGGCGACCCTGGCGCCGTCCGAGTACAGGCTCACCACCGACTCCCGCACCGGCTCGTCTCCCGTGTTGCTGATCCGGGGGCGGAACCGCACAGGTTTTTTGTCCGTCACGATCTTTGTCAGCATCTCTCCCCCGGTCACCCCCGTGTTCTCGTGCCGCGAGGGGGGGGAAAAGCACAGGAAGAGCGTGGCACCGGGGTCCGGCGCTCCGCCTGAGTCGGGACGAGCTCCCCCCGGCACCTCCGGCGGACCTGACACGAGCTGCGTCGCCTGCCCGTCACTGACGAAAACCACCTCCCGGTTCGCATCCGGTGAGGTCGCCAGGAGGGGTCTGAGCGCGGTGAGTGCCTCACCAAGAGGCACACTGATCGGTGACGGAGCTATCCGGCCCAGTGCCTCCCGCGCCGATTCCGGCGTCCTGGGCGAGGGGAGAGCGTTCCCCCCCCGCAATTCCGAGAGCGGAACCAGGTAGAGCCTGTCGCCGCTTGTGGCGAGGTCGATGAGCCTGGAAACGGCCTGAGTCGCGCGTGTGAATGCCGTTCCCCGCTCGTCGTGAAAGTTCATGCTGGGTGAATCGTCTATGATAATGATCATCGTGCTTGATGCGGCAGGGGGCCCGAATCCTCCGAGCTGGCCCCGGAGTGCGGGACGCGAGAACGCCATGACGACCGCGACGATGAGCAGCGTGCGGAGAATCAGAAGGAGTATCTGCTTGAAGCGGAGACGTCGCATCGACGTTTTTTGAAGTTCCTTCAGGAAGCGGACGGAGCTGAACTCAACGGTGCGGAGTTTGCGCAGGTTCAGAAGGTGAAGGAGAACGGGGACGGCTGCAGCTGCGAGACCGAAGAGAACAAAGGGGTTGAGAAATGTCATCAGCCGAAAGTATCAAAAAAGTTAACAGAAAAGCAACTTGACATTGCCCCCGCGTTGGGATATATTCGAAACAGGGCTTTGGCCCTGCCGGCCAGATTACTTCAGCGTTCTTCCCGATTTGTCCTGTCGTTCACAAGCTGTTTAATCCACTCCTACGAGTATGCCTCGTTGCGTCCGTGCTGTTGGTGCGGTTTTCTTTTTTCTTTCCATGGGATTCATCGGGAACGGGGGAGGGGACGACCGCAACAGCCCGCAGGGACTCGCCAAAACCGCCGACGACACCGACCGCAACTTCACGACAACGGGGAATATCGCGCTCACGGTGACCAATTTCGGGACCATCGGAACGCGGAACGCCTACTGGCCCGATCAGCCCTCGTGTGAATACCCCCGCGGTTCGCGTATCGAGCATCTGTACCAGGGCGCTCTCTGGGTCGGCGCCGTCTCGCATTCCGGTCAGCAGCATGTCAGCACCGGCGCCACGGACCAGGCTTCTTCGTCCAGAATCGGGAGGGATTATGAGTTTACCTCGGACGTTGGCTCGGGGATGATTCAGCGCTCCTCCCTCTCGAGTTCCCAGTATTTCTCCGAAGACGCGATCAGCCACCAGGATTTTGTCGGGTATTACTCCGACCTTCACAGAACCAACCCTTCGACCGGAGACACGATCCCGGGGCATACCCCCCTTGGGATCGCGGTAAAGCAGGAGAGCTACGCCTGGAACTTCCCGTTCGCCGATTTCTTCGTAATTCTCAATTATACAATCTACAATGTCACCTCCGACACGCTCGATTCCGTGTACGTGGGGTTCTGGAACAACGCCGTGGTGCGGAACACGAACAACGTCCGGCCGGGGACCACGGGGTACTTCAATCATGGCGGGAACGGATACTCCGATACGCTGAGGATGATGTACACGTTCGATTTCGACGGCATCCCGGCCCCCCCTCCGGCGGACAGCTATATAGGTGTCAAGCTCCTGGGAGCTACCCCCTTTCCGCACGGTGTGGATTCGGTCGGCAACCTCGGGAAGCGCACGTACTACAACGCATGGATATTCCGCAGTCTGGGGGGAGATCTCGACTATTTCTCACCGCTCGATGACGCGGGGAATGTAGGCGGGGCGCGGAGCAGATACGACCGTCTGGCCTCGTCGATGCCGCAGCCGAAGATCGACATACTCAGGACACAGGCGAACAACATAACAACGCTCATCTCGACCGGCCCATTTTCCTCGATGCTCCCCGGAGACTCGCTCAATGTCGTCTTCGGCGTGATCTGCGCCCGGAAGAACGGTCTGCTCCCCGCGTATCTCGACACGCGCGATCAGCGGAAAAACCTCATCTCCAACGCTTCATTCTGTCAGAAGGCGTACCAGGGGGAGGATATCAACGGGAACAACCGGCTTGATCCGGGGGAAGATCTCAACGGGAACGGACGCCTGGACCACTATCAGCTGCCGCAGCCTCCCCGCCCCCCGAAGGTCAGGGTGGAGGTCGGGAACCAGGACGTGACCGTCTACTGGGACAAATCCACATCGGAGTTTTCGGTCGACCCGGTGACCGGGGAGATGGATTTCGAAGGCTACAGGGTCTACCGGTCCAACCCGGGGGCGGATTTCACGAACCCGCAGGATCTCCTGCTGAACCTTACACTCGTGGGAGACTTCGACGTCCCGGGGGACGGGATCGGCCATGACACGGGGTTCGACCCGGTGCTGCTTAAGCAGGCAAAGTATTTTTCCGGCGACACCGTGGGATACTGGTACCGGTTCCCCCCTGCCGGAACGAACATGACACACCTGAACGGATGGCAGTATATCTACGGCGTCGCTGCGTACGACAGGGGGGACTCCGCCACCG
The DNA here is from genome assembly GCA_003154425.1 of Ignavibacteriota bacterium. Classification (GTDB taxonomy): domain Bacteria; phylum Bacteroidota; class Ignavibacteria; order UBA10030; family UBA6906; genus Fen-1273. Next base: position 24,279 of record PMDK01000112.1, read on the forward strand.
GGGTGAGCTCGCTCCAGAGCAAGACGGAGCTCGCGCGTGTCATTCCCGGGACTCCGCCGGTGCCTGCGGGGACAAAGTCCGTCGGCGTCTATCCCAATCCGTACTACGGCGGCGCCGTGTGGGATGGTTCGGGCGAGAGGAACAGGAAGATCTACTTCTACAATCTCCCCCAGCGGTGCCAGATCAGGATCTATACGCTCGCGGGAGACATCGTTGCGGACATACAACACGACGGCGCCTCGTATGACGGCACCGACATCGCCTGGTTCCGGCAGTACAGCGGGACCGGGACCGCCCCCCGCTTCTCGGGGGGGGAACACGCATGGGATCTCATCACCAAATATGACCAGGCCGTCGCCAGCGGTCTCTATCTCTTCAGCGTGCGTGATGCGCAGACGGGAGAGACGGTGAAGGGGAAATTCCTGGTCATCAAATAACTGGCACGTTGCCCATCATCAATCACCACAACAGGAGGAGCATCATCATGAAGAGGCTGATAACAATTCTCTGTCTCTGTGCGTACGGGATTTTGCCTGCGCGCGCGCAGACGTATCAACATGTTTCGATACAGGACATTCAGAGAGTCCGGGCGGACTCGCTGCATCTGGCAGACTCGCTCCAGACGAGCACCACCAGGTTCAAGCTGCAGGCGTCCCCCCACTACCACGACACTCTCGAGACGACCGGCATCGTCGTCGTGCCGAAGGGGATCATGGGGTTCAACAGCTCCGGCTGGAACATACTTCTCTACGACACCGCGAACGTCAGCACATGGCGGGGGATATGGGTGAAAATCAACGTCATCGGCGACTCCTCACAGGCGAAGCTGGACGGTTTCGACGCGCTTGAGGCGGGGGACGTGGTCACGATCCGCGGGTGGGTCGATGAATTCCCGACAAACACGCTCAGCAGCCTGACGCAGCTCGTGTACCTGCCGGGAAAACAGATCATCCCGAGCGGCACGATGCCGGTTCCTCCCCCCGTCAAGCTCAATGCCTCCACATTCTACACGGGGCCGTTCCCCGGCGGGACTGTTCAGTTCAGCACGGGCGAGCCGTATGAGAGCATGATGGTGGAGCTGACGAACCTTGTGGTCCCATCGTACAGCAACGCCGCGAACGGCACGTTCAACATGCTCCAGAACGGGAACCAGATCTCGACGTATGACGCCTCCGACTACTACACGCTCCGCCGTGCAAATCCCCCCGGCTGGACGTACAAGCTCCCGCCGATTCAGGCATCCATCGATACGATCCGTGGCGTGATGTGGGTCGTATCGGGGGGGGACAATCCGAAGGGGTACCTGATTACCCCCATATTCCCCGGGAACCTCGTTGTCGGGGCCTCCAACCCCAACATTACCACCGCCAGGCGGACGCCGATGGCGCCCAAGCCGGCCGACTCTGCGCACATCAGCGTTCAGGCGTACAAGCAATCGGGTGGCGCAGCGATCGATTCCGTCAAGCTGTTCTACAGGTTCAACAGCAGCGCGTTCGTCGCTCTGCAGATGACGGCGCCCACGACGGACAGCACATGGAAGGCGGTCATTCCCCCCGCCCCCGATTCGACGTTCGTCCGCTACTACATGAGGGCATACGACCATGCCGGGAAAGTGACGCCGCTCGTCAGCTATTCGTCGAGCAGCAGCACCGACACGTCACAGGGGTTCTTCTTCTACGAATCCATGAACCGGGCTTTCAGGATTAATGACATACAGTACACCCCCTTCTCGAATGGCTACAGCCCGTATGCGGCGGACACGGTGACTGCGGGAGCAACAGTCACGGTATCGGGGATTGTCACAGCCGATACAAGTGACCTGTATCTGAACGGAAACCCGGCAAGTACCGTGGGCGGAGTGTACCCCTGGTACATGCAGTCCGGGAACGCCCCCTGGAGCGGAATATGGATTGTGGGCGACTCGACGATGTACAAGCTCAAACATGGTGACAGCGTCACTGTCACAGGCAAAGTCGAAGAGTGGTCCAGCTTCAGCCAGAGAGTGACCACGAGAATATCGGGCATCACGGCTCCGATCGTGCGCACATCCGGGAACCCCATCCCCGCGGCTGTTTCGAAGGCGACAAGCGTGTTCGGCTCGAGCGTGGCAAGCGGGAATGCCGGTGCCGAACCGTACGAGGGGATGCTCGTGAAGTTCACGCTCCCCAAAGTGACGAACCTCAACCCGTACTTCTCCGATGCGACGTGGTACGAGATCAACGACGGCTCAGGCGCGGTATGGGTGCACAGGGACGGGCGGAACTCGTACACGAATATCGCGCAGGACACCGCGACGCATCCGACATGGAAAGTCCTCAAAGTCAACGATAAGATCTCCACATTGACGGGGATCATCCATTTCAGCGTGAACCGGTACAAGTTCGTACCGCGGACTGATGCGGACTTCGGAACAATAACAGGCATCGGTCCCTACGCTGCGGGCGAAGTCCCGGCACGCTATTCGCTCGAACAGAATTACCCCAACCCCTTCAACCCTTCCACGGTCATCGAATTCAAGATGCCCGCCTCAGGAATCGTCAGCCTGAAGGTCTACAACATCCTCGGGCAGGAAGTGAAGACGCTCATGGAGGGGATGCAGCCGGCGGGGAACTACTCTGTCCGGTTCGAGGGACCGGGGCTCTCCACAGGCGTCTACTTCTACCGTCTGCAGACCGGTTCGTTCGTCCAGGTCCGCAAGATGATGTTGCTGAAGTGAGTCGGCAGGCCGTTATTCCGGGGGGGCGGACGCCCCCCCGGAATAATCCTTTTTTGAGAACCTCTCGATCGAAGAGTCATTGTCGCTTCGCCGTTTTACATACGCATTTCTCATACTCCTCTTCTGCGCCTCATTGAGCTGCAGGGAGCATCTCGTCGATGCCCCTCTACCTGACAAGACGCCGAAGACCGCACTCTGGCTCTACCCCCAGTCCGAGATCCGCGCCGGTGTCAGCAAGGAGCAGCTCCACTGGTGGGGGGAGGACCCGGACGGCGTGGTCCGAGGCTATCTGTTCGGCTTCCGGATTGTCGCGCTCCCGGTGACGTCGCCGTCCAACCCCGACACGATGCGGTACGTCTGGACGGCAGCCACGGATACGACGATACTGTTCCCGCTGGACACGGTGTTCCGGCGCTTTGCGGTCACGGTGCGCGCGGTTGACAATTCGTTCGGCGGACTTCCGGAGCACGCCCCGGTCCGCATCTCGCCGTTCCCCTACTGGGACGTGAATGACAACGGCGTGTTTGACAGGAGCGACCTCCGCCTCGACGGGCTCAGTGCCGCGATGGACCCCGCCGGCAGCACGCTCACGTTCCCGGTTGTGAATTCTCCCCCCTCGGTCAGTTTCATACCGAACCCGACCGACCCGACTGTCCCGCAGAAACAGCCGGATACCACGTTCACCGCCGTGACGTTTTCCTGGACGGCGAACGACCCTGACGGGAATAACACGCTCCGCTCGTACCGCATAGCGCTCAACGACACAAGCAACCCTGCAAACTGGCTTACACTCTCCCTCCGTGATACGATCGTGACGCTCGTGGTTCCCCGGAGCAGGAGCGATGCCGCAGCTCTTGGGCCCGGGGCGCAGGTGCAGGCCGATGTGTACGGGGGCTCGTTCCTCTCCCGGCGCCTGATCGCCCAGATCCCGGGGCTCAGGCTCGATGCGACGAACGTCCTGTACGTCCAGGTCAAAGACGTGGCGGGCGCATACAGCCCGGCGATCACGATGCCCTCCGGGACGGACAGGTGGTACGTCAGAAGGCCGCGCGGACGCCTGCTCATCGTCAACGACTACATCAACTCGGACGGCGACCTGGCGCTCTCCACGTACCTCAACAACCTCGCGAACATCCCCGGAGGACAGTTCTCGCAGGTCGACATGCTGAACATCGGCGCAGGACTCTCGGCTGCCGACAAGAACAACGGCAAAGCCGGGGCCTTCACTCCTCCCTTTGTCGACCCCGCGCTGATACAGACGTTCCTTCTCTACGACTACATCTTCTGGTACACCGACCAGTATCCGAGTCTCGCGACCGCCCAGCTCTCCCTCTTCACCTATATGCAGAACGGAGGGAAGGTCCTCTTCTCCACGACATTCCAGAGCGGTCTCGATCCCCGTGCCGCATTCAAGGACTTCGCGCCCATCGACAGCATAAGCAGTGCGCCGTTCACTCCACGCCCCGCACCCGGCGACACACGCATTGACGTCAACTACCGGGTCTACCCGGACAGCACGAATGCCGGGGCGGTTTACCCGCAGCTGGCGTTTATTCAGAACGGCGGGGCGCCGTTCCACTTTGTGTTCATGCGTCCGATCTACCGGCGGTCCGATGCCCGGTATCTCTATCACGTTCAGCCCGACACCGCCAATGTGCCCCCCCGGTACGTCGGCATGCCGAACATCGCCGCAGTTGACGGACAGCGCACGATCGTCTTTGTCGCCCTCCCGCTCCACCTGCTGGACAACAAGATCTACGGGAACCCCGACGGGCTCCAGGCATTCTTCAACAGGGCGTTCATGCAGGAATTCAACCCGCTTCACAAAGTCAACAGGGCCAGATTCTGATGCGCTCCGGGATCACCATACTCCTGGTCCTCTCTGTTCTGCTGGCGCACTCCGCGGGATTCGCCCAGGCCGTGCAGCCTCCGGACAAGGGGCGGATACAGGGAAAGATCGTGGATGCGAAAACGGGCGAAGGGCTTCCCGGTGCGAACGTGACGGTCAAGGGGACCTACTACGGCGGGTCGAGTGACTTCGACGGGAACGTAAAAATCGAGCGGGTGAATCCCGGCGTCTATGTCCTGGAGGTCTCCCTCCTGGGCTACAAGACCATCCAGTTCACGAGCGTCCATGTGGTGGAGGCTCAGACGGCCACGATCCGGGCCAGGATGGAAGAGACGATACTCGCGGTCGGACAGGAGGTCGTGGTGGTGGGGGAGAAGCCTCTCTTCGATATCGAAGAAACTTCGAGCAGGCGGAACATCGCCCAGGCCGACATACAGGCTGCGGCTGTGCAGGATGTCCAGGGACTGGTGTCTCTCCAGCCCGGCGTGGTCCTTGCCGACAACGAGATACACATCCGGGGGGGACGAGCCTCCGAAAATGCCTACCTGGTGGACGGCATCTCCGTGCAGGACCCTCTTGCGGGGACCGGGTTCGGCCTTCAGCTCAGCCCCGAATCAATACAGGATGCGGAGGTGATTACCGGGGGATATAACGCGGAATACGGCCAGGCGACGTCCGGAATCGTGAACATCACGACCCGGGAAGGAGCCGACAAATACGGCGGGTCGTTTTCCTACAAGACGGACCATCCGGGGAACCCGGACTACCGCGGGAACTGGAACACCGACATCTATAGCGCGACCGTGAGCGGCCCTGAGCCTCTTACAACGACTCTGCTGCCGGCCCTCGGTCTGAGGATACCGGGGCAGATGAGCTTCTTCGCGTCGTTCAATGCAAATCTCACCGACGGGTACACCCGGTGGGTCGAGACCGTCGGGGCCGACAACCGTGTGAGCGGATATCAGGTCGAAGCCCCGAACAGTCTGTATTCCTCCATTTTCCCCTCGGGGGGGGGCTCAGGAATGTCGCCGCGGCGCAGCAACAACTATTCGTGGACGGGGAAGCTTACATACAAGCCCGAGACGACGACAAAGATCGTCTACTCGTACAACCAGTCGGTCGTGATCGACCAGAATACGCAGACCATCGAGGCAACGCTCGAGCATGTCGAGCCCAACCCGGGGTATCAGTTCCTTTTCCAGTACATCCCCGACAGCGCCAACACGTTCACGCAGGTGAACATCCAGCATTCGATCTCGTGGACACAGACGCTGAGCAAGCAGACGTTCTTTGAATTGCGGCTGAGCAAGTACACCGCGCATGTCAGGGGGGACGCCAACGGCAAGCCGTTCAGCTCCTACATCGAGCCCCAGGACATCGTCAAGTACCCCGTACGGTACTTCAACCAGTCCAGCGACACGATCGGGGTGGTCCCCGGCGACGGGTTCTATGACCTCGGCTCCCCCACGGTGTGGACGGACCACTCCATGGATGAGTACACGGTCAAGTTTGATCTGACGAATTTCTTCACCGAGAGAAACAAGTTCAAGACCGGCATCGAGATGCGGTTCGAGAATATGCAGATGATCGACATGGTCGATCCGTGGGTGAAACCGCTCGGGTACGACAACGACATCTATTCGGTGAAGACGGCGCAGGGGGCCCTCTACGCGCAGGACAACATCACGATGAGCGGAATGATTCTGAATTTCGGGGCGCGGCTCGACTACTGGATGCCCGGCAAGTACGTCGATGACATCGCCTCCGACACATCCTCCTCCATCATCATCAGCCAGGGCCTCCGCCAGCAGTACCTGCACGACACGTTTTCACTGTTCGGCCGCCGGTTCAAAGCGAGGCTCAGCCCGAGGCTGGGCATCTCGCATCCGATCTCCGACAACCAGTCTCTCTTTTTCTCCTACGGACACTTCTCGAAATTCCCCCGCCCGCAGTTTGTGTATGCGAAGCTCAACCGGACCACCGTCCGCTCTTCGCTCCCCGTGGGGAATCCGGACCTCAACCCCGAAACGACAGTGGCCTACGAGCTGGGGATCCGTAACCAGCTCTCCGGGAATGACGTCCTCACCGTGACCGCGTACTACAAGGACATATTCGACTACGTGACGCAGGCGACGGTCCAGCGCCTCTCCCGGGTCGGCGGTGCGCAGTACTACACGACCTACCTGAACTCGGATTACGGCCGGTCGCGGGGCCTCGAAGTGGAGTACATCAAGAGGGTCAGCGACTGGTTCCGCGGCACGGTCTCGGGCTCCTATTCGATCTCCACGGGGAAGAGCTCGACCCCCGACGAATCCATATTCCGGCTGCAGCAGGGGCAGCCGGAGAACATCAAGGAGAGCTACCTGATCTGGGACCGCCCGCTGCAGGTATCGCTGAACCTCAACTTCACGGTCCCCAGGGAGAAGCCTCTGTTCGGCGTGGAGGTCCTGCAGGACATGAACCTCTTTGTGCGGGTGTTCTACGAGTCGGGGAAACGCTATACGCCCCAGATATTCACCGGCATTGACGCTTCCTCGGGACGGCCGCAGTATATCAGCGACCTCAACAACCTGAACGCCTCGGTGGGCCAGTACTGGTTCTGGATAGACCTGAATTTCGAGAAGTATTTCGACCTCGGGTTCGGCCGCCTCGTCGCAAACGTCGAAGTACAGAACCTGCTAAACCGGAAGAATTCCCAGATCGTCGACCCTGCGACCGGCCGCGCCTATGAGTACGGTGACCCGACGCCGAACAGCTACAACGACCCCGTGTATCCGCAGCTCACCGGGACGATCTCCCCCTTTCCGTACGACCCGTCCCGGTACCTGAACCCTCGCACGGTCAGGTTCAGCCTTGCAGTCAGATTCTGACATGAGCGTCCGACGCCCCCATATCGCGCTCCTCGTCCTCTTCCCCCTCTGTGCGGCGGGTGCGTCCGGCCAGCTTGTCCCCAACCTCGGAGGGCAGCGTGCGGGGATCTCGGCGTTTCAATTCCTGAAGATCGGCGTCGGGGCCCGGGGTGTCGCGATGGGAGAGTCGTTCGTCGCATCTGCCAACGATGCTTCGGCGCTGTACTGGAACCCGGCGGCGCTCGTTCAGTTTCCACAGGACCAGGCGATCGCCGCGCACACCGAGTATCTTGTCGACATCAAGCACGAGTTCTTCGGCATCGCCTGGCATCTTTCCGGGCAGGACGCGGTTGGCGCGTCTTTCACCTCGCTTCACATGACGGACATGGAGATCACGACCGAGACCCAGCCGTTCGGGACCGGGCGCTACTTCTCGTTCGGCGATATCGCCGTCGGGCTGTCGTACAGCAGAAAGATGACCGACCAGTTCAGCTTCGGAGCGACGGTGAAGTACGTCGAGGAAACGCTCGACGTCCTGAAAATGCGTTCGGTTATGGTCGACATCGGGACATGGTACTGGACGGGGCTCGGCAGCTCGCGTTTCGCGGTGGCGATCGCGAACTTCGGGTCCGATGTCGCCCCGAGGGGGACCGTGACGCAGTTCGACGGGACGCGGGTCTCCAGTTTCCAGTCCTTCTCCGTCCCCACCGAGTTCCGGCTGGGTTTGGCCATGGAACCGGTGCAGACCGACGACCAGATGCTGACGACGTCCATCCAGCTCAATCACCCGAACGACAATGCGGAGAACGTCCGCTTCGGGCTCGAATACTCGTTTCAGAAAACGTTCTTCGTCCGTGCCGGGATCAAGAGGACGATCGGCCAGCAGTTCCTCGGCCAGGACCTCACCTCGGAGGAGAACTTCACTCTCGGCGCGGGTGTCCTCGTTCCGATGGGCCTGAGCGTTATCGGGGCCGATTATGCCTTTGCCAATTTCAGCCGTCTCGGGACAGTGCATCGCATCAGCCTCTCATTCACACTCTGACGAATGCGCACCGGAGCCATCATCCCCCTGCTCCTCCTGATTGCGGGCCTTTTCGGGGCCTGCCAGAAGGAGTACGATCTCTCGACGCTCCCGCAGCAGCCGGACACCCCCCTCGACACGTCGTACGTGGAGCTCTTCCCGCCGTTCCCGGGGTTCGTTGGCGCGGAGGACGTGCTGATCGGCAATGACCAGCTTCTCTACGTGGCGGATACGCGTGCCAACAGGATCGTGATGATGGACAGGGCGGGGCAGATCATGAGCACGCGCACGATGCTCCACCCCCGGGCCGTCACGCAGGACCTGCGTCTCGATCTGCTGGTCGGGGGGGAACTCGTCGCCCCGAACGGCGACACCGTGGGAGCGATATTCCGCGTCCATCTCGTTTCGTCGAACCCGGACACGGCGCACCACCTGGAGAAATCGCGTATCGACACGGTCTGGCGGGAGCTGGCCAGACCGGCACGCCGTTTTCCCGGCCTGGCGGTCTTTTTCGACAACACGTATATCGCGGCGCGCTACGGCCCGGACAACAGCAGCTTCATCGATCCTGACGGCCGCGTGCTTCTCTTTGACGCGAATGACCGCTTCATCACGCCGCTCCAGGCGTTCGCGACCGGAACCGGAAGCGGCATTGCAAACATCTACATCCCGACCGGTCTCGCGGCGTTCCCCGGGGTGAAGGATTTTCTCCTCGTCCAGTCTTCGCAGGGGGTCTCCTACGGCGCGATCTGGCTTCTCTACCAGGTGACGTCCGATTTCGCGGGGTGGCTTCCCAAGTTCGATCCTGCGAATCCCGACCAGCGGGGGGTGGACTTCATCCGCCCGAACAGGTTTCTTCTCCCCCAGGCTGTCGCCGTCGACAATGCTCGCCGCGATGTCTTCATCGCAGATGCGGCGCTGGACAGCGTGTTCAAGTTCAACAGCCGGGGGACCTATAAAGCCGAATCGTTCGGTTTCTACCGCTCGGGGGGTGTGATGAAGAGACCTACCGGGCTCGCGTATTTTGCCACAGTCCTCTATGTCCTCGACGGCGAGACGGGGCAGATACTCCGCTACCGCCTCTCGGCCGACGTTCCTCATTGATTTTCCTCCCCGAAACAGCTACTTTTCTTTACTTTGCTGACCTCGTCCGACCGGGCCCCGATGCGGCACCGACATATCATGTTCTCTCCCCTCTGCCTGCTCCTCCTTGCGCAGGCCCTGACGGCGACCGCCCCGGCAGGTGAGCTGATCACGATCAGGCCCCATTTCGACGACTCCCTGAGCGAACGCCCGGCGCTGATCGCGCACCGGCAGTTGAGACGTCCCCGTGTCGCCCTTGTGCTCAGCGGGGGGGGCGCGCGCGGTGCGGCGCAGATCGGGGTCCTCCGCGTCCTCGAACGGTACAACATACCCGTCGACTTCATCGCCGCGACAAGCATGGGTGCGATCGTCGGCGGCCTCTACGCATCCGGGTACACGGTCGCGGAAATAGAAGCCATTGCCCTGGAGACCCCCTGGGACGACGTACTTTCACTGTCCGAGGAAACGAAGAGGACCGAGCTCTTCGTCGACCAGAAGATCGCCGGTGACCGGAGTTTCCTGGCGGTCCGGTTCCAGGGCTTTGAACCCGTGATCCCCTCGGCTGTCTCCAGCGGTCAGCGGCTCACGGATTTCCTGAGCGCGCGCACGCTGCAGGCGCTCTACCATCCGGTGCCCGACTTCGATAATCTGAAGATCCCGTTCCGGGCCGTGGCGACCGACCTGGTGTCGGGGACGCGCGTCGTCCTCAAAGACGGATCACTGGCGGAAGCGCTCCGCGCCAGCGCGACGTTTCCCCTCCTCTTCCAGCCGATCGAGAAGAACGGTATGCAGCTTGTGGACGGGGGGCTCCTCTCCAATATCCCGGTGGACGTGGCCCGCAGCAAGGGATACGATCTTGTCATCGTCGTGAATTCGACGAGCAGTCTCCGCCCCCAGGGTGAGATATTCCGGGCGCCCTGGCAGACGGCCGACCAGATCATCAGCATCATGATGAACCAGGAGAACACAAGCCAGCTTCAGGCTGCCGATGTTGTGATCACGCCCGACGTGGGGAAGCACCTTTCGTCCGATTTTCACGGCCTCGACACGCTGATCGGTGCGGGAGAGGCGGCGGCGGAAAAAGGGATGCCCGACCTGCTCTCGCAGTACGCGAAGAAGCTTGCCCAGATGCGGGCGGATGGGGATTCCGCGCAGACGATCTTCACGCGCACCTCCGTCGTCTTTGCCGGAGCGCCTCCTCCGGGATCCCTCCGCGCGGCGATCGAGAAGGGGGCGCAGTCCGGAGTGGTCACACGCAGAGAGCTCCAGGCGGATGTCGAGGACCTGTACGCTTCGGGGAGATACAGCGACGTTGTGGCCGAAGTAGAGACCGACAGCGGGAGGACACTCGTCACGTTCACGCTGCGCGGGAATCCGCTCGTGAACGGGGTGAAGATCGAAGGGAACCTCCTCCTCCCTACGGCGCGCTTCGCCCCCATCCTCTCGACCCTGGTGGGCTCCCCTCTGGACGCCGACTCGGTGAGTGGGCGGTTCGAGGAGATTCTCCGGCTGTACCGCTCCGCGGGGTATTCGCTCGCCCGGATAGACACGGCCTGGTTCGAGCAGCCCGCCGGCGTGCTCCACGCCCACATCAACGAGGGGGTGGTTCACGCGATCGACGTGCGGGGGGGTGTCAGGACGCGCGACGCATTCGTCCTGAGCGAATTTCCCCTGCACGCCGGCGATGTGTTCCAGATCGACAGGGCGAGGAGAGGGATCACCAACATCGCGAGCACGACGCTGTTTGATTTCGTGTACCTCGAAGTTTCCTATGACGCCGGACAGCCTGTGATCACGATCCGCCTCCAGGAAAGGCCCTCGCAGCTCGTGCGGATCGGCACCAGGGCCGACAACGAGCGCTACCTCCAGGGCCTTCTCGACATCCGCGACGAAAACTTCCAGGGATCGGGGATGGACCTCGGCATGACCATCGCCGGGGGGCAGAGGAACCTGGACCTGGTGCTGGAGTACAAGGCGAGGCGGCTGTT
>PMDK01000029.1:0-3614 GCA_003154425.1 Ignavibacteriota bacterium
GGTATTGCCCCCGGGGGTTTTCCGATTGTCCGCTATGTCACGCTCTATTGCTGCAAGTTCCGCTTCGACGACTACGGTCCGGAAGTCCCGCTCGCCCTGCAGGCCCTCCCCGGATTCGATATCCCCTCCGGACGCTGGGAGATGTACCGCAGGGACCTCCGCAGGTTCTCATTCGGTAGTCTTCTCCTCTCACCGGAGCACGATCCCGATGCGGCGATTTTCCTGGCCGGACTTTCGGAGCTTGACCCGGCGGGGGGACGGACAGAGACTCCGCGCATCCGCGACAGGCAATGGTGGCTGGAATTCAAGCGGAAGACCGACGGAAGAGCGCACCCTCCCGTTTCCCTGTCTCTTGCCTCGCAGGATCTCCCGGCCCCGGTGCTGGCGGACACGGTGAACAGTTTCTCTTCCGCGTTTCGGCCGGGAGACATAAGCGCCCTTCGTCGGGTGTGTGGTTCCTGGACCGACAGCTCCGGCGTCCCCGCAGTCGCACTGATCGTCCATGAAGGGAAGATCGTTTTCTGGGAGGCGTTTGGCAGGCGACGGGACGGGACGGCGATGGCGCGAACCTCTCCCACCTGGATGGCGTCCATCACGAAGCTTCTCACCGGAGTCGTTGTGATGCAGTTCGTGGACAGAGGTGTTCTCGACGTTGACGCGCCGATCGACCGTTATCTCCCCGAGCTTGCGGCTTCTTCCGCCTGCCCGCTCACGCTCCGCCTCCTCCTCACGCACACGAGCGGATTGTCGTGGGCCGGAGAATGGGCCTCCGACTGGAATCCCGCACTTGAGAACGAGATCGCGCAGGCCGTTCCTTATGTCGTGCCCGGAGCTTCGTTCAGGTACCACCGCGTCGGATATGCTCTTGCGGGGAAAGTGCTGGAGCGGGTTTCCGGTCAGTCCGTCCCCCTGCTCTTTGAGAATCTTCTCTTCGCACCGCTCGGGATGGAGGGTGCGTTCTCGGACAACACGTACGGGGGGCTCTATGCACCCGCTCTCGATCTCGCAAAGCTCGGACTGATGCTTCTCGATCACGGATGCTACGGAGGCCGGCGGTACCTGTCCGGGGCCGCCTGGGACGCGCTCCTGCCTCGGCCCCTCCGTTTCGGGGGGACGGACCTCCGCAGGTCGTGGGGGATCGGCACCGCTCCGCTGTCCGGGGACGGGCTTGGTGAAGGAACGTTCGGCCATGAGGCCGCTTCTGGAGCAATTTTCCGGATAGACCCGGTACACAATCTCGTCGTCGTCCTGGGCCGCGACAGCGTCGGGCCTGACGAAAACCAGTACAAACGATTTGTCTCCCGCTTCCTGCGCGCGGTCGTCTCCCCGCTTGAAAGAGGAGGACCGCGTGAGTGAGACTCTGCACACCCCCCGGGGACGCGGGCAGCTGAAACTCCTCCTTCCTGCCCTCCTGCCGGTTCTTCTCCTTTCGGTGATCCCCCTCCTCCGGGGGGTGTATCTCGGGTTCACGGACTACAGTCTCGGCAGTCCGATCCGCTTCAACGGGCTGGCAAACTACGCCCGGATGCTGAAGGACTTCTATTTCTGGAAGTCATTCGAGGTGGGGTTCATCTGGACGATCGTTGTGACCGCCGCTCAGGTAATCCTGGGACTCTGTCTTGCCCTGTTGCTCAACCGGAAGATGAGATTTGTTTCTCTCTACAGCACGCTGATGCTCGTCCCCTGGGCGATGCCCCCCATCATACGCGGGATCGTCTGGCGCCAGGTGTATGACCCCGACACCGGAATTCTGAACACGATTCTTCTCCGGCTGGGGCTTCTCCACGAGAGCATCAACTGGCTCTCCAGCTTTGAATATGTGATCCCGGCTGTCATCGTGGCAGGGGTCTGGGGTGAAATTCCCAAAGCCGCGGTTTTCCTCCTTGCGGGGCTCAAAGCGATTCCGGAAGACCTCTATGAAGCCGCGCGCATCGATGGAGCGGGGACGTGGCGGGAGTTCAGAAGCATCACGCTCCCCATGCTGGCGCCTGTCATGGCCGCGGTCGTCTCGCTTTCGTTCATGTGGAATTTCAACACGTTCGGGATCGTCTGGATCCTGACGCAGGGGGGGCCGGGCGGATTGACCCGGCTTCCGATGCTCGCTGCATATGAAGAGGCGTTCCGCTACGGGTACGTGGGGTACGCGGCTGCGATCGGGAATGTGATGGTGGTGGTCATCAGCATAGTGCTGTTCGCCTATCTGAGGGTCCAGTTGAAGGAGAGCAGGTCATGAAGGGGGGGAGAATAGTCTCCGGAGTCGCGGCCCATTGCGCACTGATCGGGTTCATGCTCTTTCTCGTGTTCCCGCTCGTCTGGATGATGTCGACGTCGTTGAAATCCACGCCGGAAATCTATTCGGGGAGCGCGTCGTTGGTCCCCGATGCGCCGTCGCTCGTCCACTACCGGACGGTCTTCGCCGAGCAGAAGATTCTTTCGAGCATGGCGAACAGTTTCTATGTGGGGATATTCTCGACCGCGCTGGCCGTCCTGATTGCGCTCCCGGGGGCATATGCGCTGGCCCGCTATTCCACCCGCTGGAACAACGTTGTCCTCGGCTGGATTCTGGGTACGCAGATATTCCCCGCCATCCTCGTCCTTATCCCCCTCTATCTCCTGCTCCGGATGCTCTTCCTGACCGATTCGCTTGTCGGGCTGACGCTGGTCTATGTCGTCTGGGACCTTCCGTTCGTGCTCTGGATGCTTCACGGGTATGTCAGGACGATCCCTGTCGAGATCGAGGAGGCGGCCGAGATCGACGGTGCCTCCCGGCTCCAGCTCATCTTCCGGGTGCTTGCGCCGCTCCTCCTCCCGGCGATCGGAGCGTCGGTTCTCTTCGCGTTTGTCTCGGCCTGGAATGAGTTCTTTTTCGCGCTCGTCCTGCTGAAGAGCCCTGACCTCATGACGCTTCAGGTTGAGCTGGCAAGGTTTACAGGTATGGAGGGACAGGCAAGGACCGGCCCTCTGGCCGCAGCCAGTGTTCTGGCGACAGTCCCGTCGGTGATGCTGTTCGGTGTGCTCCAGAAGTGGTTTTCCTCGGGACTCATCGCCGGTGCCGTGAAGAATTGAGGAGCGGATGTGAGACGAATTCTCATCGTTGTGGCACTGGGGGTTCTGATCGGCGCGGCCACTCTCTATTATGGCCTCCGGGCGCCGCAGGAGGGGGGTCCCTCAGGGCATGGCCTCCGGTTTGTGAGCCTGGCATGGCAGGAAGAGACGCTTGCCGAGAACAGAGCGATCGTTGCCGAGTGGAATGCGGCGCATCCCGGGAAACCTGTCGAGTACGTGCAGGCGACATGGAATTCCGTACATGACTATCTCATCACGTCGTTTGAAACAGGAGACGTCCCCGACGTGTTCCACTACGAATCTTCTGTGATCGTGGATTTTGCCGCGAGGGGTTTCCTCACCGATCTGGCTCCGATGATCGATCGGGAGATGAAGGATGACATACTCGATGTGGCCTGGGCTTCCGTGACAAGGCCGGATGGTCAGATATCAGGCGTGCCGTTTCTCATGGAATCGCTGATCGGTCTTTACAATGAAGATCTGCTCAGGAAAGCGGGGGTCCAGCCCCCGACATTCGCAAAGCCCTGGACCTGGTCGGACATGCGGGC
>PMDK01000029.1:3663-4134 GCA_003154425.1 Ignavibacteriota bacterium
CCCCGTCCGGCGTCGGCCAGTCGGGACCAGGGATGATCCCGGGGTTCTTCGCGGGCAAATATGCGATGCTCGTCGGCATCGGAGCCTGGTCGAGACAACAACTCGTGGTAAACGCGCCCCCCCGGTTCCACTGGGGAATCATCCCCCCGCTGAAAGCCCGCACGCAGAACGCCGGGACAAGCGCGCAGACGCTGAGCATACCGAAATCATCGAAACACCGGACAGAGGCGATGGAATTCATTCGCTTCATATTGAACAGACGGAACATGGCCCGGCTGGCTCTTGCCGACTGGATGCTTCCTGCCCGTAAATCCTGTCTCGCCCTGCCCGAGTTCAACTCCGCCGCCGGCGGCTGGGACGTGACGACGGCGTCGTCGGTTTTTCTCTCGACGGGTCCCTGGCTCGGGGCTCCGGGCTATGTGGAATGGAAGAGCAGGGTTGCGAATCCGGTGCTCCAGGAATTCTTCTCGA
>PMDK01000141.1 GCA_003154425.1 Ignavibacteriota bacterium
GCGAAGAAGCTCTCGATTTTCGCTTTCCCCATTTCCAGCAGTTCCGGTTCGATATATGCGGCCTGGGCGCCGAACGTGGAACCGATCTGCCCCATCGCCTGGACCATTTCAAGGTATCTGGGTTGTCTGGTATCCTGATCGGACGCCATGCCCGCATACACGGAGAGCCGCGCGAATTCCTTGCCGAGGTCGCTCGACCGGTCGAGGCAGGCGAGAANNCTCTCGTGTCCTGATCTGACGCCATACCGGCATACACAGACAGGCGGGCAAATTCCTTGCCAAGGCCGCTTGAAAGGTCCAGGCAGGCGAGAAGCTTCTGCGGAGATTCCGAGAGTTTCCCGCGGAAGGGGTCCAGGACCCCGTCCTTCTTCCCCGGCGTGCCGATTTTCCCGGCGAAGGCCTCCTTCGCCTTTTGCCAGGCGTCATCCGTTGGGAACAGGTCTGCCAGGTTCCAACGGAAGCTCTCGGGAATTTTGCTCCTGTCGCGCTGCTGGCTGAGAGAGCTTGATGATGCTGCCAGGGACAGTCCGAGTATGCACATCGTGACATCGCGAAGCGGGTTCATCGGGTCTCCAATCATATGAGGGTTATTCTCCGGGGGAGATTCAACGTTCAGGCCAGAAGCCGGCGGAACTGCCGGCCCAGTCCATGGTTTTGTTCTGATCGACACCCATCATCGTCCCCCGGCCGAGCCGGACAAGATTGAGGACGGGGACAGGATCTTCGAGCCAGATGTACAGTATCCGCACTTCGACCGTTGCCGGCCCGGCGGGGGTGTCAACCAGCTCTGCGTAGTCGACTCTTTCCTGCAGGATGTAGTCCCGCCGCCGGGGGCCGGTGATTGAATCGATGTCGAACCGCTCCGGGGCGACCTTCACGCCGCTCCCGGCGAATGAGAAGAGGGGCTTGAGCACCCAGTCCCGCAATTCGCCCGGGGGCGAGACGACATCTGACAGGAACATCGTTTTCGGCAGCGTCGGATGTTTGATGAAAGGGAGGGAGAACCTGCTCATGCGGAAGAACCAGTTCGGATGACCCGCCCACTCGACGTCGATATCATCACTCAGCTTGAAGGCGAGGCGCGCCCCGGAATTCTTCAGGTCCTCCGGAATTACCCTGTTATAGATACGGTCAACCGGGATGAGAGTTCCCCCCTTCTTGTAGTAGAGCCGGCTTCGCTTGCGAAGGATATCCCGGACATTGACGATGGGTATCCCGCACAGCCTGGCGGTCAGAACAAAATCGGGGAGCGTTTTCTGCTGAAGCGGGTCGATTTCGAGCAAAATGACGTTTTCCGGAGCTCTGGTCCCGAGGACCGCGCCCCTGAAAAGCATCTCGTAATTGTCGGCATCCATTCCGCGTGCGTACTGGCTCAGGCCGGAGGGAAGGTCGTACACCGCCCCGTATTCCTGACAGAGTACCGGCTGGTACGCGTACAGCGAGGGAAAACCCTGAAGCTCTATAAGCCTGGGAACCAGCCGGCCGTCAGGCTTTTTCTCGATCCCGAAATCAACGGCGGCAAAGAGGGGATGAGGGTCCTCGCGGGGGCCTTTGGAGTGCGCAGGAATGGCGCGATCCGATGCGGCCCGGTACGCGGCGTTCCCCACGAGCTGTTCCATGACCTCCACGCCGCTCTGTTCCATCAACCGCATGATTTCCGGCGGCATGAAAACCGGCGTCTCGCAGACCCGGAAGCTGACATGCGCGCCGCAACGGGAGTCAAGCCTTTCGAGGAGGCGGCGGTACCGACCCACATTCCACTGCCGGTTGAATTCGGTGCGGAGTTCCTTGATCATGATTCTCCCTGGAGAAGGAACCGGCCTCGTTCCATTATCTTCCTGTCGTCGATCCGGATGTCGAACTTCGTTCCAACGACGTCGATGTGCGTCAATGAGGTCCAGTCGGCGCCTGTGCGCCCGGCATACGGATGACCGAAGGAATGGAGCATCACTCCCCTTTCGGCCGGCGGGGGGCCCGACGCTGTTTCGCCGCAGGCCCTTTCACGCCCCCCCTGAGAAATTCCGCCCAGCGGTACTCCCGCGGCGTGCCTCCCCCCCCCGTGACGCGCTCCACGGCCATCGCCGCGACCGCTTCCACAACCCACCGGAAGTTGTCGGGGCCGACGGAGTCGAGGTCGGCGTCCGGGGCCGGATTCAGGAAATCGATCGCGTACGGGACGCCGTCACGGAGGGCGAACTCCACCGTGTTGAAGTCGTACCCGAGCGCGCGGTTGAGCGTAAGGCAGTCGTCCGTGATCCGCTTCTCAAGCGCGGGATCGAGCGGGGGCGCATCGCGGACGTAGCGCCCTTCGTGCGACTTTCGCGGATCGTAGCGCATGATGCGAACGCTCTGGCACCCGATGCAGTAGCAGCGGACGTAGTCGTCGAATTCGATTCCCTCCTGAAGGGTCATGACAAGGTCGCCGGTCCGGTGGTAGGCATCGAAGAACTCCGGCTCGTTGTTGACCTTGTACACGTGCTTCCAGCCGCCGCCGCTGTGCGGCTTGAGAAATGCGGGGAAGCCCACCGTGCGAAAGACCGCGTTCCAGTCGAGCGGATAGGTGAGGTTTCTCATGGACATCGACGTCGTGTCCGGAGGGTGCCGCTGGGAAGGGAGAAGGACCGTCTTCGGCACCGCGACGCCGAGCTGCGCCGCCAGGGCATAGTTGAAGAACTTGTCATCGGCGCTCCACCAGAACGGGTTGTTGATCACGATTGCCCCGTGCAGGACGGCGTTTTTCAGGAACGCCCTGTAGTACGGAATGTCCTGGGAGATCCTGTCGATGATCAGGTCGTAGCCCGACGGGACTTCCATGTCCGTCGCGCCGATCTTCACAAACTCGGCGCGCACGGCCGTCGAGATCTCGTTGATCCGGGCGACCAGGGCAGGGGGGAACGTGTTTTCCATGCCGAAGAGAATGCCGATCCGTTTCATGGGAGCTCCGGATGTCGGGAATACGAGCAGGGGAGTCCCGGCATGCCCGAACACGAGGAGCTCCATCTTCCGTCCCAGGGACGGGCTGTCCAGTCGTGGTACTCTCGGTTCATCCGGAAGGGGGTTCTTTTGCAGTATATATAGAGATTTCGAGAGGGAGAGTCAAGAAACCTGTCATTTTGGCCCCGGGGGGAAATTTCGTATTATTACAGCGGCAAGAACAGGAGCCGGACGGCTCCGGCAAGAGTGGACTAGAGGATAGGCCTCCCGCATGAAAGGCTTCAGAGAACGATTGCAGAACAACGAGGTCGTCGTCTTCGACGGCGGCGTCGGGACGTATCTGTACGAAAAGGGGATCTACATTAACACCTGCTTCGACGAGCTCAACATTACGAATCCGGACATCGTGAGCGAGGTCCACCGCGATTACGTCACGGCGGGAGCGGATGTGATCGAGACCAACACGTTCGGCGCAAACCGGTTCAAGCTGGCGCCGCACGGACTCGAGCCGAAGGTCTTCGAGATCAACCTGAAGGGGGCACAGCTGGCGAAAGCGGCTGCCCGGGGGGAAGTCCTCGTGGCCGGATCGGTGGGACCGCTCGGTGTGCAGATCGAGCCGCTCGGAAAGCTGTCGTATGACGAGGCGCGCGACGCGTTCAAAGAGCAGGTCAGGGGACTCCTGGACGGGGGCGTGGACCTGATCGTGCTCGAGACGTTCGCGCTTGTCGCCGAGCTCAATCAGGCAATCCGCGCCGTGAAGGAGCTGAACAGGGAAATCCCGGTCATCGCACAGGTGACGATCAACGACGACGGGAACCTGCTCAGCGGGGCGACGCTGGAGAGCTTTGTCAAAGGAGTGGAGAACACGGGAGTCGATGCGCTCGGCCTCAATTGCTCGGTGGGGCCCCGTGCAATGCTCGACGCGCTCGAGACACTGAAGACGCTCACCGCGATGCCGATATCCGTCCAGCCGAACGCCGGACTTCCCCAGAATATCGGCGGACGGAACATCTATATGACCTCTCCCGAGTACATGGCGGAGTACGCGAAGCGCTTCATACAGACGGGGGCGACAATCGTCGGCGGCTGTTGCGGGACCAACCCGGAGCATATCCGCGCGATCCGCCGTGCCGTGCGGGCGCTCCAGCCCGTCAAGAGGATGGACCGGAATCCGGCGGGTCTCACGGTCACCGCACCGGAGGCCGTGCACGTCGCCGGGAGGACGGAGAAATCCCGCCTTTCAACCAAGCTGGCGCGCGGTGAGTTCGTGACGCTCGCGGAGCTCGTGTCCCCGCGCGGAGTTTCACCGCTCAAGGAGGTGGCAAAGGCGCGCAGGCTCCATCATTTCGGCATCGACGCGATCAACATCCCCGACGGACCGCGTGCGTCGGCGCGGATGTCAGCCCTTGCGATGGCCGCGATCATACAGCGGGACATCGGGATCGAGACGGTGCTCCACTTCGCGTGCAGGGACAGGAATGTGATCGGCATGCAGTCGGACCTTCTCGGCGCATGGGCTCTCGGGCTGCGCAATGTCCTTGCGATCACGGGGGACCCTCCGAAGCTCGGGAACTATCCGAACGCCACCGCGGTGTTCGATGTTGACGCGATCGGACTGACGAACGTCATCAACCGTCTCAACCACGGCCTCGATCTTGCCGGCAATCCGATCGGGGACCCGACCGGATTCAGCATCGGCGTGGGGGTGAACCCCGGAGCCATCAACCTGGACGAAGAACTGAAACGCCTCGAGTGGAAGATCGAAGCGGGTGCCGAATACATGATCACCCAGCCCGTGTTTGATATCCGCATACTCGAGCGTTTCATGAAGAGAATCGCCGGCGTGAAGGTGCCGCTCATCTGCGGGATCTGGCCGCTGGTCTCGTACCGCAATGCAGAGTTCATGAACAACGAGGTTCCGGGCGCTTCCGTGCCGGGGGAGATACTCGAAAGGATGCGCAAGACGACGACGAAGGAGGAAGGGTTTGCAGAAGGGGTGACGATAGCGCGCGAGACATTTGAACGTGTCAGGGGGAATGTCGCGGGGATTCAGATCTCGGCCCCCATGGGGCGGATCGAGGGGATATTCACGATTCTGGAGAAATGAGGGGGTCTGTTTCCGTAACACATCACAGGCAGCTGGAATAGCCGGGTTCTTTACGAAACCGGCTTTTTTGTGCGCTGTGTCACATAGCGAACCCGTGTGCCAGTTTACCGGACTTGTGTGTAGCACATCACAGCGGGTGAAAAGAAATTATGCTACCTCTCTATACGAATTTCCGCCATGCTCCTGCATCGCAGCTGATCGTCAACCACTCGCACCACCTCTGGGGGGCCCGCCGATGTCAACCGGCCAGACATTTCTCACCATCGGAGCGTTCATACTCCTGACCACGATCCTGCAGGGAGTGTATTCCTCGATCGGGAGCATCGGCACGGATATCTCCGGAGGGCAGGACGGAATCCTCGCGACAACGATTGCCACCTCATACATCGAGTATGCAAACGGGCTCGCCTTCGACCAGGTGACGGACACGTCCGACGTTGCACTCAGTTCCCCGACATCACTGACGTATCCCCCGGGACCCGAGCCGGGAGAGACCGGATTCGACTCGTTCAATGATTTCGACGATCTTAACGGCTTCATAGACGACAAAACTGCAGGAGGCTCATCGCGGACGTACAGGACTCTCTTCACGGTTGCATACGTCGATTCGAACAATGTCAGCACGGCCGTCAACTACCGGACGTATCTCAAGCGCCTCGACATGAAGACCTGGCGGACATTTCCGGTCCCGGGTCCCGATGAGATCATCGACACGCTGAAAACATCGACTGTGATGGGCTACTTCCACTTCTCCTGACGGGAGCGCGTGCGATGTCCGCATTGCTCGACGTATTGATCTCGATACTCATGGGGGGAATGCTCCTTCTCAATGTCCTCGGGGCGCAGGATGTGGTGGCGGAGGACAGTTCCATGTACCAGGGGGACGTCCTCGTACAGGAGATGCTGATCACGCAGGTCCAGTATATCGAGGGGGAATTCCGCAACATGGGATACGGTCTCCCCCCGGGGCAGCAGACGATCCTCGCGGCGGGGGACAGCGCGATTTCATTCCTGACGGATATCGGCCGCAACGGCATCATCGATACGCTCAGGTACTCGCTCGGCCCCACGTCTGAACTTTCCGCCACCCAGAACGAAATGGACAGGTACGTCCACCGCCAGGTGAACAGCGAAACGCCGACGAGCCCGGCGGTCGTTACGTATTTCCACCTCCGTTATCTCACCGCCACCGGTGACACGCTCCCCGGTCCGGTGACCGGCGCCGATCTCGGCCGGATCAAGGAGGTGGAGATCTCGATGGAGGTACAGAACCCGTACGCCCTCTACCGCCCGCAGGGGGCGGTCGTGACGGGAGAGCGGAACGCGCTCTATTCCACCTCGTACTGGCAGCAGACGCGCCTTGCGTCCCAGAATTTCAGACGGTGAACAACAACAACGCGGGGGAACCCTCATGGGAGGAAAAGCCTCTCTTATACTGATACTGGGATTCAGCTTCCTCATGGCATATGCCATACTGAATTTGAGCACGGCGGGGA
This sequence comes from Ignavibacteriota bacterium, assembly GCA_003154425.1. Taxonomy (GTDB): domain Bacteria; phylum Bacteroidota; class Ignavibacteria; order UBA10030; family UBA6906; genus Fen-1273. The sequence goes on from PMDK01000141.1 coordinate 6,538, forward strand.
CTCGGTCCGTCGAGAACATGTCCGCCTACACGGCGATGACCGCTTCGCACAACCTGGCACTCGCGGGCGCGAACGTGGGGCTTGCGAAACTGTACCGGGACACCACATGGGGCTCTTCGGGGTCTTCCACCGTGAGTCAGTCGTTTGCGGGTCCCGCGTTCATCGGTTCGTTTTCTGCGACGGCCTCTCTCGTCTCACAGGGGAAGCTGCTCCGGAGCGTTTCTGCGTACCCTGCCGGCGGGACGATATACCGCGACACCGTGGAAGTGGTGCTCAACAGCAACGCCAACAACAGTTTTTCCCTCTTCGCCTGGATGACCAACCTCGAAAACGGCGTGTTCTGGATAACGGGCGATTCGGTCTGGGGACGGGTCCACTCCAACGACAACCTGACGGTGAGCGGAAGTCCCGTGTTCATGCAGAAAGTCACCACATCCAAGGGGTTCATCCCCCCCCTGGGGAAATCGCAGGTGATCGGGGGAAAGACATACACGAACAAGGCTGTCTTCATGAATCCCCCGCAACCTGAAACCGGGGTGGCGCGGGTCGATTTCCCCACGGACATGAGCGGCATCGCCGCCGCCGCCGCCGCCGCAAACGGCCGAAAGTACACAACGGATATCTGGGTGACGCTCGATGCCAGGGGCCCGGCCGCGGGGGACGGAAAAGCGTACGTACGGAAGACCCAGACGGGACCGGTCATCGATTCGGTGAACCTTGCCGACCCCAATTTCAACGGCGTCATCATGGGGACGGGTGTCGTCAACGTCCAGGGGACACTGGACGGACGGCTGACGATCGCCTCGTACAGCACGCCGACAGCCACCGGCAACAACCTGGTCATACGGGGAGACATACTGTACCAGCACGATCCCCGCTACGGACCTAGCACCGACATGCTGGGACTGGTCGCCAACAACGACGTGATTGTTGCCGACAATATCACCGGGGCCACGAACCGGACGATTCAGGGGAGCATATTCGCCCGGACCGGTTCGTTCGTTGCCGAGAACTATTCTTCGCGCCCCATCAACGGCGAGCTGCGCGTGCTCGGATCCATCGTCCAGAATTCCCGCGGCGCCGTCGGAACATTCAACGGGTCGGCAAATCTCCAGAGCGGATTCTACAAGCGATACAAATATGACGACCGCCTCTCGGACCCGAATGTCCGGCCCCCCTCCTACCCGGGGTTCATCAGGAAGACGTATGCGATTTCGCAGTGGTGGGAGAGCTACCACATCATGAGCTTCAACTGAACCTCTCCTGAGTTTCAGCCGACACGCCGGGGGGGGAACCTCCCCCCGGGGCTCTTCCCCCCTCTTTCCGTTCGTTGATTTTCGGACCGGATTTGAGTTAATTGCCTGCATGTCCACCCCTCTGATGAAGCAATACGCCCAGGTGAAGGCGAAGCATCCCGACACGATCCTTCTCTTCCGCATGGGGGATTTCTTTGAGACGTTTGAAGAAGACGCGAAGATCACCTCCCGCGTTCTCGGCATCACGCTGACGAGACGGGGGAACGGAGCGGCCGGGGAGATCCCGCTCGCGGGATTCCCCCATCACGCCCTCGATTCGTACCTCCCGAAACTCCTGAAAGCCGGATACCGCGTGGCCGTCTGCGAGCAGATGGAGGACCCCCGTTTTGCCAGGGGGATCGTCAAGCGGGAAGTGATCGAAGTGGTGACTCCGGGCGTGGCTTTCTCCGACCGGGTGCTGGATCAGAAGCTGAACAACTACCTCGCGGCGATCGTCATCCCCACGCCGCTCGCGACCGGGAGCGATGTGATCGGGTTCGCCTATGTGGATGTCACGACTGCCGAGTTCCGCGCGAGTGAATTCCCGCTCAAGGCCCTGGCGGAACAGGTCTCCTCGGTGAGCCCCGCGGAAATCATAGTCCAGAAGCGCGATCTTGAGACCCTCCGGGGGATGCTTGCCGGGGTGTTCGCCGGGCTCTACAGCACGCTGGACGACTGGATCTACACCGAAGACTACGCCCGCGAACTCCTCACGGGACAGCTGAAGACACAGTCCCTGAAGGGATTCGGACTGGAGGACCGCGGACTTGCGGTGATTGCCGCCGGGGCGGCAATGCACTATCTGCAGGAAACCCAGAAATCGAACCTTTTTCACATACGCCGGATCACGCCGTATGATGTGGGTGACCACATCGTTCTCGATCCTTCGACGAAACGAAATCTCGAGATAACTTCATCCAGCACCGGCTCAAGCGACGGAACCCTCTTTGGAGTCCTCGACCGGACGCTTACCCCCATGGGGGGACGTCTCCTGAAGCAGTGGGTCAACAACCCCCTGAACAGCGTCCAGGCTATCCGCCGAAGGCTCGATGCTGTGGAAGAATTAGTGCGGTCCGCTCATTTGCTCGAGGCCACGGCGCCGATACTGGGGCGTATCGGCGACCTGGAGCGTCTGAACACCCGGGTGTGCACCGCCCGCGCCACACCCCGGGAGATGATTGCGGTCAAGTGTACACTCCAGTCGGTGGCCGACGCGCGCGATGCGATCCGGGAAGCCGCCTCGCCTCCCGTGGCCGAAGTCCGCGACGGGCTCCACATACTCCCCGGGACCGTCGCGCTCCTCGAACGCGCGATCGAGCCCGAGCCGCCCGCCGCGCTCGCCGACGGCGGGGTCATACGCTCAGGCTACAATGCGGAGCTGGACGAGCTGCGGACGCTGGCCTTCAGCGGCAAGCAGTGGATCGCAGAGATGCAGCGGAAGGAGCGGGAAAGAACCGGCATCTCCTCGCTCAAAGTGGGGTTCAACAACGTCTTCGGCTATTACATCGAGATCACCAACACACACCGGGAGAAGATACCCTCCGACTACATCCGGAAACAGACCCTTACAAACGCCGAACGGTACATTACGCCGGAGCTGAAGGAGTACGAGGACAGGATACTGCATGCCGAAGAGAGGACTCTCGCCCTTGAGACACAGCTCTTTAACGACGTCCGGCTGGCGGTTGCCTCTGAATCGGACGCCATACAGGCGACCGCCCGGGCGCTCGCAACTCTCGATTGCTTCTCTTCGCTTGCACGGGTCGCCGTCGAGCTGGAGTATACCCGCCCCGACGTGAACGACTCCACCGTGCTCGATATTGCCGGCGGGCGGCATCCCGTGATCGAGCGCCTTCTTCCTCCGGGGGAGAAATACACTCCGAACAACGTCCACCTCGACACCACCTCCGACCAGATATTGATCATTACCGGACCGAACATGAGCGGAAAGTCGAGCTTCCTCCGGCAGACCGGGCTGATCGTCCTGCTTGCACAGATCGGGAGCTTCGTCCCCGCCCGGAGCGCCTCCGTGGGGATCGTGGACAGGATATTCACGCGCGTCGGCGCAAGCGACAATATCAGCGCGGGCGAAAGCACGTTCCTCGTGGAGATGCACGAGGCCGCCCACATCGTCAACACCGCCACATCCCGGAGCCTGATACTCCTCGACGAGGTGGGACGGGGAACGAGCACGTTCGACGGGATCAGCATCGCCTGGTCGCTTACCGAGTATCTGCACGAGAGGGTCGGGGCACGCACGCTCTTCGCCACGCATTATCATGAACTCAACGAGCTGGCGGATCTTTTCCCCCGGATAAGGAATTTCAAGGTGGACGTGCGCGAGTACGGCGACAAGGTGGTGTTCCTCCATACGGTGACGCCGGGGTTCGCCGACCATTCCTACGGCATCCATGTCGCCAAAATGGCCGGTCTCCCCGACGAGGTGACAGACAGGGCGAGAGCGATCCTGAAGAACCTCGAGGGCTCGGGGCTCAGCGTCCATGAGGAAAAAAAGAAGGGGCGGATACGCGCCGGAGAGATCCAGATGACACTCTTCGAGATCAAGGATGATCCGTTGAGAGACGAGATCCTGCGCCTTGACATCGATGCAATGACGCCTCTCGACGCCCTGAAGGCGATCGCGGAGCTGAAGGAAAAGGCGGGAAAGCGGAGGGGGTGACACACACGAAGAGAGGAGGCGATGATGACACTGCAGGACATCAGGATGCTGAACGCGTACAACGCCTGGGCGACCAACAGGATTTTTGAGTCGCTCGAGGCGCTCCCCGAAGAGGAGATCATGCGGGACATGAAGAGCAGCCACAGGAGCATACACGGGACGCTCACGCACCTGGTCGGTGCCGAGAAGATGTGGCTCTCGCGCATGCTTGGGACTCCCGACAAGGCGACGATAAAGCCCACCGACGTGCCGACCGTCGCCGATGTGAAGGCGACATGGGAACAGACAGGGTTCGCACTGGCAAAGTTCCTCGGCTCGCAGTCAGACAAAAAGCTCGAGGACACATTCGGCTTTTCGACGCTCACCGGGGAGCAATTTACATACCGGTACAGTGAGGCCCTGCAACATGTCGTAAATCACTCAACGTTTCACCGGGGGCAGGTCGTCGCGCTGATGCGCCAGATGGGGCACACTCCCCCCGATACCGGGCTGACGATATTTATCCGTGAGACAAGAAAGAGGTAAAACCCGCAAAAATCGTCCAAAAACGCCAAAAACCGCACCTTGGAAATCCCCCCCCTTTTCCGTATTCTATGATGTAATGTGGTCCCTGCGGGGACCACCATTGCATTCTCAGGACTTCTTTCGATCCGGTAATTACCTCTCCGATGGGACTGTATCCTCAGCCGAACAAGTGGCAGTGCGGACCGTTTGCCTTGAAGTATGCCCTCATCATGCTGGGCAGAATTGTGGACGAGAACAGGATTTCGCACATCGCCGGGACGCACTGGTGGACCGGGACCGACGAGATCAAGCTCGCCCGCGCGGCGAAGGTCTGTGACTGCGAGATGAAGGTCATCCGCCGCAAGGATTCGCAGAGGGCCAAGCGCGAGCTCGTCAAATCGCTGAAAAGGGGGTACCCGGCGCTCCTGTGCGTTGACGGTTGGAACCACTGGATCACCGTGGTGGGAATGGAACGGGACAAGTTCATTTCCATCGACAGCCGCAAGGCCCCGGTCGTTTGCGTGGACACCTGGCGGAAACTCAGGAAACGGTGGGTGTACACCGAAAGAGACACCGAAGACCCGACACAGATGCGGAAGCTCTATGACCTGCATCCTGTCATCCCCCGGTTCCGCGTCCGGACGAAGGCCCACTTTTCCCTGAAACGCGCCCGCTATCTCAGACGTCCCGAGAACAAGATATTTGCCACATTCTGGGACGAATACTTCACAGACCTCTCCCATGTGTGCGTCCCCCGCACACCGAGGGCCGAGAAGGTCATAAGCGTCAGAGAACTGCTGCGGCGCCACGGCGGAATGATACTGAGCCAGATCGCCTTCTGGCACGGCACCGTGACACGGGCGCAGGTGAGGAAAATCCTCCGGAACATGAAGTTTGTCGCGGACACGTACGACCTCGTCGTCCGTAAGGAAGACGAAAACCGCGCTGTCACCGCAATCACCGCGAATCTCGCTCTCTGGGCGGCCAGCAAGTTCGGCATCGGCGACGTCTACGGCAACGGCTGAGCGATGAACGTCCTGCTCACCAACGCCACGGATATATTCGCCGGCGGGGAAGACTATGTGCTGATACTGGGCAGGTACCTCGCGCGCCGCGGCCACACGGTCTGGGTATCCGCCCGTCCCGGCCACCTCCTCCTCCGCAAATGCGCCGAGGCATCACTCCCCGTCATCCCCGTCGAGTACGGCGATATGGCCAGGGTCTTCGAGATCTCGCGGGTGCTCCGGCGGGCGATGCGTGAGCGCTCGATCACGATCGTCCACAGCAACGCCAATTACGACCGNNCGGCAATCGCGGCGGCGTTCACCCCGGCACGGCACGTCGCGGGGATACACAGCGCGCACTCGATCCGCCACAACATCACCCACGCGCTCAGAAACAGGTACGGAACATCGCACTTCATCACGGATGCCGATGCCGGCAGGGACGTCCTGCTCCGGGAGGACGGCATACCGCCGGAGAAGGTGACGACCGTCCCCATCGGGATCGAATCGGACCCGGGCGACGTACGGGCGGCCTCCCGTGCCCGGATACGAGGCGCGATGGGGATCGATGCGGGGACGGTGGTAATCGGTAATCTTGCACGCCTCGTCCCGTTCAAGGGGCACCGCTACCTTCTCGACGCTGCGGCGATCATCGCGCGAGAGAACCCGAGTGTCCTGTTCCTCATCGCCGGCGACGGAGAGCTCGAGGGTGAGCTGAAGGCGCAGGCCGCCCGACTGGGCCTCAGCGGCAGCGTCCGGTTCCTCGGCTTTCGCGACGACCTGCGGGATCTCTATCCGGCGTTCGACATCTACAGCCATTCATCGCTCGAACTGGCATCGGAGATGTTCCCGATCGCAATCCTCCGCGCTCTCGCGTCCGGACTCCCCGTGGTCTCGACGAATGTCGGCGGCATCGCCGCGATGATCGATGAGGGTGTCTCCGGCTACCTGACGGAGCCGGAAGACCCGCCTGCGCTCGCACGCGCCCTGCTCAGGCTCATCAACGACGAGCCGAAGCGGTCCGCGTTCGGACGCGCCTCGTTCGCCCTCTTCGAGCAGAGGTACCAGGCGGCGGCGATGGCCGGAAACGTCGAGCGGGTATATCATCACGTCATGGAGGGTGTGCGATGAAATCCCTGCACTGCGCTCTCATCGCCGCAGGTCTGATGTTCTCCTCCTGCTCCCACAGGCCGGCCCTGCCGGTCCTCACGAACGCCGACAGCCTCCGCATCCGCGAGGACAACATGGCGTACCGCGCGGAGAAGGATGCGTTCTTCGCGCACGATCCCCACTCCCCATTCGTCCGCGATACAAGCGCCCGCTACCACGGGATCAACTGGTTCCCCGTCGACCCGGCGTTTTGCGGAGAGTCGGTCCTCCACACGTACGCGGAACCGGAAACGGTGGAGGTGATGGGAACGAAGGGAGAAGCCCGGCGGCAGATCCGTTACGGCTACGTCGAGTTCCCGGTTCCCGGCAGGGGCAGGGAGCCGGTTCTGCTCCGCCTGAACGTTTACAAATTCAGCCGGTACGACCCCGAGAGGTACTCGCGGTACCCCGAGACGATGAGTATCTGGTTCACCGACAGCACCACGGGGCATGAGACGTACGAGGTCGGACGCTATCTGGACGCCGGAGACGATCTCCATGATCCGACCCACCGGTACGAGATTGACCTGAACAAAGCCTACAACCCGTACTGTGCGTACAGCGCGATGTATTCCTGCGCTGTTCCACGGAAGGAAGACCGCCTAAAGATCGCCCTGAGGGTAGGCGAGATGAAATACCACGACTGACACGCACGTTCCGCCTCACAGGAGACCATGGATCAACACAAGCTCTACAGGACCATCAGGGTCCTCAGCGACGAGAAGTTCCGCACCGAAGAACAACTCCTCGGTCACATACTCGAGAACATCATCGTCAACGAGGCCATCCCGATCAAGGGGGGGCGCATCTGGAAACTGGAGCAGAATTCGGGCACATACCGCCTGCTCCGGCAGTACGGCGAGATCGAGGAAATACGGAAGAACTTCCGGATCCGGGTTCTGGATTACCCGCTGTTCGGCCAGCTCGACAAGAGGGGAACCGTCGTCGGGACCGAAACAAACCGCTACCTCCGCCAGAAGGGGATCACGCACTACTCGGCCACGGGGATCGGCGAGAAGGTCCTGTGGAAGGGCTACAACCTCTATCAGTACATCCTTGCCATCAACGCGGACTTCCTGAAGGAGGACATGACATACGCGCTGAACATCATCGGCAGCGCGCTCACGTCCGCCCTCCGCAACCGGAGGAGCGAGAGGAAGGCGAAGGACCTCGAGCGCGACCTGGACAAGGCGCGGGAAATCCAGAGGAGCATACTCCCGGTTCACGAGCTCAAGTTCAGCAACTACGATCTGTACGGCATTTCGCTCTCCGAACGGATCGTGGGGGGGGACTTCTTCGACTACCTGCAGGCATCGGACGACAAGGACCGCCTGGCTGTTGTGATCGGAGATGCCGCGAGCAAGGGGCTCTCGGCCGCCGCGCAGGCCCTGTATGTCTCCGGCGCCATACGGATGGGGGTCGAGTTCCAGACGAAGATCAGCACGCTGATCGGACGGCTGAACCGCCTCGTCAACAAGACGTTCACCACCGAGCACTTCATCTCGATGGTCTTCGCCGAGTTCACCGACTCGGACAACGGACTCGTGTCGTACGTGAACGCGGGACATTGCTTCCCGGTAGTCCTCCACGCAGCCACCGGAGGGACCGAAGAACTGGGGGCGACGGGACAGATCATCGGCCCCTTCCCCGCGGAGAAGTACAGGACAGAATTTACGATCATGCGCCGCGGCGACATCATGATGCTCTACACGGACGGCATCGTCGAGGCATCGAACGAGAAACGGGAGATGTACGGCGAAGAGCGGCTGATCGGCAAACTGAAGGAACTCAGGGCGAAATCACCGAAGGAGATCTGCCAGCTGATCATCGAAGATGTGCAGCTGCACAACAGGCTCATAGACTACTCCGACGACAAGACCATCGTGATCATACGCCGGACACGGTGACTCAGGGGGTTACCGGGCGACCACAATTTTCTTGGTTTCGGCGAAGCCGGGCGTGATGAGGTGGTAGAAATAGATTCCGCTGGGGAGGTTGACGCCCGCGATCCCCACCTCGTATGTTCCCGCCTGCTGCATGCCGTCGTACAGACGGGCCACCTCCTGTCCCAGCAGATTGAAGACGGTGAGGCGCACGTAGCCGTCGCGCGGCACCGAGTACCTGATGCCCGGCTCCGGAGTGACCGGATTGAACGGCCCGGGAAGATTCTGTTCGAGGACAGGCTCCACGTGCCGGGCCCTTTCGCGGCCGAGGAACTTCGAGAAGATCACTTCGATGCGCGACACACGGGGGACGGAGAGCGTCAGGTTCCGGCCGTCCGTGGCCGCCACACGCCAGAAATAGACGCTGCTTGCCTGAGGGAGCGGAATGCGGCGGGAGTTGGCGGTCCCTGCGTCGATGTTCATGAGAAACGGGCTGCTGAACGTGGCGACGGTGTCGACCTGCAGCGTGTATCGAACGGTGTCCAGGTCCGGGTCGTGCGCCGGCGCCCAGTTGAACGTCACGAGAGGATCCTCGCCGAGGAACCGGCGCTCCGTTCCTTCGGGAGGGGACGTGAGCGCGAAGGGGAACGGGGGCTCATTGATATTCTGAACCGTCACCGTGAACCGCTGCTCGGCCGACCCGGCGCCATTGCGCGCGCGGAGAACGACGGTCTGTTTCCCCTCGAGCGCTTCCGCCTTCGTCGGGACCCAGTGAATGCTCCAGTCCGTCGAGTCGATGATCATCCCGCCGGGACCGCTCAGAATCTCGAGCGCCGGTGGGGTGCCGTGAAACGCCGGCGTGTAGATGTACCGCTCTCCGAGGACGGAGTTCAGCGGAGGCCCGGAAGCAAACTGCGGCGGAACGGGTGAGAGCCGGACGATTCTGCTCCCCCGGTAGGGACCGTTCGCAAGGTAAATGCAGCCGTCCGGACCGACCTGAACATCCGAAAAACCGGTGTTGGAACGGTACAACGGATCGGCGGAGAGCGAATCCCCGGCCCTGTTCAGCGTGCCCGCCCAGAGCGTGGGGTCGGCGTTCCCCGCGAAGAGTATTCTCCCGTTCAGTCTCGGAAACAATTCCCCCCGGTAGACGGCGATCCCGGTGAAGTCAGGCTGATCGCCGTGTCCCGTGCTGTACAGGACCGCCGGGAGGTGTTCCGGGTCGGGCGCGCTCCTGTGGCGTCCCGGCCAGCCGACGTTCGCCCCACGGGAAACTGCGATCACCTCGTTGACAGGCGTCCCCCCCTCGGTCACGTAGAGCCGCCCGCTCACCGGATCGAACCCGAGACCTGAAGGGTCGCGAAAGCCGAGAGCCCAGAAATACCTCCGGGGAAAGGGATTGTCGGCGGGGACCGTCCCGTCCGGATTCAGACGCAGGATCTTCCCGCGAAGATTTCTTCCTCCGAGCGTATCCTGGGCATTCGACGGCTTTGCCCCGTGATCTCCGACCGCAACATACAGCTTTCCATCCGGACCGAACCGGAGCGTCCCCCCGTTGTTCTGCGTGGCTTCATCGCGCCGTGCAATGAACAGCAGCAACTGCGGCGAGACCCCTTCGCCCCCCTGGTCACGGTAGCGCTCGAGAATGCCGGCCCGGTCGATTGCCCGGACGTAGTACACGTAGACAAAAGGGGAATCAGGATAGAGGGGGTGGACCGCCAGGCCGAGAAGTCCCTGCTCACTCTCGTCCTCCACGGGAACAGTCAGGAAGGCACCGGGACGGAGCGAACCGTCGTACAGACGCACCCGTCCGCTGCTCCGCTCGGCGAAGAAGAACCTGTCCTCCGCTCCCGGTACAAACGCGATGGCAGACGGGAGCTGTATCGCGGGCCCCCGGGCAAGCGTGTCAACCCTGAACGGCTGTGCGTGTGCGTGCAGGGGGAGCAAGAAGACAAGGAGAAGAACACTACATCGTACCGAAAGGGTCATTCAGTTCCGAATTGTGGAGAAATGCCTTGATCATGCCGGTCCGTGCGCCAAAGGGGAGAGAGTTTCTTGCGGAGGGAGAAGCCCCGTGAAAGCGGAAGTGTCCCCTGAGCGGGTTCAAGCACACAGCACGGCATCGACAGCAAGAACGGAAAACCGCGCCTGCGCCAGCGCACAGGCTCTGTTGTTCAGGATACAAATGTACCGAGGAA